>JBAWAP010000337.1:0-37947 GCA_049589355.1 Anaerolineae bacterium
GGCACAATCGAAGCAGTTGACCTCAAGGGAATGCCATCCCTTGACGGTGATTAAACTGCCCTCCACTAGCCCCATCTCGCTGCCTTGCTGGCCTGGATTGTCAACGACTACTCTCCCATCAAAACGAACCTGTGATGGGCTTGCTGACCTGGTGCCAAGGGCATAGGTGCCCGACTGAGGGATGAAGATCGTCCCTTCCCAAGCAACGCTGAAGGGCACGGGCAAAGGTGTTTCTAATCCCCAGTCGAAGCTAACCTGGGGCTCTTTGCGTTCCAGGACGAGTTCCCCTTGCTCCCTTGCTCCCTTGTAATAACGGCCCACCAAGCCCTGGATAGCGCTCACATCCTCCTTCTTCACACTGAAGGAGTAGAACATAGTTTTGCCGAAGGGATCCTCGATCTCCTCGTAGACGCCCAGGGGGTAATAGCGCAGAAAGGACTCCAGGGGAAGGGCCACGCGCCAAGGCTCCAGCACGTACATCACATCCCGCTCAACGGCCCCACGAACTGGCAGGTGATCCACGGCTAGGAAGAAGTCCTCGCGGCGGTCTACTCCTCCGCCTGGATGGTAGGTCAGGAAGCGATAGACAGGCGTGAGCTGGTTCTGCAAATAGAACCGATAACGCTCTTCTCCCACAGCCTGCACGTAACGGGCGATAGCTGTATCTGGTGTGGAGAAGGCGTGGAACACCTCGGGGTTCTGGTGCTGCTGGTTGAAATAGCGGCCGTAGTTCAGGTAGAAGGCTGCCAGGAGCAGCATCCCGACAGCTAGCGTTGCCAGTACCGCAGGTATCCTGCGCTTGCCATGAAACGATTGCCAGGTTAGAGCGAGGGGGACGGCGGCCATACCATAGACGGCCGGGATGGCACCGATGGTGCGTGCCGCCTGGGGTGCTTCCCACCACAGCGACAACACACCGGCCAGCATGGTGATGGCGAACCAGGCCACCAGCAGGAAGTAAGAGGAACTGCGCCAGCGATACAGGCTGTACCCAGCCCCCAGTACGAATAGTGCGGCTGAGACCGCGTCCAACTGCGGCGCGCCTGGGAGGTTGTGCCGCCCATTGTAGTCACCGCGCAGGTTAAACATGAGAGCGTGCTTCTCTACATTATTCTTCAGCGCCCGAATGGCCGACTGGGGCGTGTTGTGACCGACGAGGAACGAAGTCTGCGCCATCCGCCGGCTGTAGGCATCGTGATGCTTTACCGCCCACACGGCCTGCGGAGCGAAGACCATGAGGCTGACTACGCCCATCACGACCAGCCTAGCGAATCGCCGCTGTCGCTCGGGACGCTGCGAGATCAAGTCGTAGAGGACATAGATCACCACCGCCAGGGGGAACAAGCGGAAGCTGGTGTGGCTGTACATCCCCAGGCCCAGCATCAGCCCGCCCAGGGCGAAATCAGTCCAGCGCCCCTGGCGAAGTCCACACACCAGGAAATAGAGCGTCGTCACCTCGAAGAAGGGCACCAACGTGGTGTAGCCCATCCCGATGCGGCTGAAATTGACGTGCCAGCTCGAAGCCGCCAGCAGGCCGGCGGCGATCAGGGCGGCCCGACGGCCCAGAATCAGCCGGAAGAGCAGGTAGGCTGCGCCCACCGTCGCCACGCCGATGGCCGCCGTCACCAGGCGTAGCGTATACAGGTCGGGGCCGAGGAGCTTAAAGCCTACAGCGGCCAGGTAGAAGAAGAGCGACGGGTTATTGGGCGAATAGTGCCCCATGGGGCTGAAGGGCACACCCTCGTAGATCTCGACCGCTTCCAGCCCTGCCTCCCCCTCGTCGTACCACACGCCGTAGGGCATGTCCAGCAACCGATAGGTGCGCAGAAATACCGCCGCCAGAAGAATGAGGGTTAGAGCAAGGTATTGGTAGATTGGTAGATTGGTAGATTGGTAAATTGGCAGATCGGTCACCAATTTCCCAGTTTCCCGATTTACCAGTCTACCAGATCGCCGGTCGAGGCGTACTGCGATCCACAGGACAGATAGGAAGGCTATGGCGTTGAGGCCGAGGGCCAGGTTGGGGGACTCATCTTGCCACCACAATAGGCTGGCAGCCGACATGGCTGCGACTGTGAGCAGAACAAGAACGACCTCGGCTAGGCCGAGACGTGTCTTAGCTCCCCCTCTCCCAACCCTTCGACTATGCTCAGGGCAGGCCTTGGGAGAGGGGGCTGGGGGGTGAGGGCCGAAGGCTGCACCGGCGACGGCGATACCCAGCCCAGCGAGAAGTAGGCCGGTTGCGAACCCCCCGCTCTGTCGGAATTGGCCCACAGCAAGAACCGCGCATAGGAGGGCCATCGCCATTCCTATCGCGGGCACAAGCCATCGTCGCCGGCCCGGAGCCGCCGCTCGCCGAGGTCTCCGGGTGGCCAGGGCTAGCAGTAGCAAACCAGCCACGAAGGAGTAGAGAGCAGACAGCCAGCGGGGGAGGCGAGCGCCCGCCAGACTCGCCTGGCCGAGGCCAGCCAGGGCCAAGGCCGCCACGGAGAGCGCCGGGGCCAACCGACTTACCAGACCACCTGACCATACGATAAAACGCTTGCCCGATTTCATGACGTGTCCCGAAACAAGGTCACCCACCTGCTTGCTGATCTACCGACCGCCAACAGTGTCAGGGCCATGGCCAAGACGATGCCAGCCGCCTGCATCCGACTCCACAGAGCCAGGGCGCGTGCACGCCCGACGACAAGACTGGCCAGCGTAGCCCCCTCCTCCGGCACTGAATCGCCGAAGCGTGCGCTCAGCCCATTGGCCAGCCCATCGCGTCCACCAGAGGTGAAAACCTCAGAAGCCTGGTCCGCAGACATCTCCCGCACGATGCTCCAGGCCCGCTCGATAGGAATCAACTCCTGCTGTGTTGCTAAATAGGGAAGCTCCTGGTAAGCGGTTCTGAACGCGCGTGGGGCACTCGCTTGCGTCCACAGCTCTCTCACGCTGAGAACACCCCCGGCCAGTCCAATCAGCAGGATGACCAAAGCAGGAATGAGGGTTACCAGTGCCAGTAGCCGCGCTCGTCCGCTGTGCAGGCGCATGACCAGCGCTGTCCCCAGACACAGGATGACGGAGGCCAGAAGCAAACTGCTTACGCCAATGAGAGGATCGGTAAAGCGCGGGAACACGCTCAGGCTGAGCACAGCCCAGACGGCGATCACAACTAGAATGACCAATAATCCACCCAGGCCGGTTCGGTCGAGTGGCCGTTCCTGATCCGGTGCCTTGGGCATTGGCAGCCCACCGAAGACCCTGCTCCATTCCACGGTGATGCTGAGCCAGTCGCCGGCTTTCAGGCGAAGCGGTGGCAATCGGCCCAGCGCCCCTAGCAGGCCAGTAGCCTGGAGTGGGGCAAACGACCACTCCCTTACCAGGAGCCAAGTAGCGCGCACGCCAGCCTCCAGTGTAGAGAACAGGAGCAGGGCCGCCAGGACGTTGACCGCCTGGTACAGAGGGGGGAGCCAGGTCGGCTTGGCCTTGGGCAGTGTCTTGAGCACCTGAACAACGCCGACGGCCAGGGTGACCAGTCCCCCTGGCTTGGCCGCCACCATCTGGCCTAGTTGGTCTCTCAACTGGATGATGTTCGGGGGCGGTGTTCCGACCGCTTCGGCGATCCTCTCCGGTGGCAGCCCGGTGTTGATGGCCATGAAATCGGCAGGCGACAAAGTCGCCGTC
The DNA here is from genome assembly GCA_049589355.1 of Anaerolineae bacterium. Lineage (GTDB taxonomy): Bacteria > Chloroflexota > Anaerolineae > VGOG01 > VGOG01 > JBAWAP01. The sequence goes on from JBAWAP010000337.1 coordinate 3,670, forward strand.
ACAGCCAGGACTAGCAGGGCCAGAAATCCCACCAAGAGCATGGCCCCAAAACCGACGGGCAGAACCTGGCCCTCGCGGCGCACTAATCGCGCCGTTGGCCCAGACGCTATCAACGCGTGAAAGCCCGACACCGCGCCTGCGGCGAGGACAATGGCCACTGTGGGAAAGACTCCGCCAGTCAGCAAGGGCCCACCACCGCGCACAAAAGCTGTGGTCGGAGCGACCTGAAGGGGCGGAGCGGCAAAGGCCACTGCAACTGCCATCAGCCCCACAGCCACCAGGATGAGGTAGCCTGAGAGTGCCCCGCGCACCAATGACAGAGCACCAATAGGGACCAAAGCAGCGATGAGACAGTAGGCAGCCAGCAGGACAATCAAGCTTCGCTCGCTCAACAAGAATAGGAGCATGAAGCCAGTGCTTCCAGCCCGCGTGCCAGCCACCACGGCCAGGGTGAAGAGGGCCAGGCCAACGACCATCGCTTCTCCGCCACGTCCGGGACGCAGAAAGCGCGCGTAGAACGTCACGCACAGGGCCATGGGCACGGTAAGGGCCAGCGCATAGGTCGCACCGGCATTGCCGGCCAGGAGATTCACCAGGGCGGTAGCCACCGCCGAAAGCACAGCGACCAGCGTAAGGAGCAGTAACACAGCCAGAGCTGGTGTAGCGATGGCCCCCAGTTCATCCCGCACGATCTGAGAGAGTGAGCGACCATCGCACCTCACACCGGCCAAGAGGGCCACGAAGTCGTGCACAGCGCCAGCCAGGCATGCCCCAACCAGCACGCATAGCACGCCCGGTAGGAAGCCATACTGCACAATGGCTACGGGCGCGATCAGAGCGCCAGCCCCGGCGATGGCGGCGAAGTGGTAGCCCAGAGTCCATACGGAGGCCGAGCTCTCAGCAGCGTCATGTTCGTCTGGTGCATAACCCACTTTGGCCACGCGGAGGGCGACAAAGCGGCCATATAAGCGGTAAGCCAGAGTGAAAACGGACAAGGCTGCTATAATCAGCCACAGTGGATTCTGGGTCCGCTTTGTAGCCACGTACCAGATGGAAAAGAGCCCAATTGCTGACAGGACAAGCCACAGTGATCTATCATCTCTTTGTTCGTTCATGCGCGAAGCCTCCTTGGATACGAAAACCTCTAGAGGGGCCCAGCCGGTATTGATGCCGGCCGCAGGACAGAAGGGGGAATGATCTCTTGAAATCCGTCCGGGGGCGTCCAGAAGAGGTAGACCATGTGAGAAATACCACTGGGACAGACATAACCAGCCTCAATGCTGTGCTCACCTTGCTCCAGGTTCAAGTTGCCCCGGCGAAGCTGAGGCGTGGCTGGCCCTCGGTCATCTATCACTAGCTGTGCATCCACCTTCAGCCAAGCCAATCCTTCGTGGGCCTGAAGCGCGAATTGGTAGGTTCCCGAAGTCGGCGCATGGAGTGTCCCCTCCCAGTGCACACTGAAGGGCACATTCCGGTCGGTGTAGGGCCGGAAGGGGCTGAGGTAGAAGAACAGAGTCGGGTCAACCTGCCGAGCGACGGGCTGGCCAGATAGATCGGGGCTAGAGTAGTAGCTGCCCAGCAGGCCGAAGGCAGGGCCCGTGCCCAGCATTTCGCGAGGCACGACCTCCAGCACCTCGCTTCCTGGCAGAGCCCACACCAGCCACAGTTCACTGCTACTCCCCAGGTACGACAGACTCACATCGTGCCAGCCCTTGGCCAGGATCCGGTCTGCGTCAGCCTGTACCTGATCGTTTGCCTTCTCGACAAGCTTCTCCCCATCAAGCCAGAACTGCCCCTCGCCAGCCCCTTGCAAACCCAGCCGATACAATCCGAAGCGGGGAGCGTACAGGCTGCCATGCCACTCAGCGCGGAACTGTGCAGGCAGGCCCTCAGGCCAGTCGGTCGGCCCCTGGAAAGCAATGGCTGCCTCTCGCCGTTGGGCCACGAGAGGTGCCTCGTCACCGATTCCATAATAGCGCCCCCAGAGGCCCAGGTGCGCAATAACCATCTCCGCCGTGACGCGAAAGGTCGCGAACTGTAGGCGTCCAGGTCCCTCCAGAAACGCCTCGTAGAGCCCATCGGGATAATAGCTCCGCAGTACTGGCAGGGCCTGCGTGTGGTCAGGCATCATCAGATATACGGCCTCAGCCTCCGTCTTCTGCCTCAACGGAAGGTAGTCACCAAGGTGGAGCACGTCTACCCCCTGAGCTGTTGGCGCCAGCAGTTCTACCTGGCTGGAGCGGATGGACATCTGGGGCGCACCCAAAAGGTAGGTCATCTGCGATGAGCCATGGTCGGCCAGATAGCGGGCGATGGCCGTGGGTGGGTGGGTACCCCTGTGATCCGGCACATAGTGGAGGAAGTAGTCGTTGTAGTTGGCGTAAGCGATCACGGCGACCAGTGGCAACATCATCCCATAGACCGGAGACCAGGCCACACGCCACTGGAATCGCGTCAGCCGGTGAGCCGCCCGATTGACAGTGACACCGGCCAGGAGACAGATGGCGGGCAAGACGCCCAGGAGGCGGGGAGCGTTGGGCGGCCCTACGATCAGCACGCCTGCGAAAACGAAAATGCACCAGAACCAGATGACCAGCAGGGCGTAGCCCTCGTGGCGCAGGTGGGCCATGGCGTAGCCCAGTCCAATCAAGAAGAACAGCGCGGTCGTCGAGTCAAGGAGGGCCTGGTGGGTTCCGTATTGACCGCTAGTATCAGGGTAGTAGTTGTAGCCGAGCAGCATCCGGCGCACCTGATCGGGCAGCACGTCGGCGAGAGTGGCGTTCGGATCCCCACCGCTGGCATGGAGCAAGTTGTTTCCGATGAACACACCCCGCATGTGTGCCACGAAGGAATGGGAACGGCTGACGTAGTACCCCAATTGCGGGGCGGTGATCACGAAGGCGGCCAGGATTAGAACTGCCACTTGAACGCCGGCCTGCCGGAGAAAGGCCCGCTCGGTGAGCACCTTGTATATTATAAAGACGCCCACGATGATGGGCACGATGCGCCCCGAATAGTACAGATAGATGCACAGACCGGTAGCCAGCCCGCACAGGCCGAAGTCCAGATGCCGCCGGGTCCGCATTGCTCGCAGAAGCAGGTAAGAGGCCATTACCTGCAGCGGGCTAACCTGCACGTTGTCCAGCCCCACGCGGGAGAAGTGGATGTCCCAACTAGAGACAGCCAGCAAGAAGGCCACGAACAGAGCCACGGGGCGGGAAACCACCAGGCGGGCCAACAGGTACAGCAGAGGAATGGTCAGCGTGCCGGTGATTACTGACGAGAACCGCAGGCCGAAAAGATCAGACCCAAACCAGCGCATGACGACAGCCTGAGGGACAAAGCTGAGGATGGGAATGTCCTGAAACCCTGTACCGAACAGGTTGCTTATCTGGCCCTGCAGAACTCTGATGGCATCCAGACCGAAGTACGCCTCGTCGCCGTGAACGAAGGGTGGGATCGTTTCCAGATCGAAGAATCGGAGGACGAAGCCTAGCGCGGTCACCAGCAGCACGACCAGGATCTCGACGACCGCGCGCATCTCCGGCCACCTGATCAGGCTGGCCGAAGTGCGAACCCTCAGCCGTCCCCGCCAGTGATTCCGAAGCAAAGCATAAACGAAGACGGCCAGGCCCATCCCCCAGAGCAGGAGGCCGTCGCGATAGTGCACATCTCGATAGGAATAGAGGAACGATAGCAAAGCGAAAATCAGAGCGACCACTGCCAGCGCCAGATCGGACCGGGTTAGGGAATGCGCCGCCGGCCCTGGCTCATGGGAATCGCGGCTGGAAACTGAGCGCCACGCCCCATCTCCTCCCAGGCCCCAGACAGCCAGGACAATGGCCATCAGATACAGGACGCTGGCCTCAGTCGGCAAAATGTTTCGGTTTAGATAGCTCTGGGCGAGGGCACCCAAAACGAAGCCAGCGACAGCAGCGATGCCCCTCAACTCAACCTCCTATCCGAGGCGACAGGACCGCGCTCGGGATGACCTCGCACCCGAAAGCGCCGGGCAATTCCCAGTAGAGGCGGAATTCGGAGTAGCCCCGCGTGTCCACATAGCGCACCATGATGTCGTGCTCACCGGCTGCCAGTTCGATGTCCCCACTGCTGCCACTGCCCCTGCCTTCAATCAACGGCCGCCCATCAATCGTCAGCCAACCCCGATCGTTGGTCACAATGCTGAAGCGATAGCGGCCAGGTGTCTCGATGAGCAACTTCCCCTGCCACTCGACGCCCCAAGGGCCGCCCAGAATCGGCACATCATGCCAGCGGAAGGAGAGTACTCGGTCCACCTCCTGGATCTGTGGCAGACCCTGCCAGTCCGTGCCCCTGTAGTAACGACCCAGTAATCCCTGATCGCTCAGGGGCACAGTGAAAAGAAGATTATCAGGTATGGGTTCAGGCACTCGTCCTGACAGTGTCCAGTACAGAGCCACCTCACCCACGCTGTTGTCAGCCGAGAGCCGCACCTCCAGGCTGTGCAGTCCCTTAGCCAGAGTAACGCGTCCGCTCCCACCCGCCGATGGATCACCCCGGTTGCCGGCCACGAGCTGCCCATCCACGCTGACCCAGCTCGCCCCCTGAGAGCGGAGGTCCAGTTCGTACTCGCCGGGTTGGGGAGCGAAAAAGGTGCCGTTCCACTCGACACTAAAGGGTCCTTCCTCCTCCAGTGGAAGGGGATTCCAGTCGGCCTCGAAGACAATGCCCTGGTCAGTACGCGTGAGGAAGGGCTGCCCCTGCCAATTGGGGCCACGGTAGTAGCGCCCTGTCAGGCCAAATATGCGCTCGACATCCGCCTTGTCCACGCGGACGGCGTGGAAGATGGGCTCACCAGCCGGATCGGACACCGTGTCCACCTGAGCGTCGGGGTAGTAGCGCAGGAACTCTTCCACGGGGACTGCCATCCGCCAGGGCTCGAAGAGGTAAACGATGCCCCGGTCCACGTGCTCCTTGAGGGGCAAGTGGTCAACGGGCATGAAGAAGCGAAAATCCTCTTGCCGGTTGGCAATGAGGCGGACAATGGGCGCATTGGCTGTCTGAAGATATATCCAGTACCCAGGTCCAAGGGCGTTGACGTAGCGCGCCGTGGCTGTCTCCCGCGCCGAATGGGCGTGGAACACCTCCACGCTCTTCATCTGCTCATTGAAGTAGCGATTGAAGTTGAGGCGCCCCACGTAGGCCAGGAGCAAGACGACGCCCAGGGCCATCAGATGCCGCCCCTGGATCAGCGTAGTGCCCGTCCAAGAACCACTCGTAGTGGCGGCTTTAGCCGTTTCAGGAACGACTGAAGTCGTTACCACAAGGTTCTTGCGCTCCAGGGCATCTTCGGCTGCCTCCCAGACCAGCCCCAGAGGTACAGCAGCCAACATGGCCACAGCCGGCATAGCCACCACAGTGCGTGCCCCCTGGGGAGCCTCCCAATCCAGGGACATGATACCTCCCAGCAGCCCGATACACAGCCAGATAACGGCCAGGAAGTAGCCTTTGTCCTGCCAGCGGTACAGACTATAGCCCAGTCCGAGAACAAGAAACGCTGCCGTCACGGAGTCCGCCATGGGGCGGCCAGGCATACCGTGTCGGCCATTGGGGTCGCCCCGCACGTTCAACATCAGCATGTGGAGACGCAAGCTGTTTTCTAGCGCCAGCCGCTTCTCCACCTCGGTGTTCTTCTTGGCGAAGACCGAAGTCTCGTTCATGCGGCGGGTGAACTCCTGGGGATTCTGCACGGCGAAGATGAGCAGGGGCATCATGGCCAGAATCGCCGCCACCGCCATCACGATCAGACCGTCGAAATGGCGGCGTATGAAACCTGGGCGGGAGAGAACCTCGTGTGCCAACAGCAAGGCCATCATGAGAGCCACCAGGCGAAAGGGAGTGTACGTATAAACACCAATGCCAGCCGCGAGACCGGCCCACAGGTAGTCAACATGGCGGCTTGTCTCCAGAGCTCGGACTAGGTAATAGAGAGTGACGATGGCAAACAAGGAGGCGGTGACATTCTGCATCCCCAGGCGGCTGAACGTGACGTGCCAACTCATCACCGCCAGTAAGATAGCGGCGACAAAGGCCACACGCCATCCCCACAGGCGTTTCGCCAACAGGTAAAGGAAGAGACAGCTCAGCACGCCAGCCGCGGCCACAACCAACCGGATGCCCAGAATACTTACCCCGAAGATCTTGAATGACAAGGCCAGGACATAGAAGTAGAGCGAGGGGTTGAAAGTAAATTTGGCCATGGGGCTGAAAGGCCGTCCATTGAGGATCTCGACCGCCTCCAGCCCCGATTCTGCCTCATCGTACCACGAGCCGTAAGGCAGGTCGGCTAGTTCGTAGCCGCGCATGAACACGGCCACAGCCAGGATGACAGCCAGCAGCGCCAGGTCGAAGAGCGTCTGCCGGGACGGCCGGAGACGTTTCGTGAGGCTGGCGAGGAAACTCTGCAGCCGTCCACCCATGCTCCCCTGCTCCTTTGCTCCCCTGCTCCCCTGCTCCGAGGAAGCCCCTCGGCGGTGATAACCGATGGTGTAAGAGAAGAGAGCCAGGCTCAGTAGCCAGATAAGAGCCGCATCATTGGGAGCTATCCCGCGCCACCAATAGCTGGCCGCTAACAGGACCAGCACCAGTGACAGACCCGCCCACAAGCCCCGGTTATCAGTAATCAGTAACCAGTGATCAGTGGCCAGACGACTGCTGTCTGTCGTCTGTTGTTGGTTATCTGCCGTATGACAACGCGCACGGCTCAGGAGCAACGCCACCGTAGCGATCACGATAGTGCCCCCAGCCAGCAGGACAACTTGGCGGGGGAGCAGAGCCTGGCTCCTGAACCAGCGGAGCAAAGTGAACAGGGCCAACAACGGCGTGGCCCAAGCCAGAACATGGCCCAACAGATGCCATAAACTAGACTGAGAGTCGGGAAGCGATGGCGAGGATGGACGGTCGTTGACGGTCTGTTGCGGGTTGGCTGGCCATCCAAGGGCCGGAAAGGCACCGATGAGGGCCGCCACACCGGCGATGAACAGCCACTGCACTTCGTCTCGATAGAACCCACGCGTCAGGTAGCTCTGAGCCACTACTGCCAGGAGGAGAGCCACGACGCCCAGAGCCGCTGACCACCGCGAGGATGAAGACATCTTCTAACCCACTACACGTCATAGACGCCCTGACGGGCGTAGATCAGGATGCGAAAGAGATCCAACAACATCTGTGCCGAATCGCGCACGACACGAATCTTGGAGTCGTCGTTGTGCACCAAGACGACGGGAAGACGGGCGATTCTGTATCCCCGGCGCCTGGCCAGAAACACCAGCTCCACGTCGAAGGCGTAGCCGTCAATGCGACCGCGCTGGAAAAGATCAAGGGCTACCTCTCGTTGGAATCCCTTGAACCCGCACTGAGTGTCGGGGATACCCTTGACGGCGTAGTTGCGCACGATCCAGGTGAAGATGTCGCTGGCAAGCCGCCGGATGGCAGACCTGGGCACCGAGAAGCGCGAGCCCGGCAGATCTCGCGCCCCGATGGCCAGATCGTATCCTGCCTCCAAGGCGGTGAGAAATCGTCCCAGTGCTTCCAGGTCGTAAGGCAGATCGGCGTCGGTGAAGAAGATGTAGCGGCCACGCGCTGCCAGGACGCCTCGACGGACACTGTACCCCTTGCCCCGGTTGGTTTCATTGAACAAGAGAGTGAGTCTGTCCCACTCTTGGAAAGAACGGAGGAGATCGGCCGTGCTATCAGTACTACCGTCGTCCACGACGATGACCTCGGCGCCCTGATACGGATCACCAACCAGGTACTCGCGAAGGCTCTGGAGCGTGGACAGGATGCGCCGGCACTCGTTAAAACAGGGGATCACTAGCGAGAGATACAGATCCGTCATTCTGGCGATCCCAGCTCAAAGACCTGCACGCGGTGATTGTACGCGTCGGTCACGTACACGCGACCCGCGCCGTCGAAAGCCAGGCTGATGGGCTTGTGGAAGCGTCCGGCTGCCTGCCCGAAGCCACCCCACTGGCCCAGAGCGTGACCCGCGCCGTCGTAGGCAATGACCACGTGGGCCTCAGGATCGGTGATGAAGACCTGTCCGCCCGGCCCCAGTTGAATGTGAGGGCTGTCGAAGGTGTTGGCCCCGCTAATGGGCCACTCACGCAGGTAGCGACCCGCAGGGTCCAGCGCTTGGACCCGCCGGTTGTAGGTATCCGCCACATACATCCGTCCAGCCGCGTCTATGGCCACATCTGTCGGCTGATCCACCTGGCCGGGGCCCGGGCCCTGGCCACCGAACTGGCCCAGTTGCTGCCCCGACGGGGTGATCTTGATGATGCGGTTGTTGCCGGTATCAACCACGTAGAGGCTGTCCTGGCTGTCTATCGCCAGGCCCCGCGGGCCGTACAACCCCAGATCGAGGCCGATAGCTCCGTGTAGCTCCCCCGATGGCCCATAACGTTGAATGAACTGGGCCACCGCGTCCAGCACGTAGACCTCGCCTTGGCTGTCCACCACAACGTCAAAGGGTTCCTCGAAGGACTCATCACTGCGATCCCAGACAGCAATGAAACTGCCGTCCAGCCCGAAGACCTGCACTCGCTTGTTGCCCGTGTCCGCCACATACACCTGGCCTCGCTGACGGTCCACAGCAATGCCGCGCGGCCCCTGGAACTGGCCTGGTTCCGTACCCTGCCCACCCCATACGCTCAGGTAGCGTACCTCGCCGAGGGGGCCTGCTTCAAGAATGAACCCTTCTTCGGGGACCTGGACAACCTCAACCTGAGGCGGCACTGGGAAGGTCGGTAGCTCGGGCAGGCGCTCACTTGGCGGCGTCAGAAACTCGGCCGGCACCTGCTCCTTGCCCCGCCCCGGCACTATCCACCACAGCTCGATCTTGCGACCGCCACCATCCTGGAAGTAGCGCAGGATGATGTCGTGAAATCCTTCCTCGAGCGTCATGCGGCCCTCGACGTAGCGGTCGCCGTGTTGGCCGCCGTTGTCCACCACCAACTGGCCGTCAATGTAGAGCATGGAGCCATCGTCAGAATTGGTAGCGAAGACGTAGTTCCCCGTCGTCGGCGCGTAGATGCGCCCCTCCCACTGAATGCTGAAGGGCGAGGGGATGACATCATTGGGGGCGATGAAGGAGTCCAACTGGATGCTGGCAGGGACGCCCGACCAATTGGTCCCATGATAGTAGCGACCCAGCAGTCCCTGACGGGCCAGTTGGGCCGTGTAGAGCACCGTCTGGGGTACGACCTGTTCACCCGAGCTGCCAGCAGGAATCCAGTTGAGGATCAGACGGCCGCGAGGGCGCTGCTGCGCGGCATTGAGGGCCACAGCATGGAAGCCGGCCGGCAACTGGATCGCACCCTGAGCCCGCTCACCAGAGCTCTCCACCACCAGCTCCTCATCCAACCAAAGCTGCACCGACCCGTCGGTGTCAAGGACGAAGGCGTAGTCCCCGAAGCGCGGCACGTAAAGCGATCCGTCCCAGGTGGCGCTGAAGGGCTCCTCCGAGCCGGCGAGAAACGCCGGTCCATCCGCACTCCAGTAGAAAGCAATGGTCGCGTCCTTGCGCTGCAAGACGGGCTCCCCTTCCGGCCCGGCCGAGGCGTAGTAGCTGCCTTGCAGCCCCTGGATGGCCGCGATTTCCTCCTTTGGAACCAAGAAGGTATAGTACATGAACCGGCCGTAGCGATCATCCACCTCGTGGTAGATGCCCTGGGGGTAAAGCTGCTGGAGTCGGGCGACAAAGGGGGCGTGGTTGCGCTCCAGGATGAATAGGACGTCTTGATCCACCTGCTCGCGAAGGGGCAGGTGGGCATTCAGGTCGAAGTCGTGATAAGGCACGCCGTAGGGAATGAATTTCACATCAGCGTGGTTGGTGAAGTAGCGGGAAACGTAGACACAGTAGGTATTCCCCATGGCCTTGACCTGCTTAGCCACCTCAGTTTGAATGGGATCATAATCGTAGTACACTGATTCGTTGCGTGCCTGCTTGTCGAAATAGGTAACATAGTTGGCCCGGCCGATGAGGATCAGCAGGATCACAGCCAGGCCCACTCGGCAGGGAAACGCCCGGCCCCGCAATCCCTGGGCTACCGCCTCCCACGCCCGATCGGCCGTCACAGCCGCCAGCAGAAACGCGGCAGGAAGGCTGGCAATGGTGCGGAGGGAATGGGGATTGGAATCCGCCAGCGACAGGATGCCCGGCGAAAGGCTCAGCAGCAGCCATACCAGGAGCAGAGAGTAACGGGACTGTTTCCAATGGTAGAGACTGTACCCCACTCCCAGGAGGAAGAGCATGGCCGTGCCGAAATCCAACATTCGCTCGTCGGGCAGATTATGCCGAGGTCGTGGGTCGCCCCGGTAATTGAACATCAGCAGGCTCTTCTTGATGTTCTGGCGCAGCGGCTCATAGCTGCCCACCCTCTCAATGTCCAGCGAGACCGAGGCCTGGAGCGTGCGATGCCACAAATCCTGCGGAAACCGCAGAAAGTAAGCGCCCAGAGGCCCCACGGCCACGACGGTCGCCAGGACCAGCGCTACGACGGCTGTCAGCGGATGGCGGATGGTACGACGCTCCACAAAGTAGCAGTGAGCCAGGTAGAACAGAGCGACGACCGGCACGACACGAAAGGCAACGTAGGTGTTCAGGCCCAGGCCCAGAGCCAGCCCAGCCGCAGCGAAATGGCCACGCCGTCCGGTGCGGCAAGCCTTGACGAGAAAGTAGAAGGTCAAAGCGGCGAACAGGGGGGTGAGTATGCCCTCGAAGGCAATGCGGCTGTAGGTGATGTGCCAGCGAGAGACGGCCAACAGGAAGGTAGCCACGACGGCTGCACTGAAACCGTAGAGCTGGCGCACCAGTAGATAGAAGACGAAGACCGTAGCCACGCCAGCAAGCACACCCACCCAACGCATGACCAGCGGCGTCCCTCCGAAGACCTTGAAGGCCAGACCCACCAGGTAGAGATAAAACGTGGGATGGCCGTTGCTGGCGGGGGTGAAGGGCACATAGGTGCCGGCCTCCATGAGCCGGATCGCCTCCAACCCGTTGTCCCCCTCGTCCAGGTAGACTGCCGGCGGCATCTCGTCCAGCCGATAGGCGCGCATGAACAGGGCCACGGCCAGGATCAAGACCAGGATGAGCACCTCGCGCCAGTCAACCTCCAGCGGCCGGCGAAGGAAGGTGCGCCACGAGCGCGATGGACCGGCTCGCCAGAAGCCACAACTGAAGAGCGCCATCCCCACTAGCCAGACGGCCAGGCCCTCGTTGGTCTGCACATCGCGCTGGAAAAGACGAGCAGCGAACAACGCCAGCGCCGTGCCGAGGCCAATGAAAATGAGGTTCGTCTTGGTGAAGCGCTCTCTACCATCGGCGGATGGGCCGACCACCGACCGGGTAACGTCAACCTCGGCCGTGACTGGCGCCTCATCGTCCGCCGCTGGGACGACTGCCGGCCCTTCGGCAGAGCTCAGGGCAGGCCCTTCGACTGCGCTCTGGGCAAGCCACCGACGGCTGACCACCGAAAGAAAGAATTCTCTCGTCCGACGCGCCAACTCTCGCAGCGGGACCCCGCGCCTCTTAAGATCAGGGTCTTCGGATCGAGGGGGGACAGCCAGCAGGCAGAGAACGCCAACAGCGTAAAGGAGTACGCCATCGAGAAGGGGACTATTTTCAGCAAAAGCATGCTGGCCCCAGTAGGCAAAAAGAAACGCTAGAAGAATCGCAACTACACGTTTCATGACTTTGCTTACCTAAGTTACAAGTGAATGAGAAACGAGGCAACGAGTAACAAATGGGCTCATCATGTGAGGCTTCACCGCCGAGTCCGCCCGCACGGGCATGAAGTGCCCGTGCTACGAAACAGCGCCCGATAAATCGGGCTTATCACCCGGAACATTAAGGAACCCACCATTCAGGATGATTTATCACCCGCTGCTCCGTAGCCCGACGACTTCATCGTCGGGCGGCCAGGGGCGATTCCGAGTCACTTCCAGCGGCCTGAAAAAGTAGGTGCCATTTCCATTTCATGATGTAGTGTCGGTTCACCCGACTACCGCCCCATTACACGATTATTCTCTGAAATTCATAACCTCAGGGCTGAAAGAACGAAGCGCCTTCCATCAACTCACTGTTTCATTCCACCGGTGCAAACTTCATCACTCGATGGTTGGCGGAATCGGTTATGTAGACGTTTCCTTGCCCATCAACGGCAACGCCTGTCGGCAGGCTGAAGGATTTGCTGTCGAAGCCGTACTCGCCGAAGGCGGCTACGAATTCGCCATCCTGGTCGAAGACGAGCACTCGATAGCCCTCAGGGTCGGTGACGTAGACGCGATCCCCACGAGCGGCAAGGTACGGCTTGTTGACCACCGATTCGCCATACCAGCCAGAGATGGGCCACTTGGTGACGAACCCCCCTCCCTCCCCCCCCGCCTGCGGGGGGGGCAAGGGGGGGGCGAACTTCTGCACCCGTTGGTTCCAGGTGTCTGCCACATAGATGTAGCCTTCCTCGTCAATGGCAATGCCCACCGGCTCGTCCATCTGCCCGTCCTCCACCCCAAAACCACCCCATTGATCAAGGAACTTGCCACTGGGATCAAACACCTGTACCCTCTTGTTCCCTGTGTCGGTCACATAGACCTTGCCCGCCGCGCCAATAGCTATGTCGCGCGGTCCCCAGAAGAAGCCCTCTTCGCCGACCGCAGCGCCTCCGGTAGCTCTGTAGCCACCCCACTGCAGCAGGAAACTCCCTTCAGCATCGAATTTCTGAACGCGATGATTCCAGGTGTCAGCCACGTAGACGTCACCTTCGGCGTCCACAGCAATGCCCCAAGGCTCCTGGAGCTGCCCTGATCCGGTCCCTTGGCTACCCCACTGGCTGATGAACTTGCCATTGGAGTCGAACTTCTGGATGCGATGGTTGCCGCTGTCAGCCACATACACGTTGCCCGCCTGGTCCACTGCGATCCCCCTCGGATCCTGAAACTGGCCATTGCCTTTGCCCTGGCTGCCCCAGATCAGCACGGCCGGCACCTCGCGCTTTCCCTTGGCATAGGGATCCTCTACCAGCTCTATCGGGGCCGGGCCGACGCCGTAGTCCCAGAGCTGGTTGATCACGTCCTTGCGCACGCAGAAATAGAACTCGTCTCTGTGATACCAGTCGTCGGTGGAGCGAGGATACTTTCGATAGAAGAAGATGTTCCACCACTCGCGCCGCTTGGCCGGATCACGCAAGATGGCCATGATCTTGCTGGGGGTCAGGTCCTTGTACTCCTCCATAGGCCACCAAATCAGCCGTCGCTTGAACCAATAGTAATTATTGCCCAGGAAGGGCCTGACCTTGGTGTCATTGGGCGGGCCGACCAGGACTATCGGCGCGTCCAGAGCCTGTTTCGTGGGCTGAGAGCCATAATAGGCCAAATTGGGGTATTCCTGCAGGTACCACTCAAAGGGCCAGGTGGACTCGTTATCGTAGGCCACTTTGATGTTCTTATCGCCCACCGTGCGTCGCGAGATGTCCTCAATCTCTCTCATAGTCAGCGTGATGTCGGGCGTGCCGTGAGCGTAGACGATGAACTCCTTGGCGGTATCGTAGTTGATGTAAGCCGCCATCCAACTGAAGCGCACGGTGAGCAGGCAGAGAAGCACAAAGATGGTGACGAAAACCACCTGCAAGCTGCGTTTTGTCCCCAAGCCTCGCCAGTAGCGCACCACGCCAAAGACAAGGATAGCACCCACCACCAGAGCCGATAGCCACTGCAACGTCGTGCTCAGTTCGGTAAGCAATCTCCCCCGGAAAGGCTTCGTTGCTACCAGAGCCGCTCCGGCGAAGAGGGTGAGGATCAACAACGGAGCCAGGATCGGGCCACCATCTCGCCAGATCGCCCGCCAGTCAATCCGCTCGAACACCTTACCGACAAAATATCCGGCCATGACGATCATTGGCAGGACAACGTGCACGATCAACCAGGGCATCTTCTCGCCGGCCCAACTGTAGAGAACCACACTCGTGATCAACCAATAGATCACAAAGGGGACAAATGAGTTAACGAGGTAACGAGGTGACGAGTTAACGTGCTCTACTCGTTGCCTCGTTGACTCGTTGACTCGTCCCTCGATTTCGACCCCTATCCCCATTATGCTGAAGAGCAGCGGCACGAACTCATAGAAGGGCATGAGGAAGAAGTAGTAATACCAGGGTTGACTACCGCGTCGGACACCTTGCTGGGCCAGCCAATAGCCCAGAGACCCGACCAAACCCGTGGCAAAGCCCTGGCCGTTGGTGAAGAAGGTGGTGTACAGGACAATGTAGATGCTGTAGAAAAGCCCAGCACAGATGAGCCAGCGCCTCCAATCCCACCACACGCCAACAAGGGCAGAGATGGCTACAAGGATAAGAAAGGTTACGCCGGAGCGAACAATCCCTTCCTGGCTGTAGTCCAGGGGATCGGAGCGCAGAAGGAACTTAACGGGAAAAGCGGTCAAAAGAGGCAAGGTCAGGGTGCCCATCACCAGGGCCAGGTCGAAGGCAGGAAAACTCCTTATCGCCCGCTGCCTTTCACCAAGCCATTGGACCAGGAAGAGCAACACAAGAAAGGAACCGAGAATAAGGCCAGTAATAAAGGTGTTCTCCATGGTGCAAAAAGAGAGGGACAAGGTCACCGTCATCAGATAGAGGTGAAAGCTCTTGCGTTCCTCCAGATATTTGAGCACAGCGAAGACAAGGAGCAAGGTCCAGACGGTGATGTAGATATCGTCGCGGATGTAGCGGGAGTAATAGAGGAAGGAGGGTGAGATGAGAAACAGCACCGAAGCAACCAGGGCTCCTGTGCGCCCCAGCCACTTGCGAAACAGGTAAGGCAAGGCAACCAGGGCCACGCCGAACAGGGCGGGCACGATGCGCGCCGTATAGCTGTTCACGCCAAAGAGCAAATGAATGAAGGCGTTGGCCTCGAAGAGAAAGGGGCCATGGCTGGCGGGATCGTGTCGGTAGCCTTGGCCAGCATACAGTTTCCAAGACCAGTTGGCGTGCCAGCTCTCATCGTGGCTAATCGCCCGCGCTCCCAGGTCCCAGAAACGGGTAGCTATGGCCAAGACAATGAGGAGGATGTAGAGAGTTGTTTCCCAGTTCAGGTTGAAAAGAACCCGGATAGGAGTATCGAGTAAGCTACTTTTTTCGGATGGAGATTTCTGCATTAGAGTCACCTTTCATAGTTAGTCAGTTGGTCAGATAGTCCTTGGTCATTGGTCATTCTTCCGGCAGCAGCTCTTGCTTCACCCACAAAATCAGATTGTCGGTTTGCACCGGCGTTGGGGCCCGGCGATAGACCAGCCACTCCAACAGGTCGGGTCCTGAGAGGCCCTGGAGCTTCCAAGAGGAAGTTAGCACGAAGTCCTGCCCGCTGTACTGGGCCCCCAGGGTCGGTTCCTGCTCCTCGGCCGGCGCGATGACCACCGGTGTATCTACGGAAGGGCTGAGCTGGACCACGAATTCGACATTGTCGAAATCGCGCAGGTACCAGGCCAAAGCAGGTCCAGCGCCCTGGTGCACCGTCACGGCAATGGTCTTGGGATCGCCGGTTTCTTTACTGGATACCCTCTCTAGGGTCTCCCGCAGGTCGAAGAGGCTTTGAGAAGTGGGGGAAGCAGCCATGATCTCACGAGGGTCACTGCTCCGCCGATAGTTCAAATTGCAACTGGTGCCCACGGTCAGGAAAGTTAGTATGAGCAACAACATCAGCCCTCCCCCCCTCAAGGCTGACCCTGGCCCGAAGGAGATCCAATAGAGAACAAGCAATCCAGTCAAAATGAAAAAGCCTACCAGAGCCAACAACAGATAGTCGCGCCCGCCCCTGGAAGTGTAGCCACCCAATTCCAGACTCAAATACACGACTATCGGGCACGCCAGGGCCACGAACAGACCTTCCCGCACCCAGGAAGCTTGCGCAACCAGCTCGTCCAACAGACGCCCAATGAACGCGCCCGCCAGCAAAGCCAGTGGCAACACGATGAGTAGGACATCACCCGGCCCCCGGCCACCGGCAACGAGGTAGATCAAAAGCGCGACTGCTGACCAATAGACCAGGAAATCGGAGAAGAGGTCGCGCCGCCTCAGCAAGTAGACCACCGCCGCCAGGCCTAAGACGAGGATCAGTGGTTCGTAGAGAAGCAGCAACTGAAGATGATAGTACCAAGGGTGGCCCCCAACTCGCGGTTTGAAAGCAGATAGCCAGGCAGGGAACAGGTCTATGCCATCTTGCAAGCCTGAGAAGCGAAGCAAGAAGGCTGTGCAAACCAAGACAAAGATGAGCACGAACAAGGCTGCACAATCCCTCAGCAAGCCGTTTTGCCTGCGCACCGCCTGCCAGGCGTCGGAAACCCCCTGCCAGTACTCGTTGAGAGCCGAGAACCTGTTGGCTAGAGCGAGCACAAACACGAAGGTGACGGCGATAAAGATGAAGGTGAAAGCCCCTGCTCCTGCGCTCAGGGCAAGGCCCAGAGCCGCTGCCACCAGGTACAGGTACCCTGGCCGCCTCTGGTCGAGATAGCCGAACAGCCCCCAGGTTATGGCCAGGGCACAGGTGGCGACGATGATCTCGCCTCCCAGATAGCGGGAGAAGAAGAGGATCGAGGGTGAAAGTGCTAAGAGAAACGAGGCCGCTAAAGCACCCATCCGCCCCAGACGCTGGCGCAAGAAGTAGGGCAAGATCGCCAGCAATGCCCCACCGAGAGCCGGCACAAGCCGAGCAAGAAAATCATTGGCACCGAACAAAGCAAAGAGGAGCATATTGGTAGTGAAGAGGACGGGGCTGTGTTGCCCCAGGGATGAACCCTGGGGTAAGCCTTGCGCGAAGCGCCAGGCCGTCAATGCCTGGGCGGCTTCACCAGCCTGCATGGGCCGACCGTCCAACTTGTAGAGCCGCAAGCCTACCGCGATCAGAGCGATGATAAAATAGAGAGCCACCTCCACCGTCAGTTGCGACGGCTTGACAGCTTGCCTTGTTGCCTCCCTGGCGCGTTTCGCTACAGTCATTCTTTCTCAATTCCTCGTTGACTTGTTACTCGTTGCCTCGTTACTCATTGACTTGTCAATTGCCCTACGGACGCCGTTTATAGATCGTCACATTACCCTGTTGGAAAACCACGTCCATGAAGCGGTCGAACTTGGCCAGGGCCGCTGGGCTATACTTGCCTCGTTCCAACGGGCCAACGTAGACATAGGTTATACCATACTTTTCCAATAGCGTCAAGACCTGCTGAGTGTCCGTACTGCTGTAGATCGTATTTATGTCAGGTTCCCGGCGGCCCGGCTCGTCGTAGTTTCCCCGCCACTGCAGCTCGTGCCCGCCCCAACCCAGCAGCGTGGGCAGCCCCGTGCGACTGGAGACGCGCCCATACTCGGTGAAGGAACCGCCTGTGGCCTCCAGGATTACTGGCGTGTCCGGCACGTGTTCGTTGAGCCATTGGACGGCAGCATACTCGTCGGGGGAATGTTGGCGCACCCAAGCCAGGCCATCCAGGGTCGGCTGGGGAGCAAAGCCCCCGACCTTGTCGAATCCCGCCACCAGGGGATAGACCATGCCCAAGGCGAAAAGCACTGCGAAGCCCGCCAGGAACAATGCCCGCCCTAATCCCCTTGCCCTTTCAATGACGTAGTACAATCCGTAGGCACTGGCCAAAGCCAGCAGCACCCAGGCTTGATAATAAAACTTGAAGACGGTGTTCATGCGGCTATTGAAAGTGTCCTTGATGTAAATGAACTCCACACTGAGGGTGAGCAGCAGGCCGGTGGCGACGATAAGCAGCACAAAGAGGGTGCTCGGTGCAACGATTCTCTCCCTGGCTTTTTCTGTTCGCAATTTCCCCCAGAGCAGGGCAACCAGCCAAGCGATCAGCAGGGCTAAGAAGAGATAGGTCCAGGAATTGCCAAGCCGGATGGCGATGAACCTCCTGGCCAGCGATGGCAAATCGGCCTCGCCGATCTGCTGCCGGACCACCGGGCTTTCCAAGATGCTCCGCAGGAAAGCCTGCCCCCTGGCGGTGAATAGGATGATAACGATGGCCCCAAACGCAGCCAGAGGCGGCAGAAACATGGCCCAAAACAAGACGTTCAGCCCGCTACTCAGTAGATTCTTACCCTCACCCTCGGCTCTCAATCGCTTCGTCACCAGCATCATAAACCCAATGACCACAAACAAGAACGGTCCAAAGAAGATCAAGTACTGGTGCAACCTGGTAGGGTTGAAGAGATTGGGCAGGATGCCCCCGGCCTGCGACTGGAAACCAACGTAGAAGGGCAAGTAGAGAAGGCCACCAAGAATCCCCAATCCAACGGCCGCGTAAGCGACATCTCTCACCAAAGCCCAGTTGACTTTGCCATAGTGTCCGTAGCGGTGCAACCCGTAGGCCATCGCTACCACGAGCAGGTAGATGGGGAAGTCCCAGGTGTTGAGGAAAGCCAATGCTCCCAGGCAGAGGGCGTAGAGGATTGGGTATTGGATATTGGAAGATGGAAGTTGGAGATTGGAAGTTGGAGATTGGAAGTTGGAAGTTGGAAGTTGAAAACTTTCCTCCTGCTCCCTTGCTCCCCTGCTCCCTTGCTCCCCTGCTCCTTTGCTCCCTTGCCTGAGCACATTGAGCGCCAGGGCGAGTGCCAATAGCACGAAGGGCAGAGCCAACACGTGGGGGTGCATGTCGCCCAGCATGAAGCTGAAGAAGGGGAACTCGTCAATGACCTCCACACTGTTACCCAGCAGGTCCTTGTCGTGGATGACGCGGGAGGCACGCCACCACCACCATCCCCCACCAAGATCGAACCAACTGCCGGTGACCTGCCCCCTGCTCACCAGTTCTTTTATGTCGAGCCAATTCCAGAAGCGATCCGAGCCAAGCCCTTTGGAGTAGAGCACCTCGAAGATGGCCTCTAGATTGCCAAGGATAGCCACAAAGAGCGGGCCCAGGAGAGGAACGAGCTGATGAGTCAACGAGTTAATGAGTTTTCCTCGTTGCCTCGTTGCCTCGTTGCCTCGTCCCTCAATTAGGTTGTACACCAGCGCGTAGGCTCCCGTCACGGTCAGGGCGAAGAGGAGGGTGATGCCCAGGTTGAAGGCGACAGAGGAAGGCACGCCCGACAGCCTGGTGAGCATGGCCATCATCAGGTAGCCGAAGTAGTAGTAGCTGATGCCGAAGCCGGAGAGCCAGGGGTCGTGGGGAGGGAAGGTCTCGCTCCGCAGGATGGCGTTGAGGAAGGCGAACTCCATGGGTTTCTCGGTGCCCATGATCTCAGGGTTGTAGGCTCGGAATAGGGCGAAGAAGCCGAAGGCCAGGGCGAAGAGGATCTCATTGGCGATGACCATGCGTCTGTTCCCACGCAGGAAGCCGACTATCCCCGCCTCATGGTTCTCCCTGGAGTAGAACCACCAGGAGCCGACGGCCACCACCAGGATCGAGAAGACGATGCCTCCCCAACTGTTGCGCAGGAAGCCAAAACTGGCCCCGATCCAGAGGACGTAGCTGGTCAGGAGGATCCCCAGCGGCTTGGCGAAGGCGTAGCCCCTGTCGGGCAGGTTTTTGAACAGCCGATAGGTAAGGGGCAAAGCTACCAGGCCCAGTACCTCAACTATCAACCACCAAATCAGAACAGGAAGCAAAACAGTCACTTTTATCTCCTATTTTTTTTCTACTGGACACCTTTCGGGGCAATCCAATTCAGGTAGCCATCTGCCGACGCCGCAACCGTCAAGGAGCAGCGCTGAACGGGATGCCCTCGTAGATCCTGCACAGGTCACCCGTGGCCGTGAAAGGCGTGGTTGTCTGCAGGTCGGCAGCCCAGCCATAGTTCAGCACGACGACAGAAGGCATGACGGGCTCCTGGTCTACATGGCCGTCACCGTCCCTATCGCAGAGCTGTTCCACACCCAGGACTTCGAATGTGGCCGCCCCGACAAATCCAGCAGGCAACCATCCCTGATATTCCAGGTCGAAGACCTTCATGTGCTTGGGATCTAGCCAGGGAGTGTGGATTGCCCCCACCGGATTCCCGTTCTCGTCTCTGATCCAGATCTCGCCCTCAAACTTGTTGCAGTTGGAGTTGTTGCGGATGGTGATCCGAGAGGTCACACCACCCTCCTGCTCCTTGGCGATGAAAGGCATAGCCCAACCTGTAGCGTTCACCTTCTCGCTCTCCGGATAGGCGTTGTAGGCCCCACCCTGGGTCTCGCCAGCGATGGTGCGTCTCCAGATCTCCGAGTCTGGATCCCACATCTGGGTCTTCTTGATGTCTACTACGGCAAAGATGGGCTCACCATCGTGTGGCTCCCCAGGGTAATCCACCTGCACGTGAGACTCGATCTCGGCTGCCCCAACGTACCCAAAGGGGAATTTGACGCCCAGATCAACGATCGCCGGCAGGTAAAAGGTAGTCGAGCCGTTCCGGCAAACCCAGTCGCCCGTGAAGAGGATCTCGTTACCACTCTGGTCCATGAAATCCACCGTGACGAAGGTAGGCTTGGATACCTGGGTCAGGTTCTGTACCTGAATGCTGGAGCTCCAACCGCTGATCTCCTGGTATAGCAGGTCCACATACCAGGTCGTATCCCATTCGAATTCCTCCCCGGCCAGATACTTGTGGGGCATGCCGCGGTAGGTCAGCAGCGTGCCCTGATTGATCAACGAGGGAGGACAGCTCAACTGGTCAACGACAATCCCCAGAGGCACAGTGGCCGAGATGTAGGCCGAACCCAGCCAGTCAGGAGGAATGGGGAAAGCCTCGTCCGCGCCCGTCCCAGCGGCGCCAGGCGGCCCCACGCGGATGGCCTCACCCGGCGCTAGCTTCAAGATGCGCTGCGTCACCTGGTACTCGCAGTTGCCCTCCTCCTGGTAGTTGATCCAGACCGAGGCGGACTTTTGGCCTGAGTTCTGGATGGCGATGATGGTGTCCAGAGCGTCGTTGTACTGATGCATGACGTAAGGCGCGAAGTACTTCCACCCCAAGGGTGGCGCAGGTCCCTCCATGAGTTCGGTGACGCCGACATAGCTGCTGGATAGCTTGAACCCATCGCCATAGGGATCAAGTCCCCAGCGGTCTATCGTCACCGCCAGGCCCTCGCCATTGGCAATCGTACTCTCGTTTGGCCGCCCGGTCGGTTCATTGGCGAAGGACAACACAATGGCCGACCGGGCGCCGGCCGGCGGGATCAGCGTCCAAACGCCATTCAGGGGAAGCCACCGCTTATGCCACGTCCCTAAGGGGCCATACCCGGGAGCCTTCCAGTAGATAACGGCCGCCCACGTAGACGTTAACCCTACGTTCTGGATCTGGATGCTGGTGGACCAAGAGGTCCCGACCCCGAAGGCCTCGCCCACGTCTATGCGAGGGATCTGGATCCTGCGGCCAGGTCCGGGGGGCGCAGGCACGGTGCTGGTCGGCGTTGGGGTAGGCCCAGTGGGCGGTGTTGAAGTGGGCGTCGGAGTGCGAGTCGGCGTTGGGGAAGGCGTGCCAGTTGCAGTGGCCGTCGGCTGGACCCCCGGAGTGCACCAGACGGGGCCGGCGGACTCAATGATGGAGATGTTAAAGGCTATGACATCCAGCTTGTAATAGTAAGTAATGCCGTTGATCACATCGCTGTCGGTGTAAGAGTAGTCGTGTCCCATCACAGAGCCAGGCTCCTCGCTGGGGATGAACGTGATATTGATGTAGGGGCCCGTCTCGTTCGTGCTGCGCGAGAGACTAAAGCCAATGACGTCTACCTCAGTAGCCGTCTCCCACTCGACTAGAACCTGACCCTCGCCGCAGGTAACAGTGAACGAAGTCAGAACCACGCCGGCCCAGGCACCTTTATCAAATGTGTCTTTTACGACAGCGCCTAACAGCAGAACTGCTATGGCCAAAGTCGCACCGATGACTGCTTTTTTGCTTAGCACCTTGTGCTTCCTTTGCCGCTTCGGAAGCCACGCCGCCCGCGACCTGTCGCCCTTCCTCGCGTCTGATTATGCGCCTAATCGGATGCTAGCTTTATAGCCCGACGATCGCCTGATCCGATTGTCCATCGCGGCTACGAAGGTCAAGCCCCTCCCTTAGGCCCGCCGTTCTCCTCGATTAGCTTCAGTATCTCTTCCCTGGTATACTCGCTCAAGGATGCTTCCTTTCAACAGCCATATGGCCCGCCACTTGTCGCCCCGGTAAGCACTCAGCCGACTTGGGCTTTCAGCCTGCGAGTTTCCACTCGTTGGCTTTTCTTTTACCCGTATGCCTTGCTGCGATGGGCGATGAAGACGACAGTGACGACATGCTTGTCCTCGTCCACACGGTACACCACGCGCCAATCGCCCACTCGATAACGCCATTGTCCGGCCAGTGGGCCTTTCAGCCGCCTGATGTTGGGATGATCATAAGGATTGCGCCGCAGTTGGTCGAAGCAACGGTTTAGCCTTCTCACCAACGTGACATTGGCAGCTTCATAGAACTCCTGCGTGTCGTGGGTCAGCAAGACTTCATACATCGCGGCGGATATCCTCGAAGCGCACTACTTCTCCGCTTTCCGCCTGCTGGACGGCGCGCTGGAAGGCCGCCTCAAAGCCAGGGATGCTCAGCAACTCGGCGGTTGCCTCGTTCTCCTCGCGTTCCTGCAGATAGGCCAGGAAGTCGTTGGCCACCCTAAGCCGCTCGGGCGACAAGCCACGCAGACGACGCTCAGCCTCAGTCAATGTCACACTTATGCTCACCATTTGTCTTTCTGCCATCACGATCACCTCCGCCCTTAATTTTCTCATGAACTGTCAGACAATGCGAAAGCATCCGATAACACAGTGAATCGAACGCTAGCTTTTGTAGCACTACGACCGCCTGATCCGATTGCCCAAAACGAAGCCCAAGAGCCCTGTCAGCGCTATACCCACCGCACTCTCGAAAATACTCAGGGCTCTAATCCAATCGTTGGCCGGCCTCAGAGTGTCAACGCCGAAGGTGGTAAAAGCGCCACCGCTATAAAGCAGGCAATGCAACCAACCACTGGACGGGTTGCCACTTGCGTCCACCACTGCGCCCAGAAGCCGATATAGGTCGGCAAAGCCGACCAGAGCTACGGCCATAGTTCCCAGAGTTCTGAAGATGCTCTCACCGTATTTACACGTCCCTTCTGCAACCCAGTCCCAAAACCATTTCCAGGTGTGCCTGGCATAGAACCACCAAACCCGTGGATGCCAAGCTGGTAATCTGCTCTCCTTGGAATCGCCCAATTGGCTCTCGCCATAGAACCTTCTGGCTCGCCAAGGAGCGCTGCACATCTTCCCCATCTGCCACTCTTTGACATAGGCCCAGCTTTCGTCCCCGTAGCGGCCTATCTCGGCAAAGTTATTCTTCAAAGCCAGGTAAGCCTCTTTCGCCTCATAATATCTCCCGTCTAGCTCCTCGCCTATTTCCCTTCCAAGCTGCTCCCTTCTCATCCGCGTGTCATCGAAAAACGCGTGGTAGAAATATGCCCCTTCGAGGCGGCTCTCGACGCCTAAGAAATCCACCGTTTCGAAGTGAGAAGATCTCAGGTTGGCCCTTTGAAGGTCTGTGTTCCATAGGATAGCCCCTTGGAGTTTTGCCAACGCAAGGGAGGCCTCTTGGAGGATGGCGTGCATAAGGGTGACCTCTTGTAGGTTTGCCCACATAAGGTCGGCCCCCTGTAGGTTTGCACCCCTCAGATTGGCCCCTTGGAGGTTCACGCCCACCAGGTTTATGCCCCTTGTCCACTCCTCGCTATACCACACAGGGGCTTCGTCCAGGGCCCTCTTTCGGGCCTTCTCCAGCTCCGGCGCGATTGCTTCCCTGCTAAGGTCTATGCCCGACAAATCCTTTCCCGATAGGTCAAGACCATTAGGCCCATTGTTCTCCTCGATTAGCTTCAGTATCTCCTCCCTGGTGTACTCGCTCAAGGATGTCTCCCTTTCGGAGCCACATCGCCCGCCAGCAATTCGCTATGGTAGGGATTCGCAGACTATGCCATCGTTATTCCTCCCATTAAGGCCGTGTATATCCCCGCGTCCCAATGATTTGCAGTACTCATAGCAAGCCTGGGCCTCAGCGTGAGTGCTGAAGTTCGAGCAGTTGTAGATATTGCCTGAACAATCACAGACAGGAGGTGACGGTGGGGTAAGCGACGAAGGCGTAGGTAGTAGCCCACACGCTCGTCCAGCCTCGCGAGCCTCACGTTGCAGTTGCAGAAACAGGTCAGTATATTTGACGTCTGGCGGATATGTGCTGACTTGCGCACAACCGAGCCGAACCAACTCGGCATTGACCATCAGATCCCCAACCCAAACATAGCGTAGGAGCCGGCCATATTTGTCGGTTTCGGAGACATCTTTCTCTAACCCCACCACCTTGCCGCCGACCAACTCCTCATTCTTCACAGCAGCTTCCGGCCCCATCCATTCCACGCCCTTCTGCGGATCCTTAGTCTCCGGTGTGTCAATACCGATGTAACGCACCTTATAAGTCTTGCCGCCGATAGAGACCTCAATGGTATCTCCGTCAATCACTCTGACTACTTGCGCTTGCTGCAGTTCTGATATCGGCAGCATAGGTGTA
Organism: Anaerolineae bacterium; assembly: GCA_049589355.1. GTDB lineage: Bacteria > Chloroflexota > Anaerolineae > VGOG01 > VGOG01 > JBAWAP01. The sequence goes on from JBAWAP010000337.1 coordinate 28,239, forward strand.
GAGATTGCCTCTACAGGTTTTAGTGTTGGAGTAGCTTCCACGACCGTCGGGGCTGGTGCACAAGCTGTTAGGGGCAAGATCATTCCCAACGTTATCAGCAAGAGCCATGGCTTGTTTCTTCTCATGTGGAACCTCCTTGCGATGAGCGGGCGGATTTCGCTCAAGGACGCCCCTTTTTCGGAAGCCACGTCGTCTGGCAGCGGCGGCATTTTTCTGAATCTACTGCGGATTGCCGTCTACTTGAAGCTGCTACGAAATCAGCCAGGTCGGGGTGAACCGTCTCCTCCCTGCGCTCGTAGGGTGAACCCTTAGAGGCCGCCCAACACTTCTAGGACGCTGATGCCTATCTTCGCCAGGACCAGCGAAGACACAAATGCTATGAACGCCAGGACGGCCATCAAGACGATATAGGCCACCCCCATCTTGACCAAGACAACTATCCACGTCCTAATGGATACGTGCTTGAGTTGCAAGCTAAGCCATTCAAGATCATCATTGGACTCCATGCTATTCCTCCTCTCGTCAAGCCTGGACTTTTCCCTAAACGCCGGTACAGGCGACTTCTGCCGTCCTTCCGGCCTCTGCTCTGAGATGCTTGGCGCCGGCGCAGCCCTACGCTGTGGCTCGACCGGTTCAACCCGCGTCGGCTCAACAGCCGCGGCCTTCTTGCGGCTCAACATCTCGTTAGCCCGTGCACGCCCCCTCATGGCCTCTCGGTTGGAAGGGTCCAACACAAGCACCTGCTCAAAGTAGTCACGAGCCTGCTCATAGTAACCTGTTTCAAGTCCGATGCGAGCAAAAGCGAGCAGTTGCTCAACGTCGTCTGTCATCTGTCCTCTACCCCTTCACCCTGTAAACCCTCGTCCTCTCATTCTCGTAAGCCACTTCCAACTCCCCTCGCTGCACCATCTCATCGAACTTGGCCAGGCCGACGGGGTCGTAAACGGCCTGCTCCAACTGGCCGACGTAGATGTAGGAGATGTGCAGCTCGCGGATCAGTTGTAGGGCGCTGGAGATGTCGGGGGTATTGAAGAAGTCGCGCGCCTGGCCATCCCGCTCTCCCACCTGCGAACCGTAGCGTTGCTCGTTCTGATGGGCCCCCAACAGGGTGGGCAGTCCTGTGTAGGTGGCGACACGCAAGCCCCCCTCACGATAATAAGGCAAGGCCGCCTCTGCCACGACAGGCGTGCCCTTAACGTTAGCTATCAGCCACCGCAGGGCAGCGTAGTCGTACCTCAGCTCGATGCGGTTGTTCTCAGGCCAGGTGTAGGAGCCGACGGTCATGAAGGCCATTCCATCCAGGGTGCCCACGGGCGGCCTGGCCCCAGGGAAGCGGTCGTCCACCCGAGCCGGGGTGTAGACGATGGGGTAGAGCAGGCTGGCAAAGAACAAGAAAGCCAGGCCAGCAGCCCAGACTCGCCGCTGGGCCGCCGATTGCCAACGCCTCAGCCTGGACCAGAGGTGGGGCAATGCCACAGCCGCGGCGATTCCCAACATCACCCAGACCTGGATGTAGAACTTGAAGACGGTGTTCATGCGCCACCAAACCTGGTCCCCGCCCAGGTGATCTTTCAGATAGACCACCTCGCAGCCCAACGCTACCAACAGGCCAGTGAAGACCAACAGAGAGACGAAAAGCTCCTCAGGCGAGGCATCGTGGCGCAAAAGAAGCAGTAGAGCTCCGACGATCAGAGGCAACACGAAGGCCAGCACCCAGAACTTGAGGACGGCCAACGCCACCGCCAACAGCAGCACGCCTCCCAGGCTGTACAGAGCCAGAAGATAGTCCGAAGTCTGCCGATGCACCAAAGCCTTGTAAAGCTCAGCTAAATGGGGCAGCGCCTCCCACCGCGCTAACACCAACCGCACCAAGCGCAGCACACCCATCCTGTCCCGCTGTCGCACCAGCTCCACCAGCAAGAAGGTGATGACGATGAACAGGAAAAAGCCCCAGACGGTAACAAAAGACCCTAGGTCCGTCCGCCCTCTGGTGATGGCCAGGCCAATGCCGACATTGAGGGCTTTGTAATGGGAGAAGAAGGGCCAGTAGAGCAACAGGCTCAGGCCACCAACAACGATGGTCCAAATCGCGGGCCAGGCGAGCTTCCATTTACCATGAGCCAACCTCTCCCGAAGAAGGAAGGCGACAGCGATAAGGCCCAAGTAAGTCGGCAAATCCCAGGTGTTAGTCACCGCCAAAGCGCCCAGGCATAGGCTGGAAATTAGAAGTTGGAAGATGGAAGTTGGATATTGGATATTGGATATTGGAGGTTGGAGGTTGGAAGCCTGCCCTGAGCAGAGTCGAAGGGTTGGAGGCTTGACGCTTGACGCTTGACGCTTGACGCTTAACACGATGTTTGATCCTAGAGCTAACACAAGTATAGTAAACGGTATCCCTATCATGTGGGGATGCAAATCGGCGAAGAGGAAGCTGAAGTAGGGGAACTCGTTGATCGTGCCGGGGATAACCCGGGTGCGAGCAAAGTAGTCCAAAGAAGGCAACGACTGGCCCCGGACGAACTTCAATAGGCCGGGCCAGACCCGCACCAGCCCTTCCAGGCCGGGGATACTGCTTCTGAAGCCAGAGCCACCTAACTGACTCAGCCGATCCACTAGGTGCACCATCCCGTCCAGGTTACCCAACACCGCCACGAAAATCGCCGCCAACAGACCAGCAAGGATGGGATTCCGCGCCCGCCCCAAATTATACCCCACACAAAACGCATTCCCAACCGTCAGGGCAAACAGCATCGGGATAGCCAGGTTGAAGGCCACCGAGGGCATAACGCCCGTCAGCTTGATCACCAGGCCCACCATGAACTGGCCGTAATAATAGTAATTGATATATCCACCTGCGTAGTAAGGATCGTAGGGCGGGAAGTAGGGGCTCTTGAGGATGGCGTTCAGGAAGGCGAATTCCATGGGCTTCTCGCCGCCCAGCCAGGGCTGCCACAGGTCGGGGTTGAGCATCCGGATGACGACGAAAAGCAAGAAGGCCCCAGCGAAGAGGACTTCGTTGAGCAAGATCAGGCGTCTCTTGTCGCGCCAGAAAACAACCATCTCCTCTCTATGGCGTCGGAAGAAGTAGAAGGAGAGGAGAGCAAGAAGGGCCAGGGCCAGTACGATGGTAAACAGGCTATTCTGCAGCAAGCGCAGGCTGGCCGTGATCCACACCAGGTAGGCCACGATGATGAGGCCCAGGCTCTTGGCCAGGATGTAGCCTCGGTCCGAGAAGTGGCGGAAGATGACGAAGGTCACTGGCCAGGCAGCTAGCCCCACCAAGATCACCGCCAGCCACCAGAAGATGACGGCGAAGAAATGATAGCGGTTGGCCAGGCCGTTCCAGCGGAAGTCTTCAATTGCAGGAAGCTGATCCACTGGCTGATCGAGGAGCAGTGTTTTGCCCTCTTTGGATTCACTGGAGGGCGGCGAAGGCCGAGAGGTAGCGCCCCATACGCGAGCCAGGGGCGGTGGTGCACCCACGTAGCCGCGGATGGCCCCGTCCCAGCTATCGCCCAGCAGGGCATCCCATTCCTCCCCGCTTAGCTCCCGCACCTTCTGGAAGATGATGGGCTTGGGATGATCGTAGACCGTGAAACTCTCGTCGGCGGAATCGTCATTGAAGACGAAAGGGCCCAGGCGGGGATAGGTAGTGAACTCGGCCACCTTCTCGAACCCCAGTTCCCCGGCAAAAAGAAGCCGGTAGTACTTGGTGCTCATGGGATAGCGCTCTGGCAGGCGCGGGATAGCTCCGTACAGGCGATTGGTGGACAGGATGATGTAGTCTGCCTCGCTCAGCCGAGAACGGAGCAGGTGGTACTTCTGTTCGTTATCATCCTCATACATCGGCAGCTCGACCAACTGATACCCGTGCACCCCCATGTTAGCTCCCGGCTCGGGCAGCCCAAGGGGCAAGTCATCGTCCCAATGCTCCAAGGCCAGCACCGACCCGTCGGGCACGTGGTCATAGATCCAGCGGGAGGCCGCGATCCAGGTGTGCTCCGTGCCGTAGACGCCGCTAACGAAGGCCAGGGACCAGAATACCGCTCCAAGCAAGGTCACAGCGATGAACAGGTTTGAAAGATGCAAGATGCAAGATGCAAGATGCAAGCCAGACTTTTGCCTCTTGCTTCCTGCCTCCTGCATCTTGCATAGAATGCCCGCTCCCATCACGATGAACAGCGGCACCACCGGCACCATGTAGCGCATGAACTTGGCTAGAAAGAGCCCCGTCACGCCGAAGTAGGGAACGATCCAGGAGAGCAAGATCAGCTCACCCGGCTTCGCCCGCCGCAGGAGGGTCCGCACCAGCACCCACCCCAAGCCCAGGAAAGCGACGATCCCCAGCGGCCAACCCATCCCCCAGCGCAGTTGCTGCACGATGTGATAGAGGTAAGGGGTAGTGCCCCGGTACTGGCGGGTGAAGGGCATGTCCGCTCGGCCGCTGGCCATCGCTCCCTGCTCCTCGATCACCGCCTCTACAAAGCTGCGCCAATCGAGCAAGACGAAGGGTGAAGTCACGGCGAAAACCAGGAAAGCGACGGTAAAGGTGATCAGCACATGCCGCACAGCTTGCGCCCAGTCGGTTGGTCCAGCTTGCCTTGACCGCCAGGCTATGATCAGCACGGCCACCACCGGCGCGGCCAAGACCGGCAAGGCGCTGAACTTGGAAGAGATGGCCAGACCAGCACCGAGGCCGGTGAGGGCAGCCGCGCCTCGCGTGCGGCGTTCCACCATGAGCATGGCGCCGTACAGCGCCAGCAAGGTGAAAGTAGTGGATATCGGGTCAACGGCGAAGAAGTGGGCAAGCTGGATCTGGGTGACAGTGAAAGCAGAGAAAGCCGCCGCCAGCAGCCCCGCCGCCTGCCCATAGAGGCGACGAGCGATCAGGTAGACCAGGTAGACGGTGAAGGTATCGGATATGGCCATGAGGAAGCGACCCACGTAGGCGAAGCCCGGCGAGCCGTTAGCTGTGGCTAAGGTCTGTACTGTCTCAGGAGAAGCACCGAGGCGCTCCGCCAAAGGCGCCAGGCTGTGCACCAGGTTAGCGGTGATGGTCAGCAAGTAGAGAGGGAAATGGCCATAGGTATAGCTTCGGCTATGCTGGCCGTTGAGGTCCCAGAAGGGGTTGAAAGTAGACTTTTGCGGGTCCAAAGCCGTTGACCAATCCTTCGGTAAATGCATCGTGGGGGCATAGAAGGCCACCGTCGAGCGCTCGTCCGGGTGCGTCAGCTTGCCGTCGTCCCAGTTGATGTTGTAGCAGCGCAGGACAGTAGCGACCAACAGCACGGCCAACAGTGCCAACTGAGCCCAGCTTCTCTTTAACCTAAGCCTTATCCTCTGCATAGTCCTGATCACCTGTGAGAATGGTTTGAATATAGGGCTATTTTATCACTATCGGCCCTGGATGACAAATGGTGCGTATTGCGTGTTGCGCAACCTCAAACGGAATACGCAATACGCAACACGTCTCCGGAAGCTATTCCACTGACCAATCGGTGGTTCTGAGCAAGTACAGGACAGCTTCTAGCACCCCTCCCCCGATGGCGCGGGCCTTATCGGAGATAGTGAAGCAGTCTTCTCGCACGCCTCGAGGATCTACGTCGCCCACTTTCATACCGGCCTTCACAAACAGCCCATCGGCCAGCAGGCCCCTGAGCACGCCCGATATTTTTGCCATGATGGGCTCACCAGCGACTGAGGCCACCACCTCGCCTGCTTCCACTGGATCGCCAATGTTCCACTTGCCCATGAAAGTGCCCTCACAGGGCGCACGGAGCACTCGCTCTACGGTGAAGCCCACCGTCTGACCAGGTACGCTGGTGTGCGGCTCGGCGCTCCCCGACAGGATGACCCGCCCCAGATTGTGCCCGCGATTGGTCTCGATCACAGCGTGGACGTCCACGCCAGCGGTGAAGCCTGGCCCCAGGCCAATGACGATAGGAGCGTCGGTGATTCTAGTGCCAGTGTTGCGCTTGGCCATGATGGCATCAACGACCACGGTAGGACGCAGCCGAGTTATCACTTCTCCCTGTGGATCTATGATCACGGGAACCTGGCTCTCAGTCAGGGTTGCGCGTATTTCTTGATCACTTCCGACCAACCGGCCCACCAATCCCTCCACCTCCACCTGCCCTTCGTAGACGGCAGAGGCCACAGCCACGGCCCGGCGGATAACGGTAGGCTGGGCCAACTCCGTGACCACGACCTGCATCCCCGCTCGATGCAGGCGATAGGCCACGCCAGTGGCCAGGTCGCCTCCACCTTTGATCACCACCAGGATGTCCTCCAGCATCGGTTTCCCTCCCATGTCAATGAGTAACTGCAATAGGCACTCGATTTTCGATTGCCGATTGCCGATTTGCGATTTAGAAATCGGAAATCGAAGATCGCAAACCGGAAATCCTCGGCTCTTGCAAACTCAGGGTCAAGAAAAGGGCCGAGACGTAAAAGGCCAGGGCCAACGAGAAAAGCACGGTAAAGCCCACTAGATCTACAATCAACCCTCCAACAGATGAGGCCAACAAAGCTATCCCCATGATAGTGTTGGTGAAGCCGATGTAGAGGAGCCGATCGTCGGCCGGGGCAATCTCCAGCAGAAAATTCATGTTGCCGATCATGGCGCCCGATTTAGAGCCGCCAGACAGGACAAAAACGAGGGCGAAAAGGCCGGGAGCTAACTCTCTCAGCCCAGGCCATAGCTCAGCCAGCGGCACGATGGATAGAGCCGTGAGAGGTATGAACAGCCCCAGCGAGTTGGACAAGACGATAAGCAACTTGTTGCCCCGCCGGTCGCTGATGCGGCCCCACAGCAGGTTGGAAGCGAAGCTGGCCAGGGTGGTCCCCGTCAAATAGACCCCCACCATGCTCACCGGTACGGAGAGAGCTCGCTTGGCGTAGACGATGTAGAAAGGAGTGGCTACCTCCGCCGCCATCAGCAGCAGGCGCATCATCAAGAAGCGCCGGTAGTTTCTGTCTCGACGCGGCAAATCCCAAGCCCGCCTGAATTGCCTGCCCAGGGGCACCCTTTCCCCGTTGACCGGTTCGAGGGGTTCCACCATCAAGATGAAGCAAGCCAAAGCTACACCGAGGATAAAGAAAGAGAGCAAGAAGAGGACAGCATAGTTGTCGGGGAAACCAAGGCCGTGCCGTTCGTCGAGGATGTATTTCACCAACAGGCTCCCACCAAGGGCCAAGATTCCCCCCAGAAAGCGCCGCCAGCCGAAGAATGCTCCGCGTCGAGTGGGTGGAATAGCTTTAGCCACGATGTCCACAAAGGAAATTCCAGCCAAGCCATCCGCCAGGCTATAAGCGGTAAGCAGGACGAAAAAGACAACGAGGAGCACAGAGGAATTCTCGATGAGGAAGACAGCCGGAGTTATCAGCCCCCACATTGTCACTCTTACCCCAGCCATATAAGCGTATAAGGGCAGTTTTCGCTGTCGCCTTTGTAAATAGCTGGAGACCACGAGCTGGGGTAGAAACCAGCCCCCGTTTTGAATGGGCACGATCAGGCCGATGAGGAAGTTGGAGGTCGTCAGTTGGCTAACGAACCAGCTCAGCACCAAAGAGGGATCCAGCAGGGCGCTGAAGAGATCAAAGAAAGCGCCGTTCAGCACCCCCAGGCTGAAGTTGCGCTTCAGGTGGCGTTGGGCCGTGGTGGTGATGGTATAAGCCAAGGGGAGCTATTCCTTCCTGGCGCTCAGCGACTGGCCCTTACCACCCTGGCGCACCATGATTATCTCGGCCATGATGCTGAGAGCTATCTCCTCAGGCGTCTCTGCCCCCAGGTCTAAGCCCACTGGAGCATATACCCGTGCCAGCCGCTCTTCCCCCACCTCCTCTTGCAGGGTCTTGAAAATGAGGCTCACCTTGCGTCGGCTGCCCAGCAGCCCAATGTAGGCTGCTGGGGACTCCACCACCGCCCGCAGCGCCGCGGCGTCACTTTCGTGGCTGCGGGTGGCGATGACTGCCCAGGTATTTGGGGTTATGTCGAGCGTACTCAAGCCGGCCACGAGTTCCTCGACCAGCACTTCCTCAGCTTGGGGAAAGCGATCCCAGTTGGCGTATTCAGTGCGGTCGTCGAAGACCACGGTGCGGAATCCCAACAGGTGTGCCAGCTCAGCCAGGGGGACGGCAACGTGACCCGCCCCGATGAGCAGCAGGGTCATTTGAGAAGCGATTACGTCAATGAAAACATCCAAGTCCCCTCCACAAACGCCGAGGTCTTGCTCGTATTTATCGGCGCGCAAACCGTAGTGGACGAGGCGCGACTTCCCTTCGGCCAGAGCTTCCTGGGCGGCCTCGGCGATGGCCGCCTCCAGCGCCCCTCCCCCGACGGTGCCCATGCTTGTGCCGTCAGGGCGAATCAGCATTTTGGTCCCCACTTGGCGGGGTGTCGAGCCACGGGTCTGGACGATGGTAGCCAAGGCCACGGCCTCCCTCTGACGAACAGCCTCGGCGATAGCCTCGTAGATTGTGTTCACCCATCTACCTCCTTCTGTTGAGCACGGCTCTTATTATACCACCTTACAGCCCTAGGAGCAATAACACGTGGCGTGAAAGTGATGCGTGACGAGTGATACGTGATGAGTCTCTTCACGCAACACGCATCACCTCCCTTTCTCCCTGGCCAAAAGGGCTGCTCCAAGCGCGCCGACAAGCTGCGGTTCTGATGGCAGGAGGATGGGTAAGCCAATCTGTTTCTCTAAGGCCCTCACCACGCCGATGTTCTTGGCCACGCCGCCGGTCATGATCACCGCTTCCTCCAGGCCTACCTGCCCTGCCAAGCCAGCCACCCGACTGGCGATGGCCGTGTGGATGCCAGCCACAATATCGGCCTTGGGCGCTCCCCTGCTCATCTGGGCTATGACCTCCGACTCGGCGAAGACGGTACAGGTACTAGAAATGGCCATCGGGTGCAGGGACTGCTGGGAAAGAGAGCCTAGCTCCTCGACTCCCACCTCCAGAGCTTCGGCCATCACCTCCAAGAAGCGCCCCGTGCCGGCGGCGCACTTGTCGTTCATGGCGAAGTCGGTGACGTATCCACGGGGATGCACCCTGATCACCTTGCTGTCCTGCCCGCCGATGTCTATGACAGTGCGAGCAGTTGGGAAAAGGTGTATAGCGCCCTGAGCGTGACAGGTTATCTCCGAGGCCTCCTCGTTCGCCGCATTATACGTCACCCGCCCATAGCCGGTAACCACCGTGTAGCCCACTTCCCCGACAGCGATGCCCTCTCGAACCAACATCTCATCCACCAACCGCCCTGCCACTTGGCGACTATCGTGTCTGGCCCTGACCAAGTCGCTGGCGACCACTGTCCCATCTCCGTCCAACACCAGCGCTTTGACCGTCAACGCGCCGATATCTATCCCCACGAAGTACATGGCATCCTCCTGGCAAACAGCAAGAAACCAGGTTTTTCCCTGTTTGAGGAAGCAGATCATTTCCTCGAAGTCCTTGGGACGTGAAAAGATGTCTTATCGACCAAAAAACCTGGTTTCTGATCTCTGCCTCTGCCAGTGTATTATACTAGGAATCCTCCACAGTTCAAGGGCGGTTGACAATTTTCCCCTCGGGTAGTATGATAAAGCTACCTGGGTCCAATGGCTCCTTAACTTCAGAGAGAGGGTCTCGATATGGTTTCGGCTGAAGACAAGCTCATCCTGATAGTGGATGATGAGCCACGAATGATCAGGTTCATCCG
>JBAWAP010000338.1:0-7639 GCA_049589355.1 Anaerolineae bacterium
GGTTGATCCCATCCCGGCCAATACTACCTACGTGCCGGGCAGTGTCAGCGGAGGAGCCATCTACCGTGAGGAGACCAATCAAATCGAGTGGGGCGGCGCAGTGACGGCAGGCACGTCCATCACCTTCACCTTCCAGGTGACACTGGATAGTCCCTTACTCGGGGGGACGACTATCGCCAACGTTGCAGCTATCAGCGACAGCAGGGGCACATCCTTCACGAAAAAGACGGCCACAAAGGTACAGGCAGCCAATTTGGAAACATCTATAAAACAAGTTGATAAAGCGGTAGCTTCGTCGGGGGAGGTACTGACCTATACCGTCATCTTGAGCAACACGGGCTCGGTAGACGCTGTGGGCGCCAGCCTGGTTGACCCCCTCCCGGCCAACACTACCTATGTACCCGACAGCGCAACCGGTGGGGCGGTTTACGATCCTGGCCTCAATCGAATAGAGTGGACGGGGATGGTCTCGCCCACAGTGTCCGGGAAGACGGCTTACAGTTGGCTGGACAGCGACACGCCGGGTGGCCCCCGCTACCATTGGGAGGAGATCAGCGAGACGGGCACCGAGGTCACCTCTTGGACTAACAGGAACAACGGCTTCGCTGGGCCTTTCGACATCGGCTTCGATTTTCCCTTCTTCGGCAACGTCTACTCCGACACCCTCTACGTGGGCACAAATGGCTACGTGAGCTTCGGCCAGGGCTACAGCGGCATGCCTATCGGCACCCTGCCCAGCCGTAGCTATCCCAATAATGACGTCATGCCCTTCGGCGGTGCCTTGTACATCATGGATGGTGTATCTCACGTCTACTACCAGTTGCTCAGCGACCCCACTCGCTTCGTCATCGAGTACGTGGACGTCCAAAAGTGCTGTGATCTGAATATCTCTCACACTTTTGAGATCGTGCTCTACCCCACCGGCGAGATCCTGACCCAGTACCAGAGCCTGCACGGTGATGTCCCCTGGTTGGTGGGCATTGAGAACGTGGATGGCACCGAGGGGTTGAACTATCCATATTCTTTGGTCCATGATGGCTTGGCTATCAAATATCTGCCTCCTGCCCCACCCTCTCCTCCCCACGTAATTAGCTTCCAGGCGAGAGTTAATGACTCCATCCCACCGGAGACAGTCATCACCAACACAGCCACCATCAGCGATGGGGTGGGGTTCTCCTATACCAGGACGGCGACGACTACAGCTCACATGGTGAACCTCTCAGCCTCGACTAAGACCGTGAAGGAGGCCCTGGCTGTGCCCGGCGACGTGTTGACCTACACCATCGTTCTGCGCAACAACGGCGAGGCCACAGAAGCGGGTTTTACCGACCCCATCCCTGCTCATACGAGTTACGTATCTGGCAGCGTCACCGGCGAAGCGACCTACGAGCCAGCGCTCAATAGGATTCAATGGAGTGGGACAGTGCCCGCTGGGAGCGAGAAGGTCTTCACCTTTGCCGTGACGACGGACGCATCGCTGCCTGATGACACGCTCATCGTCAACATTGCTACCATTAGCGATGGATTGCATCTGCCCTTCACTCGCACCGCCACGACGACGTTGAAAAGGCCCGATCTCTCCGCCTCGGAGAAGTTGGTCAGCGCGGCCAGGGCTGGTATAGACGACGTCCTCACCTATACCCTGCGGGTGAAGAATGCTGGCGAGGGCCTGGCGAAGTCAACCTTAACTGACTCCATCCCCGCAGGCACTTTGTATGTGCCTGGCTCCGCCTGGGCTGGCAATGGTACGGTCGCCTATGATGGGGTTAATAGCAGGATAATTTGGAATGGCGAGGTGCCTCCCAAGGGCATGGCTACCATCGTCTTCGCCGTCACCGTGACCGAGGAGAGAGTCATCCACAACACCGCAACCATAAATGACGGCCTGGGCGGCCTGACCGAGCGGAGTGCGACGACGAAGGTGCACCCGTATGACGTCTATTTGCCTCTTCTCATGAAGGGAACAGGAGAGCAAAGTCGCAGGGGAGCAGAGAGGAGCAATGTGTTGCGGCTAGAGGCTACATAAGCTATAACTGGTAGCTGATGCTATGGGCCCCGATAGATTCCCTGCGAACTGAGGGAGGTGATTAGAAAAGAAAAAAGGCCATGAAAGCATTTCGTAACTTTCATGGCCTTTCGCGCCGAGTAATGCTGGGACGAGCTAGCTCTCTTCGCCGAACATGGCGTCGGCTATGATATCCAGCACCTGGCAGATGCTTAAGGCTTGACTCGGTATTACGTTCTCCTCACTTCCCTGATGGACGTGGTACGGGAAATTGGTAGTTGGCGACGCCCCGGCTGGTTACTAATTTGAGCTTGATGGCTTCAAGGTAAGCGGCGATATCGCTCATACCCTTTGTCCCTGCAAGATGCCAAGGCGGGTTCGGAGCTTGGCAGCCATCTTATACAGAGCATTCCACTCCATGAAATCGGCCTCATCGCTCATCTGCCCGGCCTGGAACCTTTCATAGAATTCCTCTGAGCTGATACCATACTTCCTTTCTAGCTCTGCCAGGTCTTGTTGCAAGACCTGCAAATCCGCCTGATCCCTGGCAAGCTGGTGAGAGATGATCTTTTGCAGGGCGCTATCCAGGAAACTATCCTCGTATCCTTTGATGTATATCTGCTCCAGGCCTCTGATCTTCTCCAATGTCGCCTCCATGGGCTCATCTCCTTTCGCCAAACAACCTGGGTTTTCCAGTCATGATTATACCCCATATCTCTTCTCACTGCAAGGACGCAAAAACGGAGACCGGACCCTGACACGACATGTGGCGCAGGCAGCCCTTTGCCATGGTCCTCTTGCTTATTGGGGTAGCCTAATCGCGCAGGGCGCAAAAGAAACGAAAGGGCCACGAAAGCATTTCGCGTCTTTCGTGGCCCTGCGCCTGTTTCGCGATTCAAACCGTTCCCTCAGCCACAAGTCTCCTCCCAGTGAGCTACTGCACAAACCCCAATTCCAGTCAACCGAAGTGCTGCTTGACAGAAGACCCTTGTCTGTAGTATATTATCATCGGCAAGTCCCACGACCACCTGCTGTGAGCCAGAAGGAGGTGCGAATTTGAAGCCCCTGAGATTTCTAATCGTATCGGCGATGATAACAGCGGTGTTAGCGATCGTTTCCACTCCTTCATCTGCGGTCGAACCAGGAGATGTATTGATAAATGAAGTTGCCCCCGATGAAACGAGTAGCAGGGATTGGCTAGAACTCTACAACGGTTCAGGAAGTAACATAGATATTCAATCTTGGGTTGTTAGACAGCAAACCTCCAAAAGAAAAACGTTTCCCTCTTACACACTAGCCGCCGGGGAGTACATTGTTCTGCACTTTCACGATAAAGGCACAGCAGATGAAATAGGTGGGGATACCAATGGGAATAGTTGTTGCTAATGAATGGGCGGGCATAGTCTACCCCAACGATACAGAAGAGAACAAGAGGAGGAACGAGGAACAATGTGCAGACTGGAGCGAGGGAGCTAAGGGGAAATCTCTAGGCCGGGATGCGTCTTACACCGACACCAACAGCAAGGCCGACTGGCATTTGTTCACCAGCCAAACTCCAGGCGCGGCCAATCCGACTATGGGTACCCCTGGAGATGTGTTGATCAATGAGGTGGCACCCAATGAGGACCAGGATTGGATCGAGTTCTACAACACCTCAGGAGGGAGTATAAACATCCAGTACTGGCTGGTGAGGAAACGGAGCACGCCAGTGAAGACCTTCCTCTCCCATACGATAGCTCCGGGCGAGTATATTGTCTTGAACTTCGATGGCGATCCAGGCGATGACGAGACCACGGTAGACACCAACGGCAACGGTTATCGCGATTTCTATACCGCTGAAGCCAGTTTAACCTCCACGGATGACGTGGTCATCTTAGAGGATGGGGCAAGCACCATGATTGATGCTCTGGCCTTCGCTAACAACGACGGGACATGGGCGGATCCTCAACATACTGCCTTTACAAACATAGTTGGTACCAATGAATGGGCTGGCACAGTCTACCCGAACGATACAGAAGAAAACAAGAGGAAAAACGAAGAACAATGTGCAAACTGGGGCGAAGGAGACGAAGATAAGTCCCTGGGTAGAGACAACTCCTCCTCTGATACCAATGCCAAGGCCGACTGGCATTTGTTTACCAGCCAAACTCCTGGAGAAGCCAATCCTGTCCTGGGCAGTTCCGGAGATGTCCTGATCAATGAAGCGGCACCCAGCGAGGACCAGGATTGGATCGAGTTCTCCAACGCTTCGGGAAAGAGCATAAACATCCAGTACTGGCTCGTCAAGGAACGAAGCACGGTGGTAAAGACTTTTCCAGCTTTCATGGTAGGACCTGAGGAGTACTTCGTCCTGAACTTTGGCAGTGATCCAACCAATGACGAAATCGCAGGGGATGCCAACGGCAACGGTTATCGCGACTTCTATACCGCCTGGCAAGGTCAGCGATAGTTTACTCAGTGGACAAGGACCTCTTTGACAAGGCCTGTAGTAAAGCTGCTGCTGTGGACAAGAGCGACGAGTGGAAGGAATGGGGGGATGATTATCAGGACACTGGCGAGCCAGTGGCAGTGATAGTCCAGCGCCAAGGGCCTAACGACTATGGCACCGTGGTTTCGAGTGCCTACGTTGGCATCTCCGAGGACATGGAGGGAAGCGGGCCTCCCTATCAGTATTTTGCACCCTACGCCATGAGGCAATATCACGGCTTGGATACGGAGATAATCATTCAGAACTCCGGTCAGAGGTGCACCTCCGTGTGGTTCCACTATCAAAAGCAGGGAGGGAGTTGCAACTTCAGCTATTCAGAGCACATCGAGCAGTTGGCGCCGGGGGAATCCATCCGGAAAAGGGTGCCGGAGGTACTGAGTGTCGAGTGGCTTGGTTCGATCTACGTCACGGCCAACGAGCCCCTGGGGATCATCGTGGATCAGACCAGCTTCCCGCCGTCGGAGGATCGGGGGGTGCTGCTGACCTACCGAGCCCGGCCCTACAAGCTTACAATGGACACGCGCTTTTATGCCGACCTGGTCTTCCGCGAGTTGAGCGGCTGGGAGGCCAGCATTCAGGTGCAGAACCTGACCCAGGAATCTCTGCCCACCTTCGTGACCGTGGAGTTCTTCGACGCCAGTGGCGATTCCATCCTTTTCCTGGGCGACTGGATCTGCCCTGCTGGAGGGGGCACCTTCTACCTGCCAGCCATCGCTGGCCTGGGGGTCGAATACGTCGGGGCAGCAGTGATCCAGTCGCACAGCCAGGTAGGCTATCCTGGCGGTGAAAAGGCCGAGGGCCAGCCCATCTTTGCGGTAGTTGATCTCAAGAAAGCCGAAATGGACGCCCAAGGGGGGAGCTACAATGCTTATGCGGAGAGCGAAACGATGGGGGCCAGCGCCATCATGCTTCCCTTCCTGGCCAGGGATTACCAGGGCGTTACCTCTCTGATCGCCGTCCGCAATAATTCCAACTGCAACGACGTAAAGCTCAGGCTGGAGGTAAGAGACGAAACAGGTGCCGTCGTTAGCTTGGTGGGCGACTTCTGGCTGCGTGCTGGGCATGTCAAGCTCATAGACTTGGCCAGCGTGAACAGCGTGGTGCCTGGCTTCGCTGGCGCAGGGATAGTAGAAGTCACAGATGCGCAACAATTGTGCGATACCGACGGCGATGGGGACGTGGATCAGGCACCACTCATGCCTTCTGTGGTGGTGGTGAACAAGAGCGCTGGCCCTGGGGACGTCACCTGGGTGTATGAGGGCATCCCCGTGCGGTAAGTAGCCTATCGCACCTCAGTGGCAGCTAACAGAAAAAGCCACCAAGATTATCCTGGTGGCTTTTTGGTATTTGGACTTTGGACAAAGCTGAAGAAACCCGTTTTCTGATGACTCTGTTACCGAAATCTAACTGAATCAACCTGTTTCAAGTCAACGTGGATGGCAATTTGGTGTGAGAAAACGGGTTTCTGGTCGCCATCGTGGTTTTGTCCAAAGTCCAGTGGTATTCATTCAGCATGTATGTTTAATTGGGGTGAAAGCTCCTGCAGAGGTTAGTAACACTATGGAATATCTGTTCACCTTGTGCTCGCAGCGGACCCTAGTTCGCTGCCCCAATCGCCCAGTCGGGCACCGAAAATCGCTGAACCTACCTGGTCAGGGTCACAACGGGCTGCCGAGGCCGCTGGACTAGGGTCCAGCGGGAGCAGGTATCAGGGCTTCCTCATGGACAGTTGCATGGCCCCTTCCAGCGCCGCCAGCCGCGCTTCCAGATCGGCGTTCTGTTGTCGAAGCGCGGCGATCTGTGCCTCTTGCTCCTGCACGAGCTGGTAGAGCCCCTGAATGGCAGCCAGGGCCACGCCGTCGGCGTCGAGGGTATTGATATAGTCCTCGCCTTCACCACCTAAGCCAGCTATCAAAGCATTGAAGTCGTCTGCCATTGGGCCGATGTGGCGGATAGCGGCATCTTGTGAACTGTAGTTCCAGGTGGTGATGGGAACTTCGGCTAAGCGGGCCACAAGTTCTTGAACGTCGACGGGAGCCAAGTTCTCCTTGCGCTCCCGATTGCTGACTGCGTTCCAGGAACTGCCGCCAGTGGAGAGGTACATCCCGCTTGTGAGGCCAGCGTCAGTGTAGAAATACACACCGCCGCTAGCGCGGGCAACCCAGCGGTTGTTGTTGTTGCAGGCAACATCGGCATCGGTAGAATCGCCCCAGACAAAGCACCCATCATTGTTGGCCTTGGCCCGCCGGCCGGCGGCGAAACTGTAGTCGCCGGCCGCGGTGTTTTCTTGGCCTCCGGGGACGGTGGCGCGTTTGCCGCTGGCGGTGTTGGCGATACCCCCGCCGACGGTGGCATGCTCGTTGCTGGCGCTGTTGGCGATGCCCCCGCCGACAGTGGCAAAGTTGGCGTTTCCAGCAACGTTGCCGGCCACGTTGTTCGCGCCCCCGCCAACGGTGGCGGCGAAGCCCAGAACAGCGTTGGTTTCCCCCCCGCCGATGGTGGCGGCGAAGCTCAGAGCGGTGTTGCCTTCGCCCCCGCCGACTGTGGCGAAGTCTGCGGTGGCCCCGTTGGTGGCGCTGGACTGGCCCCCGCCGCCAATCGTGGCGCCTACCACACCGCCAGCGACGCTGTTGCCGCCGTAGCCGCCGATCAGGTTGGGGGTACTGGCGGTGGGCTCAATCCGCAGCGCCCGCACGTTATTCACCCGCACCTCAAGGGGCACGTCGTCCGTGGTGCCCAGAAAGTTGGTGCCGGGGGTTGTGTTGGGGTTGCCAGTGAGGCTCCAGGTATCGCTGGTCCAAGTGCCAGTGTGTTGCCACTTGCTGGCAACGAGCATGATGTCCACGATGTCTATGATATTGTCGCGATTTACGTCGCAGACGGGGTCGTAGCTGTCGCCGGGGGCACAGCCCCCGCTCCCTGACGCCAGCGGTCCTTCGACAGGCCGTCGTGGTGAGCTTGTCGAACCATCAGGATACGGTCCCTGGGCACCTGTGGCCACGCCTGAAGCGAGAAGCATCGCCAGGCAGAGAGCGATTCCGACACCTGTACCGAGGTCCCCCCTGAGCCTGACGAAGGGCCTAGTCGAAGTAAAGGTCAATGCTTTCATCGTGTTCCTCCTTCAGCCCTCACCCCTACCCCCCATC
>JBAWAP010000339.1:0-3708 GCA_049589355.1 Anaerolineae bacterium
GGCTGGTAGCTATTCCTGTCCACACTCTCAGCCAGACCTTCTCGCCCCCAGTACCTCCCCCCGACTTTAGGGTCATCGCCTCCGACGGCTCCTCGATTCCCCCTGACCGCCACAGCTCGCTGCGCTACTACGTGATCAACACCAGCCACGCCGTCCTGACCTACGGCAGCCACCCCAACGCCGATTTGGATTCGGAGGGGCAGCTCTATTTTGAGGATGATGATCTTTACTTATCGCCAGGGCGGAAGAACATCCCCGTCGAGGGGGAGCGCCTGGGCGTGAAGATGCAAATCGCTGAATTGCAGGCAGCGTTGGGGGCCATCCAAGCCGTGCCCCATCCGATGGTAGTCCTGAGGGACGGCACCCTGATCCTCTGGCAGTTGCAGAACGAGGAGGACGAGGTTAGGCGGGAATTTCTGGGCC
Organism: Anaerolineae bacterium; assembly: GCA_049589355.1. Lineage (GTDB taxonomy): Bacteria > Chloroflexota > Anaerolineae > VGOG01 > VGOG01 > JBAWAP01. The sequence goes on from JBAWAP010000339.1 coordinate 424, forward strand.
AATTTCTGAGGTGCTTGGATGGGTTTCGGGCGGCAAGCGTACCTGTGTTTGGCTACGTCAGCTACACCGGCAGCCACGATGTAGCCAACGTCCTGCGGGTCTCGCTCTGCCGGGATGACCCCTCGGACTGTGAACATTGCTCCCTGGCCGGCGAGCAGCGGGCGCTCTGCCGTTTCCTGGGCACAGCCCTGGATCGGCAGTTGTTCGAGGGGCTTCTTCAGGAAGGCTGGCGCTCCGACATCTTCGAGAGCACCTCGGCCATTCTGGAGCACTACGGTGGCCATCGCATCCAGTTCTTCTACCTGAACGTGGGCGGCGAGGTCGTCCGCATCGAGGCTCCCCAGTGGGTGATGCGGGATAGAGAGATGCTGGGCCTGGTACACGCCCTGGTTTACGATCAGTGTCAGCGCAGCCCGGACTATCCGTCCTATCCCCCGGCTTTGCAGGAGGCCCACGAGCAGGCGGTCATCACCACGGCGGAGAGTCGGCTGGTGGAGGAACTGGTGGAGAGGGCCCTGGCGGAGCGCGGCATCGTCTACGCCCGCTCGGCCAAAGACCGCAGCAAGCGGAGAAGAGGGGTGTAATTAACTTCCAACTTCAAACTTCCAATGGGGGACGAAGATGAGGATTGGTGAGATTATAGAAACGGGGACTACGGGCTTTGTGGCCGAGAGTTTGGAGCTTAACCGGCCGCCGGCCCTGGGCAGCCTGGTGAAAGTCGAAGTGGGCGAGGGGGCCTGCGTTTATGGCGTGGTCAGCCACGGCACCACGGCTGGTTTGGACCCCGGTCGCCGCGCCGTGCGGCGCAGCACGGAGGGGGTCTACGACGAGGCCATCTACGACGAGCATCCAGAGCTGAGGCACACCCTGCGCACCGAGTTCAGCGTCCTCCTGGTGGGCTGTGTGGAGGGTGGAGCCATTCGCCAACACCTGCCCGCCCAGCCTCCGCCCCTTCACTTCTCGGTGCATCAATGTGCAGAGGAGGAAGTGCGGGCCTTCAGCGAGCGGCTCTACTATCTGCGCCTGCTCCTTTCGGCCTCTGGCGAAGTGCCGTCCGAGCAACTCCTCGCCGCTCACGTGCGCGAGGCATATCGCCAGCGGGGCGAGGACAGGGAGTGGCTGGAGCGGGCAGCGCGGGAAATCGCCGCCCTTCTCAAGCATGACTACGAGCGGTTGATGACGGTGTTATATGCGATTGAGCCTGACTAGGCTCAGCATTGCATGGAGATGAGACTATGGAGAAATTCAAAGTCTTCCTCAGCTCGACAATGACGGAACTTCATAACGAGCGGATGTCAGTGCACAAGGCCCTCAAAGAGCGAGGCATTGAGGTCATCTGGTTTGAGGGCTTCGGCGCGCGACCAGAGACGGCTCAGATCGCTTGTCTAGAGGGAGTGCAGGAAGCCGATGTCTATATTGGAATCTTCTGGAACCAGTACAGTCCAGCCACCGAGGAGGAGTATCGCGAAGCTGACCAGCTAGGCAAGCCTCGCTTCATCTACATCAAGGATTTCGCTGTAGATCGTGAGGAGGCATTGCAAAGACTCATCGCTGAGCTGGGGAAGGAGCACACCTACAAGACCTTTGGCGATGCTCTGACCCTGGCCAAGCAAGTGCCAAGGGACATCGTGGACTGGCTCGTACATCAGTGGCGGTTGGGGAGGGAAGCGAAAGGAGTAAAGCTTCCACAGCCATCGATAGTCGTAAATACTGAGACTAACGAGTGGTATCTTTTCAAGGATGGCAAGGGGCACTACATTCCAGATAATCCAACGCTCAGAGCTATTGGGAAGTCATTAGGGGTGAAGGGAATCTTCAAGCTTAGTAGCGAAGAAATACGTCAAATCCCGCATGGCAATCCTTTACGAAGCCAAGCTCCTCAGATATTTCAGGACAGTCAAGGAGTAAAATATCTAGTGGCAAGAGAAGAAAGGAGGCGAATACCCAACGATAAAACATTGAAAGCCCTTGGCGGTGATCCTTGGCGTGTTCGAACTAAAACGGATGAGTACCTAGCTCGTTACCGGGAAGGTTCGCCTCTTCCTGAGCACCTAGGAGTGCAATGGTCTACATCTGAGCCGTGGCTCGTAAAGCTTGCGGCTGAATACACCGCAATATTTCTGGTTCGTGGGCCGATCTGTAGATACATTCCCACTCATGCTTGCCATGAGGAGTTGAGGGAGAAACTACAGATGATCGGCCAGGAGGATAGGATTGATGAGCAAGAACTTGAGAGCTACATTGAGGGCGTTTCCATCGAGTCAACAAGGGATGTACGAACTGCCCTAGAAGATCCATAGCTCCGGGAGGAGTGGTTCTTGAGCAAGTTTGAACTCTTAGTGTAGGCACTTAGCCATTTGGGCTTTGGAATCTGCTTCCCGCCTGGCACAAATGAGAAAAGTCACCATGAAACCATTCCGCGAACACGTCGCCATCGCCGTTGACGGCCGGGGCATCAAGGGGGTGATTGTCACCCGCGCGCTGGCTATCTTGGAGGAGCACCTGAGCCAGTCGTCCCACGAGATTTTCCGGCTGGCGGCGGGCACTTCCACCGGCTCCATCATCTCGGCGTGCATCGGGGCAGGGCTGAGCGGGGCGGAGATGCACGGTTTCTACTGCGAACTGGGTGAGTCTGTCTTCCACAAGACCTGGCGCTGTTGGCTGTGGCCGCTCACTCGCTATCGCTATTCCCCCAAGCCAGTGGAGGCTGCACTCAAGCAGCACATCGGCGAGATGACGATGGGCGATTTCTGGTCGGCCGACCCACCCACCGACGTGGTCATCACCGCCTTCGATCTGGTGACCAAACGCACGCGCTTCATCAAGCCGTGGAAGGAGGAGTACGCTACCTGGCCAGTGGTCAAGGCGGGGCTGTCCTCCTGCACGGTGCCCACCTACTTCCCGCCGGTCGAAGGACAGTACGTAGACGGCGGCGTGGGCTCGTATGGCAACCCGTGCTACCTGGCGGCCTACGAGGCCCGCTTCTGCCTGGGATGGGACCCGGCCGAGATGACGCTTATCAGCCTGGGCACGGGCCGCGAGCCGCATACAATCCAACCCGGCGAAACCAACCGCTGGTGGGTCTGGGATTGGATTGAGCCGGTGCTGGGTGCCTTCCTCCAAACGGCCGACGACCAGCAGGTGCACCTGGTGCGCACCTTCTTCGAGCAACTCGATTTCCGCCGCTTCCAGGTGGACCTGCGTAGGCCCATCCCGATGGACGACGTTAGCAACATCCCCGAACTCACCGCCTACGGGGACGAACTGGGGCGCAAAATCCTCAAC
>JBAWAP010000340.1:0-8494 GCA_049589355.1 Anaerolineae bacterium
ACGGAAGATAGCAAATGAAGAAGATTAACTCATACAAAATTCCTTCATCGGGTGAGGCCAGAGAACTACTCCGCAAAAAGGGGCAGTTTTGGACACCTGATTGGGTTGCAGAAGCAATGGTCGAGTATGTGCTTGCTGACAGAGGCGGTACATTGTTTGACCCTGGCGTAGGCGCAGGAGCATTTTTTCGAGCGGCAAAAACTATAGCAAAAGAAAAAGAGTTGTCTGTCAATCTTTTAGGTATGGACATTGATCCAATCGCATTAGAGCAAGCCATTGAGCAAGGGCTGAGTAGAAACGACATCGCGGGAGTCAAAATCGGCGACTTTGTCTTTCAGCCTCCGCAAGAAAAGCTATCTGCAATTGTTGCTAACCCACCCTATATTCGGCACCATCGTATATCGGCGGAAACCAAAGAATTACTTAAGCGATTAAGCCTGCAAACCATAGGGAAGATTTTGGACGGACGCGCAGGTTTGCATGTTTATTTTTTGATTCGCGCCCTAACCTTATTGAAAGAAAATGGGCGATTGGCTTTCATTATGCCCGCCGACACATGCGAAGGCAAATTTGCAAATGACTTATGGCGTTGGATTTCGGCAAATTATGCCTTAGATGCTGTAATCGTCTTTGCTCCCAATGCGTCACCTTTCCCAAATGTAGACACGAATCCGCTCATATTTTTAGTCCGCAAAGCAATACCAAAAGAAAATTTTTTGTGGGTCAAATGCCACGAGCCACAAACAGAAATTCTCAAGATGTGGGTTCGCTCAGGTTTTGAAATAACGCCTATAAACGGACTAACTGTTACTCAACGGAAATTATCCGAAGGCATAAGTACAGGGCTGTCAAGACCAGTCGCAACAGGGAAAGTAAGCAAATATATTCTTGGTGATTTTGCACAAATAGTTCGTGGTGTTGCGACCGGGGCAAACGAATTCTTTTTTATGACCGCTGAACAGGTAAAGCAAACTGATATTCCAGACTGCTATTTCACAAGAGCAATTGGACGAACGAGAGATGTGTCTACCGAAGAAATCACGCAAGCAACCTTAGATTTACTTGAAGCCAAAGGAAGACCCACATTTCTACTTGCCTTGAATAGAGACCCTTTCGAGAACTATCCTGAAAGCTTGAAAGAATATCTAAAAAAAGGCGAAGCCCTCGGATTACCACAAAAGCCGCTCATTTCACAGCGAAAGCCTTGGTATAAGACAGAGACACGAATCGCGCCGCCTTTTTTGTTTGCCTATTTGGGGCGACGAAATTCAAGGTTTATCCGCAACACGGCAAGGATTATTCCTCTCACAGGTTTTCTGTGCGTCTACCCCAAGAGTGACGACAAGGAATATATTGACCATCTCTGGAAAATTCTGAATCACCCTGATACAGTAGCCAATCTCGCTATGATTGGAAAATCATATGGTGATGGTGCGATAAAGGTTGAGCCGCGTTCTTTGGAGAAATTACCTATTCCTGAAAATGTAATTGAGCAATCAGGTATGCAAGCACAAATGCGATTGTTTGAAAGCAAAACACCCTATAAAACTTAAGCCCATTAATGGCACGGGGCCTAACAACGGGTTGCAGGCGACGTTGCTCCGCTGCGCTCCGCAACGCGCCTGAACCCGACCGTTATGCCGCCTGCAGCACGCGGCACGACGAACCATAAAACTAGGCTCTCCAAGTCGTCACAGCCAACACGTCAACGCGTATGGACCAATTAGGTAGTAAACCATGGGCAAATATCCTAAACGAGAAGAACCGTGGGCCGCCTTTCAGGAATGGCAAGACCATCAATATATTGAAGGTTATTACGTGGGCGGCAAGATTCCCCCATTCCTTCTCGGTAAACGTCCAAATAGATTCGGATATGGTCTTGTTGCAAGCGGTGTCCTTTCAATCTTGGCTATTATTTTGGCGGCCCTATCCCAAAACGGATTCGATGTGCGCACTCTGTGGTCGTTGGAGTTCTTCTTTGGTATGCTTATCAGCGCCTTGCAGTTAGTTGCCGGTGTAGCGCTATTACGAAAACCACCGAAACACACGCGCCGACGCAAATCAAGATGATAGAACAATTGGCTCTGACCGATAAGGCTTGTGCGTGATACAGTCAGTTGCCATTATGGCCCAGGTGGGTAAAAAGCACAGCCGACTTTGAGTAAAGTTCGTCATCGCGATAGTACTGGTTCGTTTCAAGTATGGCCCGTATAGCGCACAACCGGTTGGTATACCAGCATTGATCAGTTCAGTTCGGCTGGCAAAAGTACGGCGTAGCCAGCATGGACTGTGATTTGTGGTGGGGAAGGCGGCATAACAAATCGCTGGTGTGTCCTGAAAGCTGTCGTCTGCTAACCGGTGAAAGTCCGGTCGTGACTTCGACAGGCTCAGTCCAGGGGTAACTGTCAGGAGGCCACGTAGCAGGCATCCAGTGCTTCCGGGCGACCGGATGTGCTGAAGCGATGTAACGCCCTGAGGAAGGGGTGCAAAGCAGCAGCCCGTAACATAAAAGTTAGAAAGCAAAAGCGGGAGGTCTAAACAGCCCCCCGCTTTTGCTATGTGGACTTGAGCCGCGCTCCCTGTTGACGTACTCCGTTCCAGGTGGTATAATTTGCACAGGATTTTCTTAAGTCACCCTTGCGAAGGCTGTGAATAGCTTGGGCGATAGACAGCTTCCGGTGGACGGAGACGCTTTCGGCTTCGCAAGGGTTCTTGCTGGAAAGGTGACGTGGAGTGAGTTCGATCAGGGTTCTGCTCGTAGATGACCAGGAAATCGTCCGCCAGGGGCTGACGACCATCCTCAAATACGCGCCAGGGATCGAGGTGGTGGGTCAGGCCGGCGACGGGAAGGAGGCGATGGCCCTGGCCCGCTCTCTCCGGCCCGATGTGGTGCTCATGGACCTGAAGATGCCTCGGCTGGGAGGTATCCCGGCCACGCAGCACATCTGCGCGGAGCTGCCCGACACCCAGGTGATCATCCTGACCACGTACGACACCGACGATCTGGTCTTTGAGGGGATCAAAGCTGGGGCCAAGGGCTATCTCCTCAAGGACGCTGCCAGTGAGACGCTGGTAGAGGCCATCCGGGGCGTGATGCGGGGCGAATCGCAGCTTGACCCCAGCGTGGCGCGCAAAGTGCTGGGCGAGTTTCAGCGGTTGGCGGCTCAGGCGCCGGCCCGCAAGCCCGCGCTGGACACACAGGATGAGCCTATCATAGAGCCCCTCACCCCCCGCGAGGAGGAGGTGCTCCACTTACTGGTTGAGGGGTTGTCGAACAAGGAGATCGGCGCGCGGCTGCACCTGACCGAGGGCACGGTCAAGAATTACGTCAGCACCATCATCGCCAAGCTCCAGGCTAACGACCGGACGCACGCCGTGGTCACTGCCCTGCGGCGCGGCCTGGTGGATCTGAGGGAGTAGGGGCGAGACATTCCTATCGTGTAGATAACTGCTCAGCCTGTCATTCTGAGGAGCGGCTTTTGCGACGAAGAATCTCGTTGGTGTGAAAACGAGACCCTTCGCTCCGCTCAGGGTGACAATCCGAGTACCCGGATCGCAGAGGGCTGAGCAGTTACTCTTGTAGATAATGCTTCACTCCTGAGCAACCGATAGGGCTTGCTCCAGGTCCTTGAGCTCCTGTTTCAGAAGTTCGACATACCGGCCCAAGTCCGTTTCGCTCAGCTTTACCACGATGGGCACTTCGAGATGGATCGGCACCGTGGTGCTGATGGGCACCCGGCGGTCAATGCTAATCGGCACGGTAATGTCAACAGGCACATCGAGCACCAATGGAAAGGTGATGTCCACCGGGATGCTCAGGCCCAGTTGAGAGATTTCAAACGCCACCGTTGTACTGATCTCTTCGCTGATGGGGATGGTGGCCTGAATGGGGACCTGCATGTTCTCTTGGAAGGGAATCACCGCCTTTACCGGGATCTGCTCATTGATTTGCACGGTGTATTCGATGGTTGCCTCGTCAAAGGCTTCCAGTTCCTGGAGGGTGCGCGAGATCCCTTCAAGAGCTGCGTGCTGCAGATCCTGGATTCGTTGCTGCAGTGCCAAAGCCTGCTCGCGGAAGATGAGCAACTGCCAGATGCTGTAACCGTTCAGGGCAAGGGAGAGGATAACGAGGAGAAAGAGCAAAAAGATGACGATTTTGGCACCTCGGCTCAAGTGAGGCCTCCTTTCACGTTTCATGTTTCATGTTTCATGTTTCACGTTTCACGTTTTACGGTGAGAGCACTAAGCAACCTGCACGGGCCTTCACCCGATCTGATCCTCAGACCGGGATCGTCAGACTCTCCAGGTCGCGGGGGTAGTAGGTGATCAGTTCCAGGCCGTCCTCGGTGATGACGACGGTGTCGGAGTGGCGGAAGCCACCCAGCCCGGCGACGTAGAGGCCCGGCTCGACGGTGAGGACCATGCCCGGTTGCAGCACGGTGTGATTGCCGCTGTCGAGAAACGGCCCCTCGTGATAGCGCAGGCCGATGCCGTGACCGGTGTGGTGCTTCCAGTAGGGCATCAGGTCGTGCGCTTCGTAATAGCGCCGCACGGCCTTATCTACCTCGCTGCATTTGGCTCCTGGCCTCAGGGCCTCGAAGGCGACTTCCTGGACGGCCTTCGTATGTTCAAAGAAACGCCGCTGCTCATCGTTAGCCGGGCCGATGATCATGGTGCGTTCCAGTTCCGAGTGGTAGCCCCACATCGCCGCGCCCGCGCCGGTGACCAGCACGTCGCCGGCCGTGAAGGTGACGTTCATGGCCAGAGCGTGGGGAATGGCTGCGTGACGCCCGATCTGACCACGATAGCCCGCCTCGGCGCCCTGGGAGAACATGCTCCGCGCCCGATAGAGCGGCCCCAGGGTATCCACCAGCGCCAGCGTCGCCTCCTGGCTGGCCTGCAGGCTCACCTCCGTCTCCGTCGCGCCGACCCGGGTGTACCGTTGCAGCAGCCGATGGGCCAGGTTGCCCCACTTGGCGCTCTCGCGGATGAGGGCCAGCTCGGCGGGGCTCTTGACTGCCATCTGCGCTTCCACAAAGCTGCTGATCCGGACCACTTCAGCACCGGTCAGTTCAGACAGGCTTGGTCCCTGATAGCCCAGGATCCAGGGATAGCCATCGGTGTCAACGCCGATCCGGCCGACAATCCCCATGTCCTCCAGAATGCCTTTGAAGATGACCATGGGGTGCGGATCGTCGGGATACTCAGGGTAGTGATCCACGCGATCCACCAGCGCCTCGGCCTGGGCATGTTCGAGCTCCAGGCGTGGCACGAAGAGCGCGCGCTCGCCCTGGGCGTTGACGGCGAAAGCGATGGGGCGTTCGGTGGGGATGAAGGCGAAGTCGGTGAGATAAGTGACATAATAGTTGTCGAACAGGACAGCGCCCGACAAACCCTCTGGGCCGAGATAATTGACCAACTCTCGCACACGCGCCTCGAATTCTGTTTTGGGAATTTGGATAGATGGGTACATTTTTCCTCCTTCAAATGTTTTGAAAAGCCTCCTCCATCCCTCGCCTCGCTTTGCTCGCACCTCCTTCCTCATCCCAATCTTGGGAGAGGAGGAGGGGTGGGGGAAAGGTGAGGGCTATTTGGCGCCTCACGCCCAGGCCCAGATTGCCCACAGTGCGATCATCATCAACCCTACCCCAAAGCGCGCCACGAATGACCAGCCCCAGCCAATCGCCATGCTCTTGGTGACCGCGAGGGCTTTTCTGGGATCCTTGCTGGAGATGAATTCGGCCAGAAAGAGCGCTCCCAGCGCGGCAGCGATCCCGGCCAAGGGCGTGAAGACGATGCTGCACACTATCCCCGCGACGAAGGCGAAGGCGATAGAGAGCCACCTGGCGCCCTCTTGGCGAGCCTTCTTGCTCATCAGCAGGTTGTCGGAGATCTCACCCAAGATGGCCAACACGGTGATGACGACGAACAGCACCGCGCCTAACATCCCGAAGCCAAAGATAATCCCGTAGAGCAGCGCCAATACCCAGATGACGATAAGGCCGGGGAAAATGGGGACGATCAGCCCACAGAGGCTCACTAACATCCCCAGAAGTATCAGCAGACTGATTATGAATTCTAACCTGGGTCCCATGTTCTGCTCAAAAGGTAACTGCTCAGCCCATGTTGTCACCCTGAGCGCAGCGAAGGGTCTCGTTCTCGCGACAACGAGATGCTTCGCTCCGCTCAGCATGACAGCCTAAGTAGTAGTTACCTCAAAAGGGTAAAGCCGAAGTCGTCGTGCGTCAGTATTTGTAGGCGCTCTCGCCAATGAATTCGCGCAACAGCGAGGTAGGTGGAATGGGCGAGTCGTCCTCCACGGGCGTCACCGATTTGAGTAGCTCGTAGACGCGGTTGGCCCGTTGAAAGGCATCCTGGCGTTCGGGGTCGTCCCGATAATCCTCCACCCACCGGGCAAAATGATCTATCAGCCGGGGGCGCATGATCGGTAGTTCGTAGGCCAGCGCGCCGTTGACGATGTAATCGGCCGTGTTGACGTGAGGGATGATGTGGCGCAACTCGCTGCCGCGAACGTAGTGCCAGTGCTCCAGCGTTTGCTGAGGGTTATAGGCCCGGTGAATCGCATCGCGTGCCATACGACGCATCAAACGCAGGTCGGTCCAGCGAATGAAACGGTCGTCAGGGCCTTTCATCTGGAGCAGCGTCTCGATGTAGAGTTTGAACTTCTGCTCGTCAGGGATGCCTGCCGTCATGTCGGCGTACAGACCGTGCAGGCTGTCTATGAGAATGACATCGCTCTCACCCAAGCGCATGGGCGTAACATTGTCGGTGCGAGCACCAGTTCTAAAGTCGTAGAGCGGGATGTACACCTCCTCGCCAGCGACGAGGCGAGTCAGGTGCTCATTGATGAGGGGCAGATCGAGAGCCTGGGGAGTCTCGAAGTCATAGTCGCCGTACTCGTCTTTGGGGTGGAGTTCCAGGTCAAAGAAATAGTTGTCCACGTTGAGGGTCACGAGGCTCAGCCTCTTTTTCCGTAGCAAGGCGTTGAGCTTGATCGTGGTGGTCGTCTTGCCGGAGGAAGAGGGGCCGGCGACAATGACGATCTTGATCTCGTTGCGGCGCTCTTTGATCAGGTTGGCGGCCGTGGCAATGTCTTCCTGGTAGGCAATGTCTGATTCTCGCACGATGTCCGGGAACTCGCCACGGGCAATGCGCGCGTTGAGCCGCTCGACGGTGTGGACGTCGTGATCCACTGACCAAGACAGTATCTCCCAGAGTTTGCGATAGGGGATGTTTTCCGGGTCACGTTGCTGGCAGTCGGTATTTCTGCGGCGCTGGCGGGCCCGCTCCTCGCGATACAGGATGTAGGCTTTGGCCGTCCGAGCATGACCGTTCTCGATGAGCACTTTCTCGACGATGTCCTGAATCTCTTCGACGTGGGGGATGTGGCCGGGCGGTGTGGTTTCTTCGAGAATCGCCACCACCTGGTCCGTCAGGGCCTCGGCAATGGAACGGTCGCGCCCGCCCACAGCCACGGCGGCACGATAGATGGCATTGGCAATCCGTTCGCGTTTGAAGGGAACGACGTCGCCTGTGCGCTTGATCACCTGTTCAATCTTTGGAGGCATATCATTTCCTCGGAAATATGATGTACTCCGTCTCTCCCTGATTGCAATTCTAGCATCGCCAGGGCGATTTGTCAAAGAGAAACCAATGTCCGGGATTAGCCATAAGATCGGGAGGGGCATGAAATAAACGAAGGCCACAAAAGCATTTTGCTGCTTTCGTGGCCTTTCATGTCTTCGGATGCCAACATTGGAGCTACTTTGTCCAAACTCACGCTCTGCCTCTACGATGGGGAGGGGAAGAGAGTGCGGAGGGCGTCCAGGCCGGGAGTATCCGGGTGTGCAGCGACGAATTCGTTCAATTCCTTGAGCGCTTCAGCCAGGGTGATGGAATCTGCGAGGGGCATAGCGGCCTGGTAGTCGGCCAGGGCCTGGTCTTGCTGGCCCAGGGCCAGGTGAGCCAGGCCGCGAGTAAACAGGTACTCCGCCTGCTCCCAAGGGGAAAGGCCCTTGATTTGTAACGCCGTCTCAACACAGTGAAGCGATTGCTTCAGATTCGTGGCCCTATCTCCCGTAGGAAGGTGCAGGTAAGCCAGGCCCAGGTTGTTTTGGGTCATGGCATAATCGAGGGGCACAGCCTCCGGGGTGTAGAAGCGCAGGGCTTCCTGGTAGCATTGGATGGCTTTCTCCAGGTTGGCTGCCCGATCCCCTGTCGGCAAGCTCTGATAGGCGGTGCCCAGGTTGTTTTGGGTACCCGCATAATACAGGGGCGCGGCCTCCGGGGTCCAAAAGCGCAGGGCTTCTTGGTAGCACGCGATGGCCTGCTCCAGGTTGGCGGCCCGATCCCCCGTCGGCAAGTCCGCGTAGGCGGTGCCCAGGTTGTTTTGGGTCATGGCGTAACCGAGGGGCGCGGCCTCCGGGGTGTAGACGCGCAGCGCTTCTTGGTAGCACTCGATAGCCTTCTGCAG
>JBAWAP010000341.1:0-15706 GCA_049589355.1 Anaerolineae bacterium
GATCATAATGATCATCTACATAGTTCACGTTCCATAAGCCACTTCGGCGGATTGCTTCGTGCGTGCTAAACCGACCCAGCCAATTGCGGCTAGCTAGATCAATCGGGCCATCAGAACCTGCCAGCAATGCAATAGAGTTCATTTCGATGAACGACCTGTCATTCTTAGGGCCAGGACCATCTCCTACCACAAGCCACAATATGGACATCCGCCCAATGTATTCTGATACTCTTCGCTCAAGATCAGTCTCTAGAGTCCGAGTATCGGTTTTCGCCGACTGGCCCTTTCCCCATGTAGGCACCGCTATCCCGCCAGCCGATTTCTCAATCATCGCTGCACCAACATGCAGTCGGAATATCGAAGATCTATGATTACCACCACCACTTGCTCTGCCTCGATGAGTCCGCAAACGAGACCATAAAGTTGAACGCGATCCTCGGCTGACTGCATGAGTCCCAACACGAACAACCCGTTGCATCAGAATATCGGAAGCTCGCAGTTCATTTGGCTCAAAGACAAAGTAGACTCCACGCTTTGGCCATGGCATCCTGCCAGTGCAATCCTTGAGAATTCGCGAGCCACCCAATCCATGTCGGAGTTTCACCAGCAGGTCATAGAATTCGTCCAAGTGCCGAATACGATTGCCAGCAGAAAGTACTCTGTTTAACCAACTCAACTGCTTGCCAATCGTCATTCCTTCAAGCGGGACGGTTATTTTGTAACCTCGCTCAGACAGCAACGGAATGAGAGGATCACGATAATGGGTGCCAGCCAGAAGAGCAACTGAATCGCCAGGATTAGTGCGCTTGATCAACTCCTCTAATACTGATTGCGCCCAGGTAATTCTTTCTTGCTGTGACATTTGGGTGAGTGTTTTGTCGTATGGTTCGACAATTTGGCTGGGTTCAAGCAGGCCATATTTCGCAGAAAGAATGAACCATCGATCAAACCTTGAAGCAGCGAATGCACGAGATTTGCCGAAAAGCGGCGAAGCATAGAGCTGTTCTGCAGGAGCCTCGCGAGTGAGCTTCTCGCGCGTACACGAAACAAGACAAATCTTTGCCAATTGTCACTCCCCTATATGTGCTCCTCGGAAAGTCAACAACCCGCCCTCCGTATTATTTGTGACAACGACTCCAGCCCATGCATATTCGTGTAGAACACAGGCATCGCACTCCCCACAAGCCTCAACACCCCTGGATGTTACGATTGGCTGGTAGCAGCACCATGTGTCGCCTTTTCGCAATCCCAGGCGATATGCCTCCTGTGCGATTTGAGACTTAGACATTGAGATCAGAGGAGTGACAATTCCTGGGCCATTTGGGATTGCTTCTTTGATCATCTGTCGAAATGCTTCCACGAATTCAGGACGACAGTCAGGGTAGCCCGAGAAGTCAATTGCATTCACTCCAATCCAGACTTCCTCCATACTAAGTCCGGCGGCTTCCGCACAGGCCAGTGCTAGGAAAACCGCATTCCGACCTGGCAGGAAAGCTGGTGACACATTGTTTCTTATTTCCTCAATTAATCGGCCTTCTGGTATGGAGCGAACCGGCTTATCCCACTCGACTCGTAATACCCTTCTTGGCACATTTAGTTGACGACATTGCGCCAGCGCATACTCAAGCTCTATAATATGGCGCTGGCCATAGTCAATACCTAGGCTAATCACTTCACGACCTTGCTCCAAAGCCATTAGAAGGCAGACAGTAGAATCTAATCCGCCACTGTGCAATACTAATGCTTTGCGACTCATGATACCTCCCAAGAGCAATATCTATTAGGACCTGACCATCAGTATAGATTGCGTCCATCTGGCGGATATGTCGGGAAGACTACCTACCAGATGGACACCATCTGAGAGTACACAGACTCATTTCTGTGTACTTGTTCTCGTACGGAAATGTGAACAGCGAGTTACTCGATGGAGTATTTCACCTGTCACTCCAAAAAAGAGAAACAAAGCGAACTCTATCCTAGGCCAGCTAGAGGATCAGAAAGGTTGTCTGAACCTATTATATCCCAAAACAACGCTTCTGTCCAACGAAGCGCTTACCGCCAGAAAAGGCGCTCGACCAAGGTTTGCAGCCTGTTCCTCAGGGGAGCGGTGAGAAAGGCGACGATTAGGGCGGAAAACAGCCAATGTCCGCTTTGGCTTATTTCGCCTGACGGCTAGCGCGCTTGCGAAGGCCTCTGGAGTCGGCAACTCGCTGTTCGCTATTGTCTCCGCTATCCGCGACTATGAGACTTCCCCGCAATCTCGGTTAAGGTCTCCAATATGAGGTCTTGAAGATCACTCATGGCGGGTTGAATCTGCGCAAATCCTTCGTCCCACACCGGGCCCCCGACACAATCTGAAACTACACAAGCGTATACAGCCGATATGCCTACCACTCTGCTGACAGCGTAAAAATGCGACGTGTCCATGTTGACGACATCCGCTCCAACTTCACGCCATCCCGAGACCTTCTCAGGATACTCTCGGTATATTGCATCGGTGGTCCAGACTTTGGCTCCACGAATGGTTACGCCGGTCTTGGCAGCGCACTCACGAAGATCGTGAGCTAACTCGCTATCGGGATATACGAATTCAGCTCTCACTCACACAACCTACTGGCTCACGGGCTTCAGGTGTTTTATGGCTTGCTCAATTGCTCGTTCGGCTTCAGCGTAGTTGCCGGCCTGCGTGAGTTCCCACCCCAGGTCACAGTAATACGCAGAGGTTTCAGTGGCCCTGCCATCAAGCCGCCCCCAATTGTACGCCGAGAACTTCCTGGACAGGCCCCATGCCTCCTCGCTGCCAAGGACAAAGACGACTCTGTTCTCCTGGCTGGAATCGAAACAACAACCCGGACAGGAAAGGTGGCTGGTCACACGCTCATCCCGTCGAATCTGCGTAACCTGGTCAGCGAACGCCGACGTAGCAACATAACAAATCGGCCCCTTTACAGCACGCACAATCGTTCCATCAATGACAATCTCATCACCCATCTGATGCCCGGCAGGACATTCTCCGAGAATCCTGGACGGGCTTGCCCGTACCTTCGTCACGATACTCCTCCTTCACCACGCTGAACATCACGTTCCCACCAAGTCCTGTAGCTGGGTCAGGGCACGAGGCCAGCGCCTTCTCCCCTCGCCTGATGCGGCACATGTTGGCAAGAATAGCGCTGAGCGCCCAAATACAGAGATTGTCCGACTGTCCCTTGTTGATGCAAGCGGTATCGAGGTTAACGACGACCTTGTCGCCTATTTCGTAACCTGCATTGCAAGTACCGGTGACTCGCACGACGGTTGCGATTGCTCTTTTCACGTCTTATTCCCCGTATCTATATGCTCCCTAAAATCATCGCTGAGGACAGGCACGAAGTCCGTCAAGCGGCGCTGGAACTCGCGTACAATTTTCCGATCTGCTTCTGCAAGCATCTTATCCATCCTCTTGCGTTACAGTTATCGCCAGTCCGAGAATCGGGCAACAATCGGGCAAGAAAGCGGGCAATCAGGCGCTGGGCTCAGTAATTCCAATCGGTATGATTTGTACAAAAGTTCAGTTCCGACGGATAGAATTATACTTTTCAGGTCAAAAGTATAATTCTATTACAAAGTGTGGTTGTCCTTGTCAACAATGATGTCCAGGATTTCCGCGGCCAGGTAGGTTTTGCCGTAGGAAGTATCACCCACGGGCCGCAAAATCCCCGCAGTGACCAGTTTCTCTACATTGCGCTGGGCGCTACGATAGGTGACGCCCAGCAATCGCTGTGCTTCCGGTATGGTAATGACCGGCGATGCAAAAAGGCTGTCCACCAGACGCACGAGCAAGGCGGAGGTGCGAGCCTGCATCAAGCGCTCGTGCCATGCTGTTTGCAAGTCTTGCAGTCGTCTGGCGCACACGATAGCATCCCGCGCCTGGTCGGTGACACCGTGTAGGAAAAACAGCACCCAGTCACGCCAGTCGCCACGCTCGCTGACCGCCATGAGCAAGTCGTAGTAATCTTGCCGGTAGCGGTGAAAGTACGCGCTCAAGTAGAGCAGCGGCATTGGCAGCAACTTCCACTCTACCAGCAACAGCGAAATGAGCAAGCGCCCGATACGTCCGTTACCATCCACAAAGGGATGAATGGCTTCAAACTGATAATGAACCAGGGCCAGGCGTACCAGCGGAGGATAAACGTCATCGGCGTGCAGGTATTTCTCAAAAGCGTCCAGAGCTTCATGCATTTGGAGAACAGGAGGCGGAACGAACTGTGCCTCACTCAGCGTACAATTCGGCGTCCCGATCCAGTTCTGACTGCGGCGAAACTCGCCTGGTGTGGCGTGCTCACATAGCACCCCTCGCCCCTTCCCTATCCCCAAACCACCGATAATCAATGTTGGGGAAGAGTTTGTCGCGTTCGTAGAATTCTTCGACCAGGGCGGGGTCTGCCTGGCCGGCCTCGGCGATTTCGGCCAGGCGGTTGAAGCGATCCAGGTGCTCGTTGAAGCGGATGATGGCATACTCGCGGGCCTGGCCTGTGGTGACCAGGAAGGGCCAATCGCTGGACTGCATCAGCAGAAGCTCCCGCGCGGCCTGGTTCAGAACGGCGGCCAGATCGCCTTGGGCATCTAGATGCTGGGCCACGAGCTTTTCCATGCGGCGCTCAGCCTCGTGGATGGGCTGCCACATCCAGCGGGTATCGTGGTTGTCCCACGTCCAGTGTCCTCCCCCCATACCCCACGATCCCTCCGGCAAGGCCAACACGTCCTCGGGGGGGTGCTCCTCGACATAATCGCTAGCCGTGGTCAGCTCCACCGTCTCGCTTTGGCTCAGGATTCTGAGCACCTCCCGCATCCAATCAAGGCCCTCGAACCACCAATGGCCGAAGAGCTCGGTATCGTAATTGGAGGCGATGATGCCGAACCTACCGCTCTCCTCGCTGTACCTGGACAACAGGTCACCAACCAGCCAGGCGAAGTGGCGGGAGTGTTCCCCCACCTTGTACTGAGCCCAGTCGGGATGGTAGTAGTCCTTCTGCCCCAGATCAACCCGCGCCCCACTCACCCGCCAGTACCGGAGGCCTGAAACGCCGTCTTTCTTATGGAACTCGCGGTAATCGTAGTCGCCGGGATACCCCCAGTCGGCCGACCAGACCTGCATCCCCGTGCGGTTGTTGCGCCCGATGACGGCCACGGGCGAGTACCCGCCCTCGCCTCTACCCCCAGCTACGTAGTAGGGTTGGTAGGTGGTTTTTTCCGTGGGCTCCGCGTAGTCGGGCAGAGGCACCACGATGCGCTTGGGCACGTCCCCATAACCTATGGCGTCGCCCGCCGCTTTGCCCACCGGCAGCCCACCCTCAATGGTGTGGGTCTCGCTGAAGAAGCACCCAATGTCCAGCCCGGCCAGGAACTCCTCCAAACCGGGCTTGTAGTAGTGCTTCCCGCCCGCCTGGGCGTAGAAGGCCGGACGGTAGGCGCACTCCGGCAGCCATAAGGCCCGCGGAGCCCGCCCGAAAAGCCGGCGATAGCTCTCCAGGCCAGTCTTCAGTTGGCCGTAGATCGAGGAATCGCGGGAAAGCAGGGGCAGGTAGCCGTGGGTGGCGGCGGAGGTGAGGATCTCCAGATAGCCATCGTCCTGGAGCTTCTTGAAGGCGCCCACGATGTCCCTGCCGAAGCGATCTCTGAAGGTGTCCATGATGTTTCCGTACCAGTCGCGGTAGAAGGTCGCCAGGTACTCCAGGTGGGGCTCGGCGGCCTTCTGGAAGCGCTCGATATCGCTCTTGGCAGCTTCGATTTTCTCTTCCAGATAGAGCTCGAAGTGGTCTAGTACCAGGGGATCGGCCAACTGCTCGGCCAGAACGGGGGTCAGGCCGATGGTCAGCCTGATGGGGTAGCCATCCTCCTTCAGATCGTAGAGGGCGTTGAGGAGGGGAAGGTAGGTCTCCGAGGCGGCCTCGTGCAGCCACTCCTCGCCGTGCGGCCAGCGCCCCGCCATGCGACAATAGGGTAGATGGCTGTGCAACACAAAAGTGAAGGCTCCTTTTTTCATTGGGTTCTCCTTATCGTTATCAAGACAGCTTGGTATTCAGTCACCCCAGACCTCGTCATGGGAGTAGAGCTTGATACGGCCCTGGGCCTTGCGTTGCAGAATCTCCTCCATATCTTGATATAGAGGTGTGCCAGGATCGAGCTGGAATAGCTTTGGCTCTCGGGTCATGGCCCAGGCTAATTCCTCGCGCACAACTTTGCGGATCAATTCCTCTAACTCGTCCAGTGCGATAGTTACAGTTGGGGAAGTAGATTGGCTCATGGTTTGCCTCCCTCCTATGCTTCTTCTCGTGTCAGCGCGTCTGCCAGAAATTTCACGTAGACCAGGTTGCCCATGGCGAAGCACATTAAGTATACATCTAAAATAAGCATTTATCAAACCAGATTCAGCACATCACAACTCGTAGCGGCGAACGATTCTGTCCGTCCACAGTTGTAGCTTGACGAGGAAACACAACCGTGCTATCATCTCTCCGGAGGGGGAAGGCAACGTCAGATGGAAATCATGGTTAGGCAAGCCACCATAGCTGATGAGAAAAGTGTGGTGGGGCTGATAGAGGAGGCCAGTCGGGCCTACCTATGTTTCAAGCTGGAGGATTTGAAGAAGTGTCTGGGCGCTCGTCTCTTCCTGCTAGCTTATGCCAGAGAGCAGCTCCTGGGGTTCATGTTCTGGGACCTGCGCTGTCTCCCTCTGGCCCGCCTGCAAGGAGCTGGCCTGGCCGACGGATGGCCTGTGTCCGACTACTTGCAGACTCTCTTGCCTCCCAGCCTCGAATTGTTGCGTCCCCAGGATGCAACAGCCTTGATCTATGTCGGGAGCGAGGAGTGGTTGACTGCATCTTTACAAGACCACGGCTTCGTCGTTGACAACGTCATCGTGGCCTACACTAAGAACGATTGGGCCGTGCCTGCTCGGGGCAATCAGGAGGTGTCCGTGCGGTCAGCACAACCCAGGGATCTCCCCGCGTTAGTCGCTTTAGACCAGGCGGCATTCGACCCGCTATGGCAGAACACGCCCGACACCTTCAGAGACGTATTAGTCAGTTATCCCCACTTCGTCGTCGCTGAGCTGGACGGCGTGGTGGTCGGCTATGAGTTCAGCAGCGTAACTGAGGGTCGGGGGTATCTGGCCCGAGTCACCGTGCACCCTGGCTATCAGGGGCGAGGCATTGGCGTGCGGTTGATGGCTGAAGCTATCGCTTTTTTCAAAAGGGAAGGAGCCAGAGTCATCATTCTGAACACCCAGCAGGACAATTTGGCCTCGCAACGACTGTATCGCCGGTTTGGGTTCAGGCTGGTGGGGGAAGAGGCGTTGGTGTTGCGGAGGGAAAATCAACGCTGTCGCCATAGAGACGTTACAAGGTAGGGCAGAATGTGGTGGCTGAGGTCGAAATAAGTTGCTCGATCATTGAGTATCTCGGCGAGTAATCGCGTGACCTTAGGGTTGCGAGCGCCGAGGTGGAAGCAAAAGCGCGGCAGGCCATAGAAGAGGGCTGCCACCCAACGGGCGCGGCTCAAGCTGGCGCCGATCTCCCTCTGCACCCACGCTGTGTATCTATCCAGCTCCCCTCGGATAATGGCCTCAACAGCCAGAAAGAGACACCTGACCACCTGACCAAGGACCACCTGACCACCCGACCATGTGACTTTCGTCATAGTCCCAGAACTGACCAATGGCACTTTCGCAAGTAGCCGTTTTCTGGTAAAATAGGGCACAAACGAAGGGAGGAATAGAAGTGGAACCTAGAAAGAAAAGTAAGCGTACTCGCTGGATTATCTTGGCTGCGGTAGCCGTGGTGGTTGTGGCAGCGGTTGTCTGGTTCGTCAACGAACAACCTCTGGCGCAGTTCCGCCAAAACCGCACTCTGGCGGCTAATCCGGAAGGTGATCAAATCGTCACCGCTTTCATCGGCGACCTCTCAGCCGGGGCAACGGCCAGCGGCCGGCTGCTCCCCCGGCGGGAAGCCCAGTTGGCGTTGGGAATTGTCGGTCAGGTGGAGGGGGTCTACGTTCAGGTCGGCGACAAGGTGCAGGCCGGCGATGTTCTGATCCAGTTGGAGGCCAGCAGCCTGGAGCGGGCGGTCCGCTCGGCAGAGCAGAGCCTGGCCATCCAGGAAGCAAACCTGGCGGAACTGCGAGCAGGGGCCTCTGAAGAGGATATTGCCGTCGCCGAAGCGTCGCTGGAGAGTGCGAAGGCAGGCCTGGCCGGCGCGCAGGCAGGCTCCGCCGGCGCCCAGGCAAGCCTCACCAGCGCCCAGGCCGGACTGATCAGCGCCAAGAGCGCGTTGACCAAGGCCGAACTCGCCCGTGACGCGCTGGCCGACGCCGACGTGACCGCCAAGGCGAACCTCAAGAGCGCACAAGCCGGGTTGAGCAGCGCGCAGGCTCAGTTGGACGCGCTGTTGGAAGGCACCGACGCCGAGACGATAGAGCAGGCTCGCTTAAATTGGGAGCAGGCCAAGAACAATTTGTGGAAGGCCCAGTTGGAACGGGACGCGGTGAATGGCAATCCCGCATCTCCTGGATACGCCAGAGACCAGATGAAGGCTGCTGTGGCCAACGCCGAGATCGCTGTCCGCCTGGCCGAGATCAGCTATCAGCAGGCCCAGGAGGGTGCAACGGAGGAGGCCATCGCCGTGGCGTGGGCATCGGTGGCGGCGGCGGAGGCCCAGGTGACCAACGCCCAGGCGCAGTTGGACGACATCGGCGACCAGATCGCCCAGGCCGAGGCCGCCGTAACCCAGGCCGAAGCTACGGTGGCGCAGGCCGAATCCCAGGTGGCGCAGGCCGAGGCGGGTGTGCTGCAGGCCGAGGCAGGTGTGCTGCAGGCCGAGGCCGCCGTGGCTCAGGCGGAGGCCAATCTGGCGATTCTACTCCAGGGCGCGTCGGGGGAGAAGATCACCATCGCCGAGGCACAGGTGGCGCAGGCGCGAATCTCCCTGGAAGATGCCCAGGACAACCTGGCCAAAGCGGCCCTGGTGGCCCCCTTTGACGGCGTGGTGACCGAAGTGTACGTCACGGAGGGCGAGTGGGCCAGCGGGCTGTCGGTGGAACTGGTAGACACGGGCAGCCTGGAAGTGGTGTTGGACATGGACGAGATAGACATCGGCGCGATTGCGGTTGGGCAGCCCACCATCGTGATCCTGGAAGCGTGGCCGGACGAAAAGTTGACCGGAGAAGTGGTCTCCATTGCCCCGAAAGCTAAGGTCCAATCTGAGATTGTGACCTACCAGGTGCATCTGAGCCTGCAAGCAGGCGATTTGCCCATTCTCACGGGCATGACGGCCAACGCCGAATTGGTCACCGCCAATCGAGAAAACGTGCTCCTGGTCCCCAATCGGGCCATCACCGCCGACCGGCAGCAGGGCAAGTACTACGTCAACCTGGTTCAAGGCGATACAAGGGTCAAGACAGAGGTCACGGTAGGCTTGCGCGACAACAACTTCACTGAGATCACCAGCGGCCTGGAAGAAGGTGATCAACTCGTCATTGGGGAGGTCGAAGAAGGATTCGTGTTTGGGCCGGGACAAGAGCCACCAAGTGGCTTGAGGAATTTGCGCTGATGATCGAACTACATGAGATTACCAAGCAGTATCATATGGGAACGCAGACAGTCCACGCCCTGCGCGGGGTGGACCTGACGGTCCAAGACGGAGAGTTCGTGGCCATCATGGGCCCGTCGGGCTCGGGAAAGAGCACGCTGATGAACGTGGTTGGTTGCCTGGATCAACCGACCAGCGGCACGTACGAACTGGATGGTGTAGACGTGAGTCGGATGAACGACGACAACCTCGCTCGGATACGCAACAAGCGAATAGGCTTTGTCTTTCAGATCTACAACTTGTTGCCCCGCACGCCGGCTATCAAGCAGGTTGCGTTGCCGCTGATGTACGCCGGTTATGGCCGGCGGGAACGACGCCAACGGGCGGAGGAGGCATTGCGCGCGGTGAGGTTGGGAGACCGCATGGGCCACCGGCCGGACGAACTCTCTGGCGGGGAGCAACAGCGAGTAGCCATCGCCCGCGCCCTGGCGGCCGAGCCCAGCATCATCCTGGCCGACGAGCCAACTGGCAACCTCGATACCGCCTCAGGGGAAGAGATCATGGACATCCTTGACGATCTGAACGCGCGCGGCATCACCATTGTCATCGTCACCCACGATCCGGACGTGGCCGAACGTGCTCAGCGGACGATTTATCTCAGGGATGGCCTGATCGAGAGCGATAGAAACATCCGAAATCCAAAATCCAAAGTTCAAAATCCAAAATTTGAGCTTTGAGCTTGGGGGAGGAAACTAATGAACTTGACAGAAAGCCTCTTGAGTGCCTTTGACAGCCTGATGATCAACAAGATGCGCGCTGCACTGACCATGCTGGGCGTCATCATCGGCGTAGCCGCTGTGATCGCGCTGCTCTCTGTGGGCAACGGCGTCAGCGCCTCTATCGAAAGCGAGATTCAAGCCATTGGCTCCAACCTGATTTCGATCATGACCGATACGGATAATAGCAGTGGCTATCAGGCCCTGAGCATGGGGGACGTGGAACTGCTGGCGGATCCGTTCTATGCTCCGGCGGTGAAAGAAGTGGCAGCCCAGGTACAAGGCGCCCAGCAGGTGCTCTACGGCGGCCAGGATACTCGCGCCACTGTCGCGGGCGTCACGGCCAACTATTTTGACGTGCGCAGCCTGAGTCTGGCATTGGGAGATGGGCTGACGGAAGATGATCTGGCCACCAAGGCTCGGGTCGCCGTCTTGGGGGCCGGCGTCGCCGAGGACTTGTTTCCCGAGGGCGAGTTTTCCATCGGTAAGACAGTGAAGATCCAGGGCGTACAATACGAGGTGGTCGGCGTGCTGGAGAGCAAGGGCGGAATGGGGTTCACGAGTGAGGACGATCAGGTCTTCATCCCCCTCACCACGGCACAGAGCAGGCTTTACCCGGGCCGCACCCGCAGCGGCGAGCGGGCGGTGAACGTTATCTACGCCGAGGCGCAGAGCGAAGCGCTGATGGACGATGCGACGGCGCAGATTAAGGAGACGCTGCGTGAAAGCCACGACATCGCCTATCAGGCCGACGACGATTTTTCCGTCATCAGCCAAACCGACATTCTGGACGCATTCGACGTCATCATGGGCATGATTACACTCTTCTTGGGCGCCATTGCCGGTATCTCGCTGGTGGTGGGCGGGATTGGCATCATGAACATCATGCTGGTGAGTGTGACAGAGCGGACGCGAGAGATCGGCATCCGCAAGGCCGTGGGGGCGCTCAAACGGGACATTCTGGCCCAGTTCTTGATCGAATCGCTGGTGCTGAGCCTGCTGGGCGGCTTGTTGGGCATCGTCTTGGGGATCGTCATCTCTAACTTCATTGGCAATCTATCCACCGACCTGACCCCTGTGGTGGACACTGGTACGGTGCTGATGGCCTCCGGCTTTGCCGCCGCCGTCGGGTTGATCTTTGGCATCTATCCGGCCTGGCGGGCGGCCAGCCTGCGGCCCATTGAGGCGCTGCGATACGAATAGATCAAGATACTTCAAAGTTCAAAACACCTTTTTGAATTTTGAGCTTTGACCTTTGGATTTGTTGATATGGATCAACCGCTGGCTTTGCGCGAGGCGCTGCGCATCTTTCGCCTGACACTGATCGTCAAAGTCGCTTTCCTTAGCCGGGGCTTACTGGTGATACTGAGGTTGGGAACCTCAGCCCAGTTGGCGCTCCTGCTGCTCGCCGCACCCACGCTGCTGCTGGCGTTACTGGTGCTGCCTCCCTGGCTGGAACGGGCTTTGGGCCGACGATTTCTGGCTCTGGCTCTGGGCCTGGACGTGCTCATCGTGAGCCTGCTATCGGCCTCTTTCTTTTTCGAGCGGCAAGTTTTCTGGCCCGAACACCTGAACCTGTCAGAGCCATTGGCCCGCCGCCTGATGGAAGCGCCGTTGACGGAACCCTTCTTCTTCTTGCTCATCCCCTTGCTGCTGCTGGCCTGGGGCTATGGCCGGCGGGGAGCCGTGTGGGGGAGTACCTGGGCGACGATGCTGCACCTGGGAACCGGCTGCTGGGCGTTGCAGCAGGACATCCTCGCTTGGGACTTTTTCTCAGGAGCGCTGATGCGCATTGCATTGCTATACCTGGTGCCCCTCATCGTTAGTATCCTGGCCCAGCGAGAGCGACGACAGCATGCCGAACTGGAAGCTGCTCACGAACGCCTGCGCCGCTACGCCGCCACCGTCGAGCAGTTGGCCGTCAGCCGCGAGCGGAACCGCCTGGCACGCGACCTGCACGACACGCTGGCCCACTCCCTGGCCGCACTTTCCGTGCAACTGGAGGCACTCCGCACCCTGCTGACCCACGATCCCGCAGCAGGCCAGGACGCGGTGGACGCAATCTCGTCTTTGGCCCGGCAGGGATTGGAGGAGTCACGGCAGGCCATCCAGGCCCTGCGCACCGATCCCTTGAAGACGCTGGGCCTGGCCGGCGCGCTGCGGGGGACGCTACAAGCTTTCCAGGCGCGGACCGGCGTGCAGGCCGACCTTAGCGTAGCGGGCCAGGAGCCCGACCTGACGGACGAAGAAGCCCAGGCCCTGTTCCGCATCGCCGAGGAGGCCCTGACCAACGTAGAGTATCACGCCGCCGCCCAACAGGTGACCGTGCGCCTGGCCTTCGGCAACGATCGGATTGACCTGCTGATCCAAGATGATGGCGTAGGCTTTGATCCCGCTGCCGTGGACCCTGACCGCTACGGCCTGGCCGGGATACGAGAACGGGCGGCGATGATCGGCGCAACACTCAAGGTGCACAGCCGTCCCGGTGGCGGGACCAGGATTTGGTGTTCGTTGGAGAGGTGACGCAAAATAGGTCAAGCGGGAGGTCTAAAATGCCTCCCGCTTTTGCTTTTCGGGCTGGGCATCCGGTTAATCCAGTGGGCTGCGCACCGCCAAGCCGCCTCGATTGAGGACGTGGGTATAAATCATCGTCGTTTTCACATCCTTATGCCCTAGCAGTTCCTGCACCGTGCGGATGTCGTAGCCGTTTTCGAGCAAGTGGGTGGCGAAGGAATGGCGGAAGGTGTGGGGGCCGACTGGCTTGGTGATACCCGTCCGGCGGGCTGCCTCTCGGACAGCCTTTTGCAGGCCGCTTTCGTCCAGGTGGTGGCGGCGCACAAGGCCGCTGCGGGGGTCCACGGACAGCCGCGCCGAGGGAAAGACGTATTGCCAGGCCCACTCGCGCTCCGCATTGGGGTATTTGCGTGCCAGGGCGTCGGGCAGGCTTCGCCCTGAGGCTCAGCCCGAAGGGTAGACGGCGCCGTAGCCTTTGGCCAGGTCTTGCTCATGTAAGCGTTTGACGTACAGCAGGTGTTCTTGGAGGGGGGCGATAAGGCTGTCGGGCAGCATCGTCACCCTGTCTTCGGCTCCCTTGCCATCCCACACGATGATAGCGCGGCGGTCGAACTCCAGGTCTTTGACGCGCAGGCGCAGGCATTCCATGAGCCGCAAGCCGCTGCCGTAGAGCAATTTGGCCATTAACTGGTGTGTGCCCGACAAATGGGCGAGGACCCGGCGCACCTCTTCCTTGCTGAGGACGGTGGGCAGGCGTTTGGGCTTTTTGGCGCGCAAGGCGTCAATGGGGCCCAGGTCTTTGTGGAGCACCTCGCGGTAGAGGAACAGGAGGGCGCTGAGGGCCTGATTTTGGGTGGAGGAGGCGACGTTTTCCTTCACCGCCAGGTGGGTGAGAAAGGCTTCCACTTCGGGGGCGCCCATCTCGTTAGGGTGGCGCTTGCCGTGGAACAGGATATAGCGTCGGATCCAACTCACGTAGGAGCCCTCGGTACGGATGGAATAGTGTTTGAGGCGGATGGCGTCACGGACTCGATCGAGCAGTTTTTTAGAAGTTGGTTCCATCGCGGTTTCCCTCGTACAGGTTGACTTTTCCTGGATTCTGCTTTATAATGTCTTTATCTGGCAACCTGGCACATTCCGCAAAAGGGCTGGGAACAAGGTTATTATACACAAAATTTCCGCAAATGCAACCTTGGGAGCAGATTGGGTGGATTCCGTCTAAGATACCGAAATGGGAGGAAAAGACGGATTCCATATACTCAGTAGTTAGGCCGCCGCAGTGAGACACCAATGTTGACGACCCGTAGAATGGTATGAGTAAATTTAGCAAGGAGACACTATGCCGTATCGCGAAGTAACCAACAGAGATTGGTGGAGAGTTGGTGGGTACACTCTACTAACGGTTGCGGTCATTGTCGTTACCGCGGCGATCCTGATTCCGGTGGCCTGGCCGGTTGGACTTGTCGTGTGGCTCGCTATATTCGTCAGTGGCAGTCTGTTTCTGTTAGTAAGATGGCACGCGAACAATACTGCATATCGTTGCCCAGCGTGCGGCTACGAATTCGAGATTTCAGTGTTCACCGACTTCGCCAGCCTTCAAGTTCCGGACAAGAAGTATCTGAAATGTCCGCAGTGTGGCAAGAGGAATTGGGCGACGGTGCTCATGAAGAAGGACTAGCAAAGAGACTGTTCCACCCATTTCAAGAAGGCGGCCTAACATTCGTTGCAGTTGACGGCGCTGGGCGCCCCGAATTGCTTCACTACTTGCTATTGTCGCGCCCAGATTGGCCGGGGCGTCTCGCCAGTGACCGCGCCGCAACTGAACTTCTCCGTTAGGCCCCTCCTTACTGTCCATCATAAACAGCAAAGCCATATCGTCGCTGAGACCAAGTACTTGCAAGGTATAATTTGTTTTTAGGAGAATACGATATGCACCCATTTGAAAAAGTCCTGAGTGTTTGCGTTGAAAACATTGAATTTGAACTCAGGGGATATGTTTCTGTTGAATGGTCAAATTATTTGCTTAACCCTCGCCGCCTGCGTGGTAGCGATTTTCTCATGCGTTGGTCACAAGGCGTATGGAGCGAAGAAAGAATCACTCAGGCTGTCAATGAAACCAATGAGTTTTTTGCAATACCTTATGGCCCAAGTGGAACTGCACCAGATGATGATGTTAGAGCATTTGAACTCTATTTTGAGCGGCTGGAAGCGGCTGGCTTGCGCGCAATTAAGCGCCCCGATCTGCTGATTTTCAGGAAAATAGACCAGCACGCCATCGAAAAACTGGTTGAAAATCTTGGTGGCCTATCCGAGTTGCCATTTACTGTTGAAGATAACAAGGACATCAAAGAAATATTGTCGAAAGCCATTGTTGCCGTAGAATGCGAGAACAGCCTTTGGAAAGGGCAACTTATGCCAGATTACGGCGCTGTGTTGAAACCACAAAAACGCTTGAATGGCAAAGCAGGTTTGAAGAAGAATGCTGTTCTGCCCACAATTATCTTGAAAGAAGAAGACCGCGAACCATTACAGGCGTGGCAAGATGCCAATGAAGTCCCCATTCACATTTGGCACGTTTTCTATGATATGGCATTCGGCATTGCACTTGATGAAGCGCAAAGGCTTATTGAAGAAGGATACATCCAATCAACCGAGCAAACTTTTCAGGCTCCAGGCGGAGCCACAACAACAAAATCGCTTTACAAATTCTATTATCACTATGGTTTCCCGCTTGGCGTTGCTCGTGAAGAACCAAAACTCACCGCTAAACATATCGTCGATAAGAATGGTCATATTTTGCCTTACGTTCACTTTGAAGGCGGAAAAATGTCTTTGAGAGACGAAGCATTAGGT
>JBAWAP010000342.1:0-6754 GCA_049589355.1 Anaerolineae bacterium
AGACAGTCCTCCGAACTCGCTACCGTCGCTCGATGAGCATACCGCTTTCACCAGCTTCAATTATAGTAGCCAACTTAGCACGAGCATCGGCTGGGGCAACTCCAATGAACTCGGAACCAATAATCACTTTAAGGTAGCTGGCTACCGCTTCGGCCAGTTTGTTGGCCAGTTCGTCGCCCGGGTCAAAAAGCAACGCCGTGTCAAAGCTGTAATAGCCAACTTCTTCCAGGAGCGCCTTGGCCCGATCCGGGTTGTATGCCGGTTCTGTGGGACCAGCCAAGGTCTCTCCTGAGAGGAAGTCCACTAGCACCACTTCCCCGATTTCGTCTCGGAGCGCGGCCCAGTTGATAGCGAATCCCACAGCCTCTTGCACTGATTTATTATTGAAGGGCCCACCGCCAATCGAAAGGGAAAACCTCGCTGCCACTCCAGGAGGGAGTACGGTTATGGTCGTGCTCCCTATGCTAGATAGCTGATCGGCTGTATCGCGGGCTTGAGCGTAGATGGTGAACTGGCCATCCCTGCCTATCCATTTCAGGCCCAACCAGTTTGGCTCACACCATGTTATTCCGCCACAACTGGCCTCATCCCCCCTATCAAGGCCATCATCCCCTGTGCCCTCGCTCCACCACCTTATGGATTGCAGGCCGGTATCGTCACTAGCACTCACTTTTAACCTAAACATCCCCCGCTGATAGATGGTCGTCGGCTCTACGTATATCTCCTCCACCACCGGCGGGTAATCCTGGACAAAGGCGGCAGCGACACCAAAATGGCCCTCTCGGTGGGCCACGTTGCCCGCCCCATCGAAGGCCCACACCTCGTAGCCGAATTCGCCCGCAGGGTATGGCCCGCCCGTCGCCTGGCAAGGCGATTCCCGGCAGGTTAACAGCGGCTGGCCTGGTATCTGGATCTCGATGCGGTCCAGCCCGCTCCCGTCATCCCCCGCTTCAGCGACGACGATCACCGCTTGCCCCTCGTTGGGCTCGCTCGGCGAGTGCCAGACCTCCAGCCAGGGCTCCGTCCGATCCTCTGCCTCAGGTTCAGGCGGCACGATCACAGGCCGGATCGGCCCCACCTCCCTGCTCTCCCGTAGCCCATTCACCCACCCCTCTATAACCCCTGGGTCAACGTCAATCGGGGTGTGCGGCGGCTGGCCAGGTTCCACCCACGTCGCCTGGCCAGCTCGGACGACGACCGTCTGCCTTTGAGCCTCCACTTCTGCCTCACCATCGAAAAGCACCACCCAAGTAACTTCATCGTCGTCCACGGCGATCAGATATGTGGTAGCTACGGCCCGGATCGTCGCCCAGTCCGTATCCGTAGTCACATCCACCCGCTGCCCTGCCTGGCGTTGCAACCCTTGGAGCGTCGTCCCCAAGGCGAGATAAAGCTTCACGATGGGAGGGGCATTGGGGTCAGGTGCTGCCTTCACTTGCAGCCCCGTCTTGCGAAAAACCTCCACCCGCAAGAAGTCAGCGAAGGTCAGGATGCCCAGGCCGGCTTGATCGGTGCTGATCTGATCGCCTGTAGTCACTGGCTCATGGTCGCCGACAGCCACATCTTCGACCGCCTGGCCCGGATGGCGGCATTGTACCCGAGTTCTCTCGGCTGAGAGATCGGCGGCAGCGCCGGGTGCTGATGGCACCGCACAGCGACAAGCTGCCACGTTTGATGCTAATAGTACAAGGAGGATAACTCTGATCACCCATTTTACGTTCATGGCTGACCTCCCGCCGTCGCCTACAAGCCACGGCCACCTGAAATCGTTGCCTCAGACCTGGCTGCAGGAGCTTCGCCCCGGGCGATCCCATAGGCGATGGCCAAGCCGATGATCGGTCCAGCGACCAGCAGCAGGATACGATTCGTGGCTGGTAGAATCCCAAGCACAGTGAGCAAACCAAAGCCCAGAGTGCCACCCAATGCACCGCCCACTATTTTGGCAAAGGGCGCTCTGCTCACCCCGGCCACGATGGCTATGCCACATGCCAGCAGCGCGCCTGCCATGGCAGCAGGGGGCACGACAGTCAAAGGAGATTGCCCGTAGGCCAGCGCGTAAGGCCCTAATCCTACTGCCAAGCCAATAGCCCCTCCAACAATCCCGCCTAACGTGGGCGCCAGCACTCGTCGCCCAGGACCCAGCGCTTGCCCTGTGCTTATCCCTGCGGCTACAAGGGCCCCTGCTATGAGACCCAAAATACCAAAGACCGCAATGGCAAGAGGGATTATAGCCAGGCTCATAGCCACGCCCATAGCGGCCCCATATATTTCTACAAAGTTAAGGCAAAATGCTGGCACTAGCCCTAATGCAAACCCAATCGCCCCGCCTACAGCACCACTCACGGTTACGGACCGAATCGAGCCCCGTGCTCGACCCAGCCGGATGCGCGCTACACGCCGAGCGACCTTCTCGTACAGAGACCAGCTCAGATCCGGCAACAGGGCGGCATTGGTGTCCCACACCCAGGCCAGAGCTTCCACCGCCCTCGTCCGCTGGTCTCCTCTGGCCTCCCAGGCTACTTGCGCCAGCTCCTCAACTGCCGCCCCTACACCCGTGCGAGCCAGGCCCACGGCAGCGGCTTGCCGAACCTGGGCGGCGTCGTCCTCCAAGGCTACCCGTTGTAACGTGCGCGCAACCTCACCGGTTTTGATCCGGCTCAGACAGCGTATAGCATGAATCCTCTCCTCTGCGGTCCACTTGGGCGCTAGCACCTCAGTCAAGCAGGCCACCTGATCGTCCACCTCAGGCACACGGCCCAGCCAGTAGTCCATCTCGTATTCGTAGCGGGCGGCGCTGCGCAAGAGCAGGGCGTTTTTCTCAGGCCCCAGATCGCCCAGGTCATCTCGCAGGGCGTAGACATCCTTCACCCGGCTCAAGTCCAGCAGCTCCTCGCTGTGTTGCCAGTCGGACAGGCCGCGGTCCAGCACGCCACGTACCTTCTCCACTTGCCGCGCCCGCTCGTCCAGCCAGCCAGAGATCCGCTCCGCCAGATAGTCGTGGACCAGTTCGTAGCGCACCTCGCTATCGGACTTCAGGGCCCGCACCAGGCGCAGGCGGTCCAGCTCGCCCAGGATGCCCTCAAGTTCGTCACTAGCCAAGCCCGCCCTCTCCATGATCTGGGCCAGGGACCGAGGCTCCTTGGTGCCGGCCGCAGTGACCAGGGCCTGCAACACGACTCGGGCCAGCCGCCGCTGGGCCTCGTCCAGCTTTTCCAGCTCCTCGTCCAGATACTCCCCCAGTATCGTGTCCGCGCCGCCCAACTCCTCGTAGATGGCCGCGGTGATCTCCGGCCTCGGCTCACGCAAAACCCGATCATATAGGCGATCGCAGACGATTTGCAACTGAGGCGGGTTGATGCCCTCCCCGTCCAAATCATCTACGACTCGCTCTAACAGGCCCTCCTCCAAAGTGACGCCAAAGCGTTTCAAGGGCTCGGTGATAGCTAGAGCTGCCTGCTCCCGTGCCAGCGGCTGCAATTCCAAGGCGTTGTTAACTATGTACGGGATATCGGATTTGAAACTCAAGAGGTTGATGAGGGCTTCACTGCGCAGGCTGATCACGAATCGAGTGCGGACGGATCGGCTCTCCAGACAACGGGCCAACTCGCCTACGAAGGATTGTTGCACAGCCTGGCCAAATTTGGGCAGGAAGAACTCCTCGAACTGGTCCAGGAAGACGACCAGATCTCGTTCTGCCTCCAGCGCAGCCAATTGATCCCGCAATGGGCCAGGGCCAAGGGGCATGCCTACCGCCCCTTCGATAGAGCCTCGGAGGTCAGCCAGCGGATCACCCATCACTCTGGCGTAAGCCACCCGGCAGTCGCCGCCTTCTAAGGCCGGCTTGGCGCCCGCCAGGAGCAGCGAGGTCTTGCCTGTGCCAGAGGCGCCCACCAGAACCAGGAGCTGGTGGGCCAGGATGCTGGAGATGAGCTGATCGGTCTCATCCTTCCGACCGTAGAAAATGTCCGCATCCTCCTCGGTATAGTAGTCCAGGCGTTTGAAGGGACGGCCTCGCAAGGCCACCTCAGGCCGCTTCTCCTCGGCCCTGGCTTCGTAGGCCTCCAGTACCTCCAACAAGTCCTCCAGGAAGGTCTGGGCATCGGCCTCGATGATTTGGGTCTCCTTGTCCTCCCAGAATCGTCGGCAGTAATCAGAAGGGCTGGGATCAACTGCGTAGCTGCGGCCTTTGAGCCTGCCCAGGCGCTGAGTCACCTGGGCGCACATGCTCTTGAGATGGACATCGTCCAGGTCGCAGTTAATGAAAAGCAAAGTATTGGCCACCAACTGCTGTCTGATCAACTCGGCCATCATGGGTGAGTGCTGCTCGTATCCGTAGTGATCGTCCTCGGTGATAACGATTTCTTTTCGCTCGATGTCGCCGAATAGTTTGACTACCGTAGTCTTTTCGACATCCAGCCCGGCGGCGTCGGTGATGGTCACCACCACCTGAGGCCAGCGCCCGACGGCCCGCAGGGCTTGCTCCAGAAGGGTATCAATGCTTGTGGTAACAATGAAATTGATGGGGAGTTGAGCGATGAGCTGATGCACCGGCGCGGGGACGTAGGAAGGGTCAGCCATGATGTCGGCGATGGCGGTGATGAGGGCGTGGGGTCCCTGAGTCATCTCAAAATACTGTGCCACCTTTGCCAGAGACATGTCCGGCTCAGAGTAGCCACACCGTTGGGCTAGTAGCGCGGTGATTTCGCGCCAACTGGGTCTAGCCAGGCCCGCCTCGGTTCGGACCACCGTTTCGGAGCCCAGGAAGAGGACGACGTTGCCCCCAGCGATTCTCTCCACTAGCTCTTGAGGGATGTGATTATTCGCCATAATGCCCCCTAGCAGCCAGAAACCTGGTTTTTGGCTGAAGAATATGACTTCTCGCACTGTGGAGAGTCCCAAAAGCAACGGTTTCTCCGTTCAGGTGAGGTAAAAACCTGGTTTCTCCTCGAATCTGATTATATCATAATGCTCCCAATTGTCAATGGGTGGTCGCCTCTGGGGCCGCAAGGGTTGCCCCTACCTACCGCTCTAAAAGCAAAAGGGGCGGAGTCTCCAATGACCCCACCCCTTCGAGTGAGCTTTACCGCTTGGTGTACTGCGGCGCCTTGCGAGCGCGCTTGAGCCCGGGCTTCTTCCTTTCCTTCATGCGTGCATCCCGGGTCAGAAAGCCACCCTTACGCAAAACGGGCCGCAGATCTGGGTTGACCGCCAACAAAGCACGAGCGATGCCATGCCGCACAGCCCCTGCCTGGCCAGATATGCCCCCACCCTGAACCTTGACCGAGACATTGAATGTGCCCACGGTGCCCGTGACCTTTAGCGGCTCCAGCAGATGCAGCACATCTTGCTCGCGCGAGAAGTACTCCCCCGCTGGCTTGTCGTTAACGACGACATTGCCCTCGCCAGGATAGAGCCGCACACGAGCGCTAGCCGTCTTGCGTCGTCCTACTCCCTCATAATAAACAACTGCCATTTGCATCTCCTCTCACAATTCCAGCACCTTAGGCTGCTGAGCTTGATGGGGGTGGGAGTCACCCGCATAAACCTTGAGCTTCTTCAGCATTTTCCGCCCCAGCGGATTCTTGGGTAGCATCCCCCGCACTGCAGCCTGCAGCACCCGCTCCGGATGTTTCTGCAGTTGATTCCTCAAGCTGATACCTTTGATCCCGCCCGGATAGCCCGAATGTCGGTAATACATCTTCTGGTCCAGCTTCCGCCCGGTGACCCGTACTTTGTCGGCGTTGACCACGATCACGTAGTCGCCACAATCCAGGTGCGGAGTGTAGATGGGCTTATGCTTGCCCCGCAGGACATGGGCGATCTCCGAAGCTAGACGTCCCAATGTCTTGCCCTCAGCATTAACCAAGTACCATCCTCGTTCTATGTCCTTCGCTCCAACTGTATACGTCTTCACCTAAGGGTCCTCCGTCAATAGTTTACCTTCATCAAACACAACCCATGAGCTGGAACAGCTTGGCCAGCTCTATCTGGATCAGCAGATTGGAGAATCTCCTCAAACCCATCCGGGGACAGCTCTCCTGTTCCCACCAACAGCAAAGTGCCTACGAGCCTCCTCACCATCCGGTAGAGGAAGGCATTAGCCACAATGTCGAAGTAAATGAATGGCTCCTCTAGAGTGCCTTGGGCACAGTACACCCTGCGCACCGTGTTATTGCCCTGAGGCGCTTGCCCAAAAGAGGCGAAATCGTGAGTGCCCATCAGGGTGCCAGCAGCCTCGTTCATAGCTGCTACGTCAAGAGGACGAGGGAAATGATAGGCACAGCGTCGAGCCAGTGGCGAGCGCAAGGGTTGATTGAAGACGGTATAACGATACTCCCGACTTACTGCGCCAAAGCGGGGGTGAAAATCCTTGGCCACAAGCCTTAGCTCACGCACCGCGATGTCTCCGGGCAAGACGGCATTTAATGCGCGCTGAAGCTGTTCAATGGGATGTCGCCAAGCCGTACTGAAAGCGATAACTTGCCCTCGGGCATGAACGCCAGTGTCAGTCCGGCCCGCCCCAATGATCCTGATCTCCTCCTGGGTAACCGCTGCCAGTGCCCTCTCTATCTCCTCCTGAACCGTCGGGCCCTGGGCTTGTAACTGAAAGCCTAGGTAGTCGGTGCCATCGTATTCGACGACGGCCATGAGTTTTGGGGTGCTGGCTTCCGATGTCGGATTAGGGATTTCGGATTTCGGAGTTCCAACCTCCAACCTCCAACCTCCAACTTCCAGTCCCCAGCTACTCCACTAG
>JBAWAP010000343.1:0-2207 GCA_049589355.1 Anaerolineae bacterium
GTTAAAAAGTACCGGCGAAGCAGGGTGTAATAGCCGAAATACTAGGCAACAGGCGTTCTTTTATGAAGTCCAGTATATGCCCTGGATATTTCCTCGCCTTTCTCCTCCTTAGCTCATCCGGCATGCCCTGCAAATCAATTATTGACAACAGCTTATTAGACACGCATATAATGGGGTTTTTGTAAATGAAGCAACGACTATTTCTAATCCTGAACCTCTCACTGGTTTCCTGCTTTGTCATACTGGGCATTAGTATCATTTCGCCTGTTCTTCCCCAGTATGCACTTTCATTCTCTATTCCCATAGCTCTCGTCGGTTGGGCAGTATCAGCGTTTGCCCTGGCACGCGTGGTTATGGATATACCGGCGGGCCTACTGGCAGACCGTTTCGGCAGGAAAAGAAACATGATATTCGGGTTGGTGTTGATAATCCTGTCGTCAATCGCAGGTGGCACAGCCAACAATTATGGCTGGCTAATCTCCGCACGCATTGTTGAAGGGATAGGTTCCGCTCTCTACATAACCGCGGCAACAACCTGGGTTGCGCAGATAAGTGCCGGCGAGTCCAGGGGCCGGTATACGTCCGTGTATTCGGGGCTTATATTCGCAGGCACTGCTTTCGGGCCCACTGTCGGTGGCTATACCGCTGCTCATTTTGGCCTTAACGCACCCTTTTTTGTATATGCTATATTCGCCTTTATCGGTCTAATGGCCACCATACCTTTGAAGGAGACGGCAGACTCTTCACAGGCAACAAGGCCGAAAATGCGCATGAAAGACGTCCTCAGTGCCCTATCGAACGGCCCGTTTATGCTTGTGAACTGCGCGGTCCTGGCATCGTTTTTCCTAAGCACCGGTGTTCGTGCGACGCTTGTTCCACTCTATGCCTCTCTTAACCTGGGCTTGCCCGAGGAAAAAATTGGAATATTGCTGACAGTGGCGGCTGTTGGTACCGCTATATCCATTTTCCCTTCCGGCTGGCTCTCAGACAAAGTGGGGAGAAAAATACCTATGATGGCTTGCCTCTTCCTGACTGGTATTGCTGCGTTGTTGATTCCATTGCGACAAAGCTTAGCCGGCCTTACGGGCGTCATGGCCTTCTATGGTCTGGCTATGGGCCTCCACGGTTCCATCGCTGCCTGGCCTGCCGATGTGGCGCCCAAGAACAGACTGGGCACATCTATGGGAGTCTACCGTGTTATGGGGGATATCGGAATGGTCCTCGGTCCCATCACTGTGACCTATGTAGCTGATTATACAGGGCATCTAACGGTAACATTCATGGCCTTTTTGGTACCGGCGCTTCTCAGTTTTGTAGTGGGCCTATTGATGATAAAGGCCAAGGACCCTGCCGCCAAAGGACATGCTGAAGAGTACATGGTCGAGTAAGGTAGCCGTACCCCGGGTCTGCTCATTCAGCCAACAAGCTCAGACAACCACAACATCCCCGGGCTTGAAGCGGGTGCTCCTGTCAAGAATACCAGTAGAGCAGGGGATGACCGCCGCAGTACTAGGCGACAGGCGTTTTTTTTACGAAGTTCAGGATATGCTGAGATATTTCCTCGCCCTTCTCTTCCTGAAGAAAGTGTCCGGCGTCCTTGACTATAATCTCCGGCTGGCCTTTGGCTGTAGGTATAAGAGAGCGAAAGAATTTGTCGCCGCCACCTGTAATAGGGTCTTTATCGGAGAACATGACCAGGGCCGGCTTGTCCCACTTCGACAGGACCTCCCGGGCATGCCGCATTTCGGCAGAAGCGGGGTCATCAGGGCTGATGGGGACGAGCAGCGGCCACACGGCAGCCCCGGCTTTGTATTTAACGTCGGGAAACGGCGCTTCATAGGCGGCGACGATTTCCTTGGTAATCTTCTCGGGGTGAGCCATGCCGCCAAGTATGGACTGCCCGATCTGCATGTCGGGATGGGTCTCAGCATACTTGCGCCACGCGAGAAAAGCTTCGTTGGGCTTGCCCTTGCCTGTGGGCAGGCCGGTATTCATAATAACCAGCCGGGCAAAACGTTCCGGCAGATGAGCGACCCCAGCCAGACCGATCAAACCGCCCCAATCTTGCACCACAACTGTTATCCGCTTGAGGTCCATGGCCTTAATGAAGCCCATCAGCGTGCCCAGATGCATCCTGAAGCTATATGCCTCCCGCTCGGTGAATTTATCAGAGCGGCCGAAGCCGATAAAGTCAATAGCTATAACAC
>JBAWAP010000344.1:0-3027 GCA_049589355.1 Anaerolineae bacterium
ATTTGAGGGTGGCAGATTTCATGAGACCTCCATGGTTTGATAGGTATGATAGGGTTAGAGGTCCCAAGGATACTCATCTGTCCCAAGTTGTCAACTATCAGAACAGACAAAATTTCCATCTACTGAGTATAGCAAAGAGTTGTTAGCGGGGGGTAAGGGAAGTGTAAAGAAAGTGTAACATTTTGTTTAGTATACCACAAGACGTCCGAATGTGCGAGGGATGCACTCGGCACCTCCTTGTTGAACCTCGCCTGTGTTGACTGGGAGGGGTTTCTAGTCTATAATAGCAGGGAGGCCAGCTATCCGGCGTAGCGTTCCAAGGTGTGCAGGGTTCTGCCCGGGAGAACTGCTGACGGAAATGTCGGGGGATCAGCACCACAGATTCACACGAGGGATTAGAGAGATGATGATAATGAAAAAACTCTCCGGAAGGTGGGTATCGCTCCGGACAAAAATCATTCTGCCATATATCCTCTTGGCTTTGGCTCTGGCTGCAGGAGTTGCTTACGTCGGCACCCAAGTTGTGTTTGATTCGATTGAGGAACGCTTCGTTAATCAACTCATCGAGGCGGGGAAACTCTCGTCAGAATGGATGGTCCGGGAAGAGAATCGCCTGTTAGAGACGCTGCGGCTTCTAGCCCACACGGAGGGGATACCGGAGGCGATCAAAACAGGAGACGCAGAGAGATTGCGCGAACTGGCTTATCCTGTTGCAGTTAACTCTTTTGAGGAAGCTGTGGAGTTTTTGGACCTTCAAGGGATAGGCATACTTTCCATGCACCATCGCATTGGTGGGAGTATCGAGGATTATGACTTCACTCGTGGAAATGACGATTTCCAACAGCGGGCTTTTGTCCAAAAAGCGCTCCAAGGGCAGTCGGATAATTATGGAGACAAATATGCTGGCCTTGTGCCGATTGGGGAGAGGGACCACTTCTACGTCTCTGGCCCGATTTTCGATGATGAGGGCAACTTGGTTGGCGTCATGCTGGTGGGAAAATCGCTGCATACCCTGGTACGCCAGATCTGGGAGGAGACCTTGGCCCGAGCGACAATATATGGCCTCGACGGTCAGCCAATTGCCACCACCTTTTTGGATGCCCAGGCTTTAGATACAGAAGTCGCCTCCGGTATCTTGGCCCGGCAGGATGATGAAAGCTTCATTCGGGATCTAAATGTAGCCAATATCACTATAGTGAAATCCTGGGCCCATGGGAAGCACGCAGGGGCGATGACATAGGCCTGATTGGTATATCCTTCGCCAAAAACTTCCTGGTCCGTTTGACCCAGAATACATGGCTACAGATTCTACTAATTGTATCTACTGCATTCTTGTTAGTGGTTGTCATTGGGTTCTTTGTGTCCAATCACATTTCCCAGCCGATCTTGAGGTTAGAGCAAGCCGCTTCTAAAGTGGCGGATGGAGACTTGAGCGTGCAAGTGAAGCCGACTGCAAGAGACGAGGTCACTCTTCTGACCCAGAGATTCAATGCTATGGTCTCTAGCTTGCATCGCTCTAAAATGGACTTGGTCACGGCTTACGATACTACCCTTGAGGGTTGGGCCAAGGTTCTTGAACTTCGAGACATAGAGACTGAGGGCCATTCACAGCGCGTCACCGATTTGACTTTGAGATTGGCACGCGCGCTGGGGATAGATGGCGATGATTTGGATCATTTTCGCCGCGGCGCATTGCTCCATGATATTGGTAAGATGGCCATCCCCGATCACATCTTGCTTAAGCCTGGACCGCTCACCGATGAAGAATGGGAGATTATGTACCAGCATCCGATCTATGCCGTTGAAATGTTACACGACATCCCTTTTCTGCATCCAGCGTTAGATATTCCCAGGTACCATCATGAGAAGTGGGATGGGAGCGGTTATCCGTACGGATTGAAAGGTGAAGAAATTCCACTGGCTGGACGCATCTTTGCAGTCGTGGATGTATGGGACGCACTCTGTTCGGATCGTCCTTATCGGTCAGCCATACCAGCAGAAGAAGCTCGCAAGATCATTCAACAGGAGAGTGGTACTCACTTCGACCCTCGAATTGTGGAAGTTTTCTTAAGTGAGGTACTCGCTGTCGCTATACCAAGCAGCCACACAACTTGACGAAGAGCCAAAGTATTTGGTGGCTCGTCCCGAGGAGAAGGATTCGCCATGGGGCCCTCTGAAGGCAATGGGCGCGAAAGGATCCGGCGCTTAGAAACACTCCTCACCATCCTATTAATCCTGGCGTTAGGTGTGCTCTGCCTGTTCTCAGTACTGTATGCTCAAGGGACGGCTATTGAGAGGGAGACGGAGTTTATTCCCGTTTCTCTTCATGCAGAGGAGGTCGCCGATTACAGTACTGATCTTCGTGCGAGACGCGCCCCCGCGGTACGAATAAACATTGTTGCGGATGCTATTCGTGACCATGAACTCGAAGCAGGCGATGTGCTAAAACGATTTGCCGCCGCTAAGGCGAGATTGCTCACACCTGTTCCTTCAGTGACCCCCGTTCCTACCTTGCCTGGGGCTCGTCCAAGCCCAACTCCTCCCACGAAGACCATGACCCCCCCACCGCCGACGCTCACGGCGACATCAACACCTATGCCGATATCAACGTCCATGGATACGCCAACGCCGACAGCCATTCGCACTCACACGCCAACGCCGACAACCATCCGCATTCACGCACCAACAGCGACTTCGACGAATACGCCAATGCCGACACCCACCCGCACTCACACGCCAACAGTGACACCCCCAAATACGCCAACGCCAACATCTACGCCAACAGCGACACCCGCGGATACACCAACAGTGACACTCACGAATACGCCAATGCCGACACCCACCCGGATCCACGCACCAACAGTAACACCCACGAATGCGCTAACCCCGACATCTACGCCAACAGAGACACCCGCGCATACGCCAACGCCGACAGCCATCCACACTCACACGCCAACAGGGACGGCGATATCAACACCTACTGACACGCCAACGCCGACAGCCACCCGCACTCTCACGCCAACAGCC
>JBAWAP010000345.1:0-2393 GCA_049589355.1 Anaerolineae bacterium
CAGCGGGATCATCGGCGCACCTCAGTCTTCTCTCACGTACTTATTCGGATCCTCCCCAACCGGCATCCCAGCTCGTATCCGCCCACGCCGTCAGTCATGACCAGCCGCACACCCAACGTTTCGGCGACGACGCAAAACCAGACTAGTCGAGCGACCTCATGAACTGGGCCGCTCCCAGTATGAAGCCCGGCTCAACCCACCTTGTCGGACTCCGTTGAATGCTCAGCTTCCCGCCAAACGAGCCAAAAACTTCTCGCATCTCAGGCGACAGGACCTTCAGGGGCCTACCCAGGCGGTTCTGACCATTCGTGCTCAATAGGACAGCCTTGTTGAGAAGGCGACTCTTCGCGGAGCCCTTGACTAGCACAAGTCTGTCCTTCTGCCGCTCGAAAACATCCCGGTGACGGACGTGGAAGTTTTCGCTGAAGAGGGTTCTTAGTTCCCGTTCGCTAAAATCCTTGGCTTGCCCTGCTACCTCCACTTCAAAATAGCCAGCCAAGTACAGCGCCGGGGGAGACTCGAAGTCCCATCCCTGCAACCCGCAGTGGAAGACCAGCATGTCTTCTGCCTGTAGATGCCGCAGGCCAGCCTTCGGCCTCGTTGGGTCACCGTAGGTGAAGGTTGAAAACTCGGGGTCAACATGCATGGACTGGTTCGCCATTCTGGCCTGAAGTGATCTCGGAAGGAACTCAACGAGTTTGTTTCCGCGCCTGCCAGAC
The DNA here is from genome assembly GCA_049589355.1 of Anaerolineae bacterium. Lineage (GTDB taxonomy): Bacteria > Chloroflexota > Anaerolineae > VGOG01 > VGOG01 > JBAWAP01. The sequence continues at coordinate 720 of JBAWAP010000345.1, forward strand.
GTATTCGAATAGGTTCGGTTGTCGATGCCGAAATCATCCGGTATTGGGATAAACTCAAACGAGCCGTCCCGGAATAGTGGCCCGTGCGTCCCGCCAGAGCCCGTATCAATGCCAACCCTTACCATTGCCACTCTCATGACGTTCCGAAATCCTGCATCTGCCAGAGCAAGGCCCCTAATCTCCATTTCTTCTGACCCCGGTGAAGTCTCGGAGGTGCCGATGAGTAGCAAAGCATCGGTTTGCTCCATAAGAAGCTGAGCCCGGTCTGCCCAACAAGCAGAGCTGGCCTGCGCCCTGCGCGGGTAACATAGGCTATGTCCTTATGCCATTCAGGGCCCTCGGCGTGAACGTGGTTCTGAACAGGCGCTCGGTAGTTTGCGGGGGCAAATGGATCGCCTCGCCCAGGGATCGGCCGGTAGACATCGCCAAACTCATCGCGGTCAGCGGCCTTAGCCTCCCTGGCTGCAGATGTCAACGCCTCTGAAAGCCAAAGGTCGCGGTGAGACTCAAACGCATGGGCAACTCGCATCATGTACACGAGGTCGTTCCGTCCGGTGCCGGCTTCAACGCCAGTGAACCCTGCGATCCACTTGCCCTGCCAGCCAGGACCATCCAAGAAAGTACGCATGAAGTGCTTGCAGGTACATAGGGTCATCAAATCCCCCTGGAAGTTCGGCGCGCTGCCCGTCTGTAAGAATCCCCGGCCATCAAATTGGATGGTCGCGATCACATAGCAGTAAACGGTCGCCTCCTGAAACTCGACGTCAGCGAGAAGCGACCTGAGGGTGCCGAGTGTCAAGTTCAAGGTCTTGGCCAGTTGCCCTTGTTGAGGGTATGGCTGATGATCCAGTTTCATGGCTCGCCTCCACTCAGCTTGGCCCGCCCCCGCAGGGTGGGGCCGCCGTTGCTCATGCGCTTGGTCCCCATCTGCACTCCAATCCCTGTCATTCCGAGCCCTTCGCTTCCTGTCATTCTGAGCGAAGCGGAAAATCTCACGCCCCGCTCAGGATAAACTCCGCGAGGAATCTGGTGGCGGGGAAGTGAACCATCCCTCGCTCAGGTCTCGCCACTGAGGGTTCATCGACTCAATCAGAGCGATTCTCTTCGACCTCCGCCACGCTTTGATCTGCTTTTCCCGGGCTATGGCGGCCCGGATGTCGTCGGTTGCCTCGTAGTACACAAGGATGCCAACATTGTATTTCTTCGTGAAGCCGTCGACGAGCTTGTGCTTGTGCTCGTACACTCGACGTTCGAGATCGCTCGTTAGGCCGGTGTAGAGGGTTCCAGACCTGTTGGTCAACAGATAGACGTAGTAGCTCTTGCGTCCCCGCCCAAGATTCCTCGTCGCTCCGCTCCTCGGAATGACAGGCATGCGCCTTCCTATCTCGTTCCGCTCAGCTTCGCCCGCCCGCGCATCGTCGGGCCGCCGTTGCTCATGCGCTTGGTCTGCATCGGCGCTCCCTTGCCGCAGTTGGGGATGGGGAACAGGCGGAAGTCGTTGCCCACGGCGTCGATGCTCAGGAAGTAGTCGCGGCTGTCGCTCGTCAGGCCGCCGTCGCGGAACATCTCCCCCAGCTCGCCGTTGCGGATCTCGAACACCTTCATCGCCGTGATGCGGAAGTTCTCCCGCGACTCAGCGATTGACGGGATGCGATGGCCCACCACGTAGTAGCC
>JBAWAP010000346.1:0-9528 GCA_049589355.1 Anaerolineae bacterium
AGAAGGTGCTATTAGGCTCAACTGTCATTGCGAGCGAAGCGAAGCAATCTCCTTGTGCCATCGGTTGAGATTGCTTCGTCGCTGTGCTCCTCGCAATGACGACAATACCCTCGGGCTGAGCAGTTACCTCTCTCTTAGCCATTCTCGCCAATATTCCTCGTTCGCTATTTAGAGCAATGGCTTGCTCAATCTCAACGATATGTTCGTAGTAGTAGCTCAAGGCATCGTATACTTGCTCAGCAATACGCCGCCAACGCCAACTCAAACAATGCCTCTTCCTTAGCCAGCACCTGCTCGTCACGATAGTGCTGAAGCTGGATGGCTTTGGCCGGACACTCGGCCGGGCAGATGCCGCAGCCCTGACAGGCGGCAGCCTCGATCTCGGCCACACCCAGGATTCTCCCCGCCCCGACCTTGGTCGAGTTGATGTGCGGTACATCGTACGGGCAGATGCGCACACAGGTGAGGCAGCCAGTGCACCTCTCTTGGTCCACTACAGCCACCACTCCACCCACCTCCAGAACATCCTTAGAGAGGATGGTCGCGGCTCGCGCCGCTGCTGCCTGGGCCTGGGCAATGGCCTCGTCTAGGAACTTGGGATAATGGGCCGCGCCACACAGGAAGATGCCCTCGGCGGGGAAATCCACGGGCCGCAGCTTGACGTGAGCCTCCAGGAAGAAACCCTCCAAAGTGCAGGAGAACTTGAGCAGCTCGGCCAGGTGCTGACTGCCTTCGGCTGGCACCACGGCACTGGATAGGACCAATAGGTCAGGGTTGAGGGTGAGACGCTCCCTTAGGATGGGTTCGAAGACCGAGATCTGCAATTGGCCGTCAACCGATTGCACGTCGGGTTTGTCCTCATCATCATAGCGCAGGAAGATGACACCTTTCTCCCGGGCCTCGGTATAGAGAGCTTCGCTGAAGCCGTAGGTGCGCATGTCCTTGTAGAGGACGTAGACATTGCAATCGGGGTTAAACTCTTTGATTCGAATGGCGTTCTTGACGGCCACACCGCAGCAGATGCGGCTGCAGTAAAAAGGCACGTCATGGCCCTCGTCCCAGGGGCCGACGCACTGAATCATCACCACGGTTTCGATTTTCGATTTTCGATTTTCGATTTGCGATTGTGGATCAGAAGCTGGTGGCCTGCCCCCGGCCAGCAACCTCTCCAGGTCGCCTTGGGTGATAGCCCGCGCATCTTGGCCGAGCAAGTATACATTGCCACGCCATTCCTGTGCCCCGGTGGCCGCGATGGTCACACCATGCTCGATCAGGCGCTGGGTGGGGTCGTCCGTGCTGGCCACGGTGGTCTTGAAGTTGCCCACGAAGCCAGTGGATTTGATCACCTCGTAGCCAGTCAGCACCTTGATGTGGGGGTTGACCTGAACCTTGCCTACCAGTTCTCTTAAGTAGGCTTGTGGATCGCCGCCGTCGGCGGTGTAGTAGATCTGGCGCAAGCGCCCGCCCAGCTCCTGCTCCCGTTCCACCAGATAGACTCCGAAGCCCTGATCGGCCAGGTTCAGGGCGGCGGTCATCCCCGCCACTCCCCCGCCGATGACCAGCGCTTCGTGGCTCAATGCCTGAGGCGCGGTGTAAAGGGGCATCAACCAGCGGGAGCGGCCCACGGCCATACGGGTCAGGTCCCTGGCCTTCCGGGTGGCTGCCTCTGGCTGGGACGAGTGCACCCAGGAACACTGATCTCTGATGTTGGCCATCTCGAAAAGATAGGGGTTCAATCCTGCCTCGCGGATGGTGTCGCGGAAGATGGGCTCGTGAGTGCGTGGCGTGCAGGAGGAGACGATGACCCGGTTGAGTCGGTGCTCGGCGATGCGCTCCTGGATCAGCTTCAGGGAATCGGCTGAACAAGTGTAGATCGTATTCTCGGCGTGGACGACGTTGGGCAGAGCCCTGGCGTAATCCACTACCGCATCCACGTCCACCACCCCAGCGATGTTCGACCCGCAGGAGCAGACGAACACCCCGATGCGTGGCTCATCAGTGATGGCTACGGGAATCTCCGGCGGGTAAACCTTCTCCTCGACCAGGGTGCCGCGTTCGGTGCCGATTACCGACAGGGCGGCCGCCGCAGCGCCGCTGGCCTCAACGACGCTTTCAGGAATGTCCTTGGGCTCGGCGAAAGCTCCGCAGACGTAGACCCCAGGACGGCTGGTCTCCACCGGTTTGAAGGGCTCAGTGTGGCAGAAGCCCCGCTCGTTCAGCTCGATCTCAACCACCTTGGCCAGCTCTTCCGAGGCGGGCTCCATTCCCACACTGAGCACCGCCAGGTCGAACTCATCCCTGTGCAGTTCCCCGTCCTCGGTCTCGTAGACCAGGCGCAGGTTGTGGGTGGCCGGGTCTTCGGCAATCGCCGGGACGCGAGAGCGGATGTATCGAATGCCATACTGGGTCTGGGCTCGCTGGAAGTAGGCATCGAAGCCTTTGCTGAAGGCGCGCATGTCCATCATGAAGATCTGGCACTCCACGCCGGGCACGTGCTCGGTGGCCAGGGTGGCCTCTTTGGTGGCATACATGCAACAGACCGCGCTGCAATAATCGTGCTCACGATCGCGAGAGCCGATGCATTGCAGGAACGCGATGCGCTTTGGCTCCTCATGATCAGATGGCCGGGCGACGTGTCCACCGGTTGGCCCGGATGCTGAAAGCAGCCGCTCGAATTGCATGGAGGTGATCACGTTGGGATAGCGACCATAGCCCAGCGCCGAATAGCGCTCAGGATCGAAGAGCTGGTAGCCAGGGGCCAGCACGACGGCTCCGACCTGCAATTCCACTCTATCGGGAGCCTGTTGGTGGTCGATGGCCCCCACCTTGCAGGCCAGGACGCACTGGTAGCACTCGGAGCACAGTCCGCAGCGCAGGCAGCGCAAGGCCTCGACGTGGGCCTGTTCCTCGGTCAGGCCCAGTTCGACTTCACGGAAATCCCTGGTGCGCTCCTCAACCGGAGCGGTGGGCATGGCCTCTCGGGGTCGAAGGTCTACCTCGCCCCTCGCCCGCATCTCGGCGATTTCAGCGTCGGTTAGTTCGGCAACAGGCAACGGGGTGAGCTCCCGTGGGGTGAGGAGAGACACGCCGCGCAGGTAGCGGTCAATGGACAGCGCCCCACGCCGCCCGGCGGCGATGGCCTCGATCAGCGCGCCCGGCCCGGCTGCGGCGTCGCCTCCTGCAAACACCCCTGGCCGGTTGGTGGCCATGGTCTGCGGGTCCACCTTGAAAGTGCCCCAGCGGGTGATCTCCAACCCGTGGCCGGGGTCGAGGAAGCTGATCTCAGGGGCCTGGGCCACGGCGGCCACCATGGCATCACACTCCACGACGAACTCTGAGCCCTCGATAGGGATGGGGCGGCGGCGGCCGCTGGCATCGGGCTCGCCCAACCTCATGCGGATGCAATGCACACCAGAGATGCGCCCATTGTCAGACAATACCTCGATGGGCTGGGCCAGGAGCTCCAGGTGGGCTCCCTCGGCCTCGGCATCGTCCACCTCCCAGGAGTTGGCGGGCATCTCGGCCCGGCTACGGCGATAGAGGATGGTCACTTCCCTGCTGCCCATCCGCACGGCAGTACGAGCGGTGTCTACGGCGGTGTTCCCTCCGCCGACGACCACCACCCGGTCTCCCAGCCTGATCTCCTCCCCCAGGCTGATGCTGCGCAGGAAGGGCACACCGTGAAATACTCCTTCAGCGTCCTCACCGGGGATGCCCAGAAGCTGTGGCTGGTGGGCGCCGATGGCCAGAAATACCGCGCTGTAGCCCTCGTCGAAGAGGCGGTTGATATCCCGCACGGCGTGGTTGAGCTTTAGTTCGACGCCTGATTTCAGGATCTCGTCAATCTCGCGGCGCAGCACCTGGCGCGGCAGGCGGTAGGCGGGGATGCCGACGCGCATCATCCCGCCCGGCACCGGGAGTGCCTCGAAGATGGTCGGTTGGTAGCCCATCCGAACAAGGAAGTAGGCCGCCGTCAGCCCACACGGGCCGGCGCCGACGACTGCTATGCGCCGCTTTTCTTCGGGCGGTAACTCCGCCGGGGCCAGAGGAAAAGGACTGAGTTCCCTTATCTCTCCTTGGGGCTCCTCTGTGTCCTGTCGGGCGTACACTGCGTCGGCCACAAAGCGCTTCAGAGCACAGATAGCCACCGGGCTGTCCACTTTCCCCCGGTTGCACTCACTCTCGCAAGGGTGGTGACACACCCGGCCCACCGTGGCCGGGAAGGGATTGTACTGTTTGATGACCTCCAGGGACTCTTCGTAGCGTCCCTCGGCGATGAGAGCGATGTAACCCTGGGCGCTGGTGCCGGCCGGGCAGGTATTTTTGCAGGGTGAGGTGCCTTTCTTGGTGACGGCGTAGGCATTGGGGACGGCCTGAGCGTAGGGCTTGAAGATGGCAGTACGTTCGGCCAGGCCCTCGTTGAACTCGCTCGGGACGTGGATGGGGCATACCTCAACGCAGTCGTTGCAGGCGGTGCACTTTTCGGTGTCCACGTAGCGTGGCCGACGGAGGATAGTGGCGGTGAAGTCGCCGGCCCTGCCCTCTAGCCCGAGCAGGTCGGCGGTGGTGATGATCTCGATGTTGCGATGGCGGCCGGCTTCCACCAGCTTGGGGGAGATGATGCACATGGCGCAGTCGTTGGTGGGGAAAGTCTTGTCGAGTTGGGCCATCTTCCCGCCGATGGCCGGCGAGCGCTCCAGGAGGTAGACCTTGATCCCGGACTCGGCCAGGTCGAGGGCGGCTTGCACTCCAGCGATCCCTGCCCCAATCACCAGCGCGGCGCCAATCGGTTTGCGAAGTGTCGTCTCCTTTGCGATATCGTTTGCCGGTCTTGCCATCGGGCGCTCCATCGAAGTTACCAGATCACTTTCACCAGCTTGCTATCGGCGATGATCGGATCCACAGTGATCAACGGCAGGTTCAGGGCTCGCGCCGTTGCCGCGATGATCCGATCCGGCATATCTGGGATTGCTGCCGGCCCAAAATCACTCACCGCCTGGGCCACTGCCATGTCCAGCGGCACGACACAAACGCTGGCTTCCGCATCTTCCGACAACTCGAACAGCTTCGAGACCTGAGCCTCTGGTATCCGCTGCCGTTGCATTAGAAAGATCGCCTCCACCAGCACGATGCTGGGGACAAGAATCTGGGCCCGGTCCTGTTTGGCTGCTTGGAAGGCAGATCGAGCACGCCCGGATAGCCGGCGGTCCTTGGACAGGTACCAGAGCATGCTGTGAGTGTCGGCGACGTAGCGTCTCATGGCTCTTCCGCGGCAATGTCTATGTCTCTGGGAAAGTTGCCCCACATTTCCTGGCGTGCCTCAGCGATGAATTCCGGCGAGAAATCGTAACCCTCTAATAACCCCTCCAGATCCTTGATATGCACAGGTTTCCTGGCTTGCTTCCCTTTGCCGGCTCCGTCTGCCTTGAAGCGCAAGAACTCGATGTATTTCGCCAGCTCGACCAGGCTTTCCTGGGGCAGCTCTGCAACTTGCTGGCAAATATCCTGATATGTCACAGCAATCGTACTCATCGCTCCTCCCTCCTCCTCCCTCCAACTTCCTACCTAGCCATCTCCATCAGCTTCCTGGACTTCACCCGGTTCAATGGCAGTCCTACTTCGTCGGCTGAGAGCCCCATGGCCAACCCAAGCAGTTGAGGATAGAACACCACCGGCAGGTTGTAGCGAGTCTCGTACAGCTTCTCGATGCGGCGCTGCTGGAGTTCGTACATGATGTCGCAGAAGGGGCAGATAACCACCATGGCGTCAGCGCCAGCGGCCACGGCCCGCTCCAGCTTAAGGTGAGGCAATGCCAGGGCCGTTTTCTCGTCGGCGCCCAGGATGCCGCCGCCGCAGCACTGTTCGCGCCCCTCGTAGTAGATCGAGCTGGCACCAAGGGCCTCGATCAACTCGTCCAGACTGTGGGGGTTCTCTGGGTCATCGAACCCGTCGTGCGCTTCGGCTGGCTTGAGATAATGACAGCCGTAGTGAGCCACCAGCCGCAAGTCAGATAGGTCAACAGTAACCGCCTCTTGGACGCGCTTCAGGCCAACCTCTTCGTACAGGACACGGGCGAAGTGTCGCACCCGAATGGTGCCGTTGTACCTTCGGCCAGTGGCCGCTTCTAGCTCCTTGTTGACGCGCTCCCGTAGTTCCTCATTCTGCAGAGCGTGGTTGGCCTCGGCCAGGGTGCCGGTGCACGAACTGCACAGGGCGCAGATGTCCACGTCCTGCTCCTCGGCCAGGGCCAGGTTGCGCACTGATAGGAGCAGAGCGGTCTCGTGGTGCACCGATTTGAGCGGGAAGCCGCAGCAGCCAAAGTCATTGATGTCTACCAGCTCGATCCCCAGTCGGCTCGCCGTGTTGCGAGCGGCCAGCTCATAGTTCATAGCCCGGACCGGAGCTGTGCATCCCAGATAGAGCGCATATCTCATCACTAATCCGTTCCTCCCCCTTCTGGCCTAACCAGGGCGTCCAGGCCGGTGACAGCAAAAATCTTGCCAAAGTCCTCAGCTCGTTCAGAGATGGCAGGTAACTCCTGTTCCGCTCGCCTCTCGTTCTCGAACTCGGTGATGTCGTATAGTCGGCCGTGGTGGCTCAGCAAGTCAACCTGCATCCGAAACGAAGGATGGATGTACCCTTCTCGCACAGCGACGTTCTTGATGGCGTGCATTAGCTCGGTGATGCGCACGTCCTGCGGACAGCGTTCGTAGCAGGCATAGCAAGTCGAGCACAGCCAGATGAAATCGCTGGACAGCACCCGTTCTCTGAGCCCCAGCACCGCCATGCGGATGATCCGGCGCGGGTTGTAGCGCTCCGTAACTTCACGGACTGGGCACGAGGCGGTACAGGTGCCGCATGAGAAGCAGCGTCGGATGTGCTCGCCGCCGGGTTCGGCAGCGATCTGGTCAACAAAGGTTGGGTCCATCTGGCTGGCGTCAATGCCAGTGTCCATATCGGCATCCTCACGTCGAGTAATTGACCAGGACAATTATCCAGCAGAATCTCACCCCACGGTCGGGCCAATTATAGCACGTGCGGTGAGATTGCGCAAATAGTCCCAGAGTGAGTGCACCACGTTGGAGACATACAGGTAGCTGAAACTGGCCTGCGAGCTCCGTTATCGGGCCCAACAAGAAGCCCGCGCTTGCCCAAATTGGATCTGAGCCAACCCGCGAAATCGGGTGCGTTCTTGCCGGAAATGCTGTTCTGTGGTACAATCATGGTGGAATATGCGGGCTCTTGTGGATCAAGCGTGCTAGTAAGAGGCTTTTCTGGGGGGAGAGCCTCTTTTCTCTTGGGCAGGGCCACAATGGACTCGGCCAAACTGGCATAGTAAATCGAGGGATTGCGCCGCAGTACAATCGGGCAAGTCAAAGAAGACATGGAAACAGCCCCGGCTGGTTGGATAGGAGCCAGCGAGGCCCAGCCAAGACCGCGGCGACAATTAGGAGGATGATGAAGCTATATAGTCTGGGCCACGTGCCGTGGCTCGAATCACAACTCATCTACCACGCTCTACCTCGCCTGGGCATGGAGGGACTTGTCCTTGTGGTCCCAGTTGAGCCCTACGTGTGTATCGGCTACCATCAGGATGTGACCCTGGAGGTAGATCTCGACTATTGCCACGCTCATTGCATACCCGTGTTCCGGCGCGAGGTAGGTGGTGGAGCAGTCTACCTGGATGGCAATCAGCTCTTTTATCAGGTGGTGCTGCACAAAGACAACCCCCTAGCCTTATCACACAAGGGGGCTTTCTATCGTACCTTGTTGGAACCGGTGGCCGAAACTTACCGTCAGATGGGGATTGCTGTCTGGTATAAGCCAGTAAACGACATTGTCACGGCCGAGGGACGCAAGATCTCGGGTACCGGTGCAGCCGAAATCGGAGATTACCTGATACTAGTGGGCAACATCATCATGGACTTCGATTACGAGACCATGGTTCGTGTCCTCCGGGTGCCTGATGAGAAGTACCGCGGCAAGGTTCACAAAAGCCTGCGTGAGAACTTGTCGACCATCAGGCGGGAGCTGGGAGCGGTGCCTCCACTGGAAGAGCTCGAGGCTGCACTGGTTGCCAACTACGAGGTGGTGCTAGGGCCGCTGGAGAGGGCTAAACTCCCGCCTGCTGTCTATGACAAGGTGGCCGAGCTCAGGCAGACTTTTACGACGGATGAGTGGCTGTACAAGCGGGGCAAGCGGCGCGAAGATTGGAGGGTGAAGATTGTCACTGGGGTGGAGTTTGCCCAGCGGATGTACAAGGCCCCTGGTGGGTTGATCAGAGCTATCGTGGAGATCAGAGATGGGCTAATCGCTGAGGTGTCCCTGAGTGGCGATTTCTTCTTCTATCCAGCCGACAAGTTGGAAGCCCTGGAGGTGGCCTTGACTGGAGTGGACCTTAGTGCAGTCGAGCCAACCATCACCGAGTTCTATCGGCGAGAGGGGATCGAGTCGCCCGGGGTGATTCCATCCGACTTCGCCAAGGCGCTGACGGGTCAGGGAGGGCGAACATGAACGTGATCACCGCAACCTATGCCGGAGATGGACGCGCGATGGTCGAATCCTCAGGAGGACGGGACTTCGCCATTGACCGGCGGGTCAACATCGAGCGGGAGGGGGCCAGGTTCTGCCCCATCGAGCTAATCGCCGCCTCCCTGGGGGCTTGAATGGTGCTGACAATAGCCGCGGTCGCGGCCAATAAGGGCATTGCCCTCAGTAGCCTGAGAGTCCAGGTGGAAACGCGGATAGAAGAGGCAGGCCGTCAGCAGAGAACCACCTTCGTCATTGCCGTTGACCTGGGGCCGGGCCTGACCGAGCGCCAGAGTAGGATCCTCTTCAACTCGGGCCGCTATTGTGAGGTCCATAAGCTGCTAGGGGGTTCCATCGAGTTCAGGGAGAGTCTGGCCGACGAGTCGAGCAATGCCCCGCCATGGGCCTGCCGCTACTAAAACTGCCTTCTATGTGCCTCGAGAAAGTCCTTGTTTGCAACGCTGTCTACTTCTGGTACTTCTCTCGCTCGGCAGCGATGAATTCTGCGAACGCCGGATCGGAGGGGCGCATCAGATTGTCCAGCTCGCTTAGGTCAGCGGCTTCTAACCTGGCCAGCCAGCCTTCGCCGTATGGATCCTCGTTGATGATGGTGCTTTCCCACTCGATTTCCTCGTTTGCCTCGGCAATCTTGCCGCTGACAATGGCCTTTATACGGCCCACCCATTTGCCCGACTCCATGGACATGAAGGGTTGGCCCTGTTTCACCTCGCGCCCTACCCGGGGCACCTCAGCATAGACGATTTCGCCAGCCAGGTCCTGCCCGAAGTCGGACATCCCCTGGGTAACAATGTTGCCCTCCACCCGAGCCCAATTGTGTTCTTTGTCGTAATAGAGATCGTCAGGGAACTTGTACTTGTCAATCTTCATGGTTTTGTTTCTCCTTATTTGTAGTTCAAGATGGCTCAAACCCCATAGCTCGCCAGACCAATTCGCTAGCATCTATCGTGTGCAGGCGAATTCTCTCACGGCGGGCAGCGG
>JBAWAP010000347.1:0-8860 GCA_049589355.1 Anaerolineae bacterium
GGGCTTGGCGAATTTCGTTGCGAGTCGCACCAGCCTGGGCTTGATCGGATATCCAATCAAGTAGCCCTTCCCAGTGGGACTCGCGTATCTGTTGCCGAGCCTGACCGAGGGTGAGATGCTCTCCCCAAACGCGACGATGGGTGGCTCGCACCTCATCCAGGAACTGGTAAAGACACAAGCCCAGAGCCCAAAAACGAATGATGGCACAAGCCGAACGCATCTGGTAATGGTCGCTGCCCATCAGTTCCTTGAAGTCGGCAAACAGGACTTCGATGGTCCAACGTTGAGCCACATGGCCGACAACTTCTTCCAGCGTGTCATCCAGCCGGCTGGTGGCCCAATAGTGCGTGTGCTCCAGGTCATCGTCTGGGTCGAGCTTCACGATGAGCACCTGGCAGGGGCCGAGCTTGCGCACCCAGGTCTTGACCAGATGGGCATACACCACCTTGTCGCCTTCTTGCGTTGGCCAGATGACGGGCTCAAAATCGTCAGCGGTTAAGGCCGCCGCGTACTCGTCTACCCTCAACCACCGTCGAGTGCCATCAGGGTCAATCATACGCATCACCCGGTTACAGCTCAACCCACCGGTGACATCCCAGCCTCGTCGGCGGGCGGCTCGCCAGATGCGCCTGGCCATGTACCAGGTATCAACCAGCAGGTGGGTATGGGTGTCTGGCGGCGGCTCGAAGGTGGTCACGTCCTCATAAGCCATATCGATCTTGCTGAGGAAAGGTGTACCTTCCGCCTCGCAAGTCGCCTTGCGACGGTACATGCGCGGTGTCAGTGGAAGTTGCTGGCCTTGGAGCACGTAGACACTCTGGTATAGACTATGCCCCTTGACCACTTTCTTCTCGGTGGCCGAGTAGTGACTGCCCAGACCCTCCTGAGCACGGGCGTACCGTTTGGCGTGGGTCGAGTCGTCAATGATCAAGTAACCTGTCACGACGGTTGGCTTGGGACGACCTCTCCTACGCGGACGTTGGGTACGTTGTGCAGCGTGGGCTGTGGCCACCAGCGGCGCTACCTGGTCATAGAAGTGGGCTTGGCGCACACCTGTCAGTGTGTCTACCGACCATGGAGCTGCTCGCAGAAAGTAGCACAAGCCAAAGATGGTCACACCAACCGCGACGTGACGCAGCAAAGCCGACAGCGTACGCCGTTCATCACAATGCAACAGTCCCAGCAGTACGGTCACGAAGTACTTCCACTGGGGCAGACTGAACACGCCGCTGAACAACTGCATGTACTGCGCCAGACGCGCATCTTGGATGTGAATCGGCTGGGGCATAGCTTCCTCCTGAGTGGCTTTTAGATTCTGTCATCCAAGGATACCACCAGTTGCGCTATGCTCCAAATTACAATTGTTAAAAGTGCAAAACTACTGAAGCTGGCAGTCGCCGCCTCAGGGTCCTCATTCCCTTCGCGATTCACACCGCGCTGCCGCTGGCATAACAAACAAAGGCCACGAAAGCATTTCGCGCCTTTCGTGGCCTTTCGCGTGTTTCGCGATTCAAACCGCGCCCTCACCCACAGGTCTCCCCCCAGTGCACCACCACCAGCATGATGTCTACGATGTCAATGTCGCAGTCGTCATCAATATCGTAGAGGGGATCATAGTTAGGGGTGTCATCGCTGTTGTCGGGGTTGGGGTTCTCACATGAGGTACGCCAGCGGCTAGCAACGAGCATGATGTCAGCCACGTCCACATCTTTGTCGCCGTCAAGGTTACCTACGAGAACGCAGGGCGTGCTCGTGGGTGTTGGGGTAATGGTCGGAGTCTCAGTAGGCGTCGGCGTGATGGTAGGCGTGCCCGTGGGTGTTAGGGTGCTCGTCGGTGTCGCCATCGGGGTGTGAGTGGGCGTCGGCGTGGCTGTCGGCGTCGGGGTGGGCGTCGGGGTGTCGGTCGGTGTGGGTGTGGCTGCAGGCGTGTTGGTTGGCGTGGCTCCGCTGGCAGTCAAGGCTACCTCGTGTGATGTCAAATCGTTATGCCAGACGAGCACGGGCGAGGCGGTTGCTACCACGCTGTTGACGCGGAATGTGACTGTCTCGCCATCCCTCATTCCTGGAACGGGTGGATCGGCCAACTTCTCTTCGCCGTAGATGTACATTGCGCCGTAGTGGCCTGGGTCACTCACCTCCGCGCAGCCGACCACGTCTCCACGAGGGCTGACCGCCTCTACCACCGTCCCGGCCGGGGCGTCGGCGCCGTTCACCTGGACTGTGCCGTAGGCGATGGTGAAGTAAGGGGTGTTGGGAACCACAGGGCAGACGCTCATTGCGCTGCCGATACCTACCTGGCCAGTTCGCGTCAGGGCCGGCCAGAGCAACAAGCTGATGACAATCGCGGCCAAGGCTACTGAGATCAGAAGCCAACGTTGTATCGTTGAGATGTCAGGCATGTTAGAACCGCTTACTTTTCTCACTTCATCACCATTGGCAAGTAAATCTGACTGCTATCCACAATCAAGTCTACGGCGTGAGGCTCCAGATCGTTGCCCCAGGCCACGACGGTGGCGGGGAGGGCAGGCTGGCCGTCCACCCTGAATGCTAACGGCTCTCCTTCCCGGAAGCCAGGAATGGGTGGGGTGGAGCTATCCTCACCGTAGACGTGGACGTAGCCATATTGTCCGGCGTAGCGCACAATGGTGCAGCCGGCAACCTCACCTCTGGGGGTGATGATTTCCACCCGAGTGCCGACCGGAGCAGGCGTGCCGTGGATCGTAACGCTGCCGCGCAGCAGGGTTCGGTACGGCGTGGGTGACACAGCCGGGCAGGTCGAGGCAATCAGATGTCTGGCACTTCCTGAGGTGCTGGTCACTTCCACGCCCGACGGATAGACCAGCGTCACGGGGTCGGTGGCGCGGATCAGGTACCCCTCGCCAGGTTCCAACGTCAGGAGGTCGCTCCATTCGGGATGGGCCGGGTCGTAAACCTTGTCCCGGCTGAGCACCATCAGGTAATGGCCTTCGATGCTCTGTAAGGCAGTTGTGATGGACAAGGTGGTCGTGGGCAGGTAGCTGACCCAGTTCCAGTAGGTGTGCAGGGGAAGCGGCGTGGTGACCGGCAGCGGGATTCCCTCAATGCGCATGTTAGCGCCGGTCGCACCGTCCAGCTTCAGGTAGTAGCCCTGGCGGGGGCCCAGCTCCTTGAGATTGCGGTAGACGGGGTCCAGATCGCAGTCATAGATGCCTTTTTCAGCCCGCACCCGGCAATAGCGGCCCTGGACAGAGCGCAGCACGAGCTCGACGGTGGGCACGGGTGGCTCCATCCGGGTAGAGATCAGATTCCAACCAGGTCCCAGGTAACTACACTGCCCTTCGGTGGAGCCGATGGCCAGGTTGATTGTGTACGGCGTCCAATCGTTATGCCAGTAGAGCGATGGTGTGGCCACGGCGGAGATACCGTTGATGCGGAACTCGATGATCTCGTCGTCCCTCATGCCGGGGATGGACGGTGGGTCCTCGCCGTAGATTTGCATGTTGGGATATGTCCCGGCCGTCTGGACGACGGTACAGCCTACCACATCGTCGCGTGGGTTGACCGCCTGGATCACCGTGCCGGCGGGCGCCGGTGCGCCGCGGATGGTCACACTGCCGCGGGCGATGGTGCGGTAGGGGGTGGCAATGACGTGGCAGGGTGAACCTGCGGGCAGGGTCTCCTCTTCCAGGGCGATCTCGTTGACCTGGGCTTCGCTGGTGACGCAGTCCATGCGCACGATGCCGGCGATGATGCTGCCGTCAGACTGGTAAGCGGTCGGGGGCACGGCCAGGGTAATCGAGTAGGCTTGCCCGCTGTCCAAGTTGAAGCTGGGGCTGACGTCCGTACCGTCAATTTGCACCTTCTGTATGATGGTCGCCCCGCTCAGTTGGCGGAAGGCCAGATGCAGCCGGTAGCGCCGTGCCGGGTCTAGCCCGTCGAAGCGATAGCGTAGCTCGTTGTCGGGATCATCGGTGGGGTCCGTGTCGGCGCGGTCCATGCGCACAGTCTGCGATGGCAGGTTGCCCCAGGTGCGCAGCGGCTCACCGTCCAGCCAGCCGTAGGCCCGCCCCTTGCCAGCCAGAGGACCGGGGTATTTGGGATCAGCGGGGTCTTGCAGATCATCGCTGTGGCCGGCGTCGGCGTAGCGGTAGTCCACATCATGCAAGGAGATCTCAGCCAGCATGGCGTCCAGGCCATGGGTCTCGGAGATGCCTACGGTGATGGTGCGGTCGCGGTAAAGGGCCGGATCCAGCAGGATGGAGAGGCGGTGAGGCTGATGGTCGCTCAGATCCACCGGCGGGATAATCTGCATGCCCTTCACCGTGACCTCTTCAGCCCGGCTGCCGTCGCAGTCCCGCAGGGTCAGGTCCAGGTGGTAGAAGTGACCTGGCAAAAGGTGGTCAAAGCGGTAGTAGAGCGTGCTGGTGATGGCAGCGCGCGAGGTGGCTTCGGGCGCACTGCCGCCACAGGTTACTATGCGCGTGCCTGGGTTGAGATAGCCGTAGCCGAGGGTAGATGTGTAGGGCGGATCGCTGGCCCCGCCGCTGTCCAACAGGATCGGGCCCCGGAAGCCGACGTACACGTCGCGCCAGGCATCGTTGTTTCCCTCGTCGAACTCGTTGACAGCGTCGTCCCGGTCGGCCTGGCCAAAGAGTCGGTAGGACCCGGGAACCGCTGGCATCCAGAGGAAGGTGACCGTATCGGCAGTGCCACCGGGTAGGGGCGGACGGTCGTCCTCTCCTACAGGCGTGCCGCCGGCGTCAGGGTTGCCCTGATAGAAGCCCACTGTCTGGGTAATGGCCGTGGTTTCCCCGGCGTTAGTCAGGGTGAGGGTGACGCTGATCGTTCCCCCAGCGACGGGCTCCTCGTCCGAGAGCTGCCAGGTGGTAATACGCAGGTCGGGCCGCATGAGGATGCGTAACGCCGTGGTAGCCTCGTTGTTCTCCTCGTTCGTCTCAGCCACCCGATCGTAGGGGTCGGCCTTCACACGCACAGGCACGTCGCCGGTGAAGCCCAGGGTGTTCCACGGGATGCTGGCCTGGGCCGTCCCGTTTGTCCTGAGCAACGTCGAAGCACCGGTGGGGACGTTGGTCACAAAGTCGCTGCCGATGTAGGTTTCGCCGAAGCCGTCCGGCGGGGTGGCATAGAAGCTGACGGTCAGGCCACCGCTGTCGTATCCGCTGGTGTTGTGCAGCGTTGCCTGGACGTTGACAGTGTCCCCCTCGACGGGATTGGTGGGGTTGAGGGTCACATCTGCCGGGCCGATGGAAACGTCGCTGATCCCATCTGGCGTGGCAACCAGGTTGGTCAGGTAGAGCCGGCCGGCCATATTGAAGCTGAGGCACAGCGGGACGGTCACCAGGCCATCGCCCCCCGGCGTAGCACCTGCCATGAAGCGGTTGAAGCCCAGAGCCAGGTTATTGGTGGAGAGGGTGGTCGGAATGGCCAGGTTGGCGTTCTTGCTCCATTCCGAGCTACCGTCGCATCCCACGTCCAGGTTAAGCTGGACAAAAGTGTTGGCCGAGACCGGCTCCGCGAGCAGCACGTCCATGGTCACGGTGCCGTAGTGGGCCTTGGGCAGCTTGACCTGGGCCTGTTGCTGGCCGGCGGCGTTGAAGGCCATCTTGCGGCCGTACTGCGCCCAGTAGCGGCGCCCCGAGCGGAAACTCTCCGGCATGAAGAGCCGAACTTGATGCTCGCTGCCGGCGACCTTCTCGATGGTGTACATCAGGATGCCGAAGTTGGCCGTGCAGACAGACCCTGCTGCCAGGCTGCACGACACGGTAGTTGGGGTAGTGTTGACGTAGCCATCGGGCACGGTGATGCTGACCGAGTAGCTGCCTGGCATCAGATCGGCAAAGCTATAAGAACCGTCGCCGGCGGTGGTACGTGTCTGTCCAGTGCCATCCAGCGTGACCGTCACGCCCTCAATGCCGGATTCGCCGCCATCCTGCACGCCGTTGTTGTTGGTGTCGTGAAACACCTTTCCCGAAATGGATGCCCTGGGCAACAGGCCAAAGTTGACCACAACAGTGCCGCCCGGTTCGAGTGTAATGCCAACGCTGCCTGGCGTGGTGTTGACATATCCAGTCGGTGGGGTGACGGACACGGTGTAATTACCAGGCGTAACATCCACAAAGGTGTAATTGCCATCGCCACCGGTAGAGGTCTGTCCAATGCCGCTCAGACTCACGGTCACCCCGGCCAGCCCTGGCTCGCCGGCATCCTGCCCGCCGCTACTGTTGTTGTCGCTGAAAACTTTGCCGGATACAGTGCCATACTGGGGGACTTCTGCGCCGATGGTCACAGAAGGAAGTCCCTCCCAGAGAAGTGCAAAGTAGTTGGCAGGTACAGCCTGATTTCCAAAACCAGGTCCTTCCATGTAGAATTTCCATCCTCCACAGTTGACCCACATGTTCCGCAAGTCCATCTTGTACCAGCCAGCCTTTAGATAGACAGAACCGATTGTGGCCCATCGATTGATATCATAGCCATCAAAATGTCCAACTTCTAGGTCATCCAGGTAGAGGCGATACCCGTCATTGGTATATACCCGGAACGTCCAGGTACCAGTTGCAGGAATGAACAGACGTCCCCGGAATTTGTCTGATTCGTCGAAAGAAGAGCCTATTCGTCCATCGTGGTCAAGTGGAGGGCCGCAGACTGCCTCGCCCCCCTCGAAATCCATAGACTGGTTGAAAATCCATGTACCACCGTAATCGGTCCACCATTTATCGTGATACATATCGACCCACCAACCTTGAGCAGGGGGAGCAAAGGTCGGTGGTGATGATGCATTGGGGTTCCCATAATATAGCCGGTAGGAATCATCTGATCCTGACAGGTTACTCAATAGTTTGAAATCTACCTCCCATTCGGTGATGTAATTGCGTGCTACTTCTTGCCATGTGCCAGAGACATAGCGCACTATCCGAACATCTGCTTTGTCAGGCCTGACTTTGCCCTCACTTTGTAGTTGGCTGAAGTTGAGAACATTGAGCTTTATGGTTGTGTCGGCAGGTAGATTACCCGTTAGGGAGATTTGCCTTCTATACCGATAGTTTCCATTCCACCACGGTGGAGAGGACAGAAGGGAAGAATCCCCTGAACGCTTCACCCCTTCGACAGCCGTCGCTTGTGGGCTATGAGGCTGTTCTCCTATAGCAGATACTGCCTCGTCAGCGCTTGAAGCTGCCAGTCCACCGCTGGCAGCAGCACGGGCAACCTCTTTGCCAACTCCCAGCACGCTCTGCCGTGTATCATTGTAAACCCTGAGTGGATGAACAGCCGTGGCATCTGCGGCAATGGTGTCGTTGAACGTGACCACCTCACGATATTGACGATCCCCTGAAACGGCAACCCGCTGGTCCCAGGGGCGGTAGGGACTCACCGGGATGGACCGCGCTGGTGCCACGTAGGACTGAACTGTGCCCTGAACCTGAAACGTCTGCGTCGGATAGGCTGGATCACTGGTGCGAACGAGGATCGAGCGATTGAACGGGCCGGCGGGCAGGTAATAGGTGTCCAGGGTGACGTCCAGGTTGGTCGCATCTGCCGGGCTAACGCTGAAGCTGGGACGCCCCTGGAATGAGGTGGGAAGGCCCTGAATCTCGATGTGGGTCTGGTAGGTGCCGCCGTTGTCGCTGTAGCAGCCACCGCAATCGTTCGTGCCCAGGTACAGGCGGCCACTGCTCGGGGCGGTGCCCACGTAGGTGCTACCCACGAAGAATGGCGCCCCGTTGCCGATTTTGGCGATCAGACTCAAGGTAGGTGCACCCGGCAGTGCCCAGCCTTCGCCTGCAACGTCACCTCTGCCATCCGGCCCGTAGCACAGGCAGGTGCCGCTGCAACCGTAGCATACCGTGCCGCTGACGCGGATGCCGATGGCGTCGCCGGCAGCCACATCCAGACCGGTATCGGTCCAGGGGGGTATGCCTAGTACATTCTGGTCCGCTCGCACCCCAGTGCCGACCACTGTGGCCTTGAGGTTCATCATGCCCGTGTTCGCCAGCGTAAAGCTGTGGTTGAGCAGCGTACCCTGTGGCACGCTGCCGAAGTCCCACATTGTACCGGTTTCGTCGAGGGCCAGCACCGGCTTGGGATCGGCCTGGAAACTGGAGAGGGGCCGGGCCGCCGTGTCCAGGATGTTGCCCTGCCAGTCGGTGAAGAAGGCCATGACGATGTAATCCTGGTTCGGATCGTAGGCCGGGTTGAAGTCGGCAGGGTTCCAGGTGATGTCAACCACGTTGGGCCCCGTCTCCAGGGTCACGGTCGTGGCCTCCTCGCGCACCACCGTGCCTTCTGGATCAATGAACTCCAGGAATAGGTGAGCATCAACCAGGCGGGTTCCGACAGGCGACTGGGCGATCAGGGTAGTGGTGTTGGCCTGCTCTGGGTCGAACGGCGCCTGGGTGACGATCTCGACGTCGGCGTCACCGTGCAACATCTTGCCGCTATGCGGAGCCAGGTTCTCGGTCGGTGTGCTCAGATGCACCGGCGTAACGAAGCGGTGATTGCCCTGGGGATCGTTGTAGGAGACGATGACCACCGGCTCGGTGTAAGGCTCGCGGTTGATGGTGTACTGGAAGGTGTCGCGCGGCGTGAGGGCCTGGACGGTGAAGGTTTCGCCGTTGTAGACTTTGCCGGTGAGCAGGCTCAGCTTGACGCCGAAAGCCCCCACGTCCAGCAGGTTGGGGGACTTGTAGCCGTTGCCGAAAGTCGTCAGCGCGCCGCTCGCCCCGGCGCCATCGTTCCAGGCCAGGCTCCAAGTGTCCTTGCCCACCTCACACTGGTTGCCGGGCAGACCGCATTGCACAGTGAACGTGTAGGTGCGGTCCTGCTGGCCAGTGTAGTAGCCACCCACGGCTGGTCGGGCGTGGTC
>JBAWAP010000348.1:0-5603 GCA_049589355.1 Anaerolineae bacterium
GTTGGCTCGCTCGGCCATAAAGTGGCCGAGCTACAGAGCAGCGCCTGATGAATCAGGCTAAAGAACCCTGTTTACAGGGTGGAAGCTCCGTAGCACGGCGACTTCATCGCCGTGCTGGGAGGGGGTAAACGATACTGCAAGGCATCCGCGTTCTGGTCACCGGCGCTACCGGCTTCATCGGCTCGCACCTGGCCGAGCGGCTGGTGGCCGAGGGGGCAGAGGTCACCCTGGCCGTCGAGCCTGGTGCGAGTAGAGCCAACATCGCGAGCATCTTGGACAAGGTGCGTGTCCACGAGGTTGACCTGCGTGAGGGCCAGACGGTGCAACGGGTGGTGCGAGAATGTCGGGCCTCAAAGGTCTACCACCTGGCCGCCGTGGGCGTCACCGAGCCTGGCGTAGAGCCGGGACTCGCCGTGCAGGTCAACGTGATGGGGACGCTGAACCTCTTGGAGGCACTCGGAGAGACGGACTGCGACTGCTTTATCAACACCGGCACCTGCTACGAATACGGTCACAATACCCCACCCATGCATGAGGATCAGATGGTTGATCCCATAAATGCCTACGCCGCCTCAAAGTCGGCGGCCTGGCTCTTTTGCAACATGTATCACAGAACGCGCGGCTACCCCGTCGTCACTGTGCGACCTTTCACCGTTTACGGCCCGCGCCAGAGTGAGCGAGCCCTCATCCCCCAGACGATCCTCTCCGCCCTACGAGGACAAGACTTCGAAATGACCGCAGGAGAACAGACCCGTGATTTCATCTACGTTGACGACGTGGTGGAGGGCTACATCAGGGCCTCCATTTCGGAAAAGGCCATCGGGCAGACCATCAACCTGGGCGCGGGGGAAGAGCATTCTATCAAGCATGTGGTGCTGAAGGTGTTGGAGCTGATGGGCCATCCCGTGAGGCCGCTGATCGGGGCGTTGCCTTATCGTCCCAGGGAGATATGGCGTCTCTGCTCCGACAGCGACAGAGCCAGGGAGATGCTGGGATGGTGGCCGCAGGTGAGCCTGGAGGATAGGCTGAGAAAGACCATTGAATGGTACACCGAGAAGTTCAAAGCTCAAAGCGGGAGCGTTCCATGAGCGATGCTGATTCTCTCAAGCGCGAAATCTTCGAGAAGATCGCGGAGTTTTACAGCCTAGAGCATGAGAAGCAACCCTTCATCCCTGGCCAGACCAAAATCCATTACGCCGGGCGAGTTTACGATGAGCGGGAGATGATGGCCATGGTGGATGCCGTGCTGGAGTTCTGGCTGACCATGGGGCGCTACGCCGAGGAATTCGAGGAAGAGCTCGGCGAGTTCCTGGACGTCTCGGAGGTTGTGTTTGTGAACTCCGGCTCCTCGGCTAACCTTCTGGCCGTTGCCACACTTTGTTCCAACGAATTGGAAGGCCATTTAGAACCAGGCGACGAGGTAATTACCCCAGCGGTCACTTTCCCTACCACGGTTGCTCCCTTGATTCAAAACGGCCTGATCCCCGTTTTCGTGGACTGCGAGCTAGGTACTTACAACCTCGATGTCTCGGCGTTAGAAGAGGCCATCTCCGAGAGGACAAAGGCCATGTTCGTGCCCCACACCTTGGGCAACCCCTGTGAGATGGACAAGATCATGAGATTAGCCGATAAGTGGGGGCTCTTCGTCATCGAGGATGCCTGCGACGCGCTGGGCTCGCACTTCGATAGCAAGCACGTGGGCACCTTTGGTCACCTGGGCACTCTGAGCTTTTATCCAGCCCATCACGTCACCACAGGAGAAGGGGGCGCGGTCATCACCAACGACAAGAAGCTGGCCAAGATCGCCCGCTCCATCCGAGACTGGGGCCGCGCCTGCTGGTGCAAGTACAACACCCCAGACCCTAACGGCGCTTGCGGGCGGCGCTTCGAATGGGAGATACCTGGCCTGCCAGATACTTACGACCACAAGTACCTCTACACCAACATCGGCTATAACCTCAGGCCCACTGACATCCAGGCGGCCTTGGGGACCGTCCAACTGAAGAAGTTGCCAGGATTCATCGAAAAGCGGAAACACAACTTCCAGAGGCTCTTCCAAGGATTGAAGCGGTACGAAGACCATCTGATCCTCCCCCGCTGGAGCGAGCGGGCCGACGTGTCATGGTTTGCCTTTCCTATCACTGTGACGCCCGAGGCCCCCTTCAGCCGCCAGGAGTTGGTGCGCTGGCTCGAGGATGCCCGCATTGAGACCAGGCTGCTCTTCGCGGGCAACATCCTCAGGCAGCCCGGCTATCGAGACATGAAGTGCAAGCTCGTGGGGAAGCTGGAGAACTCCGACCTGGTGATGCGGAACTCCTTCTTCATTGGAGTGTATCCGGGGCTGGACGAGGTGCAGATAAGCTACGTGCTCGACAAGTTCGAGGAGTTCTTTGCAAAGCCCCCCCTCAGTCCCCCCCAACTCTGGGGGGGAAGTAAGAGGGCCTCCCGTTTCCCCCCTCACCCAGGGTTGGGAGAGGGGGGCTGGGGGGAGAGGGGAAGCCGAAAGGCACAATTCGCCCACCTGGCGTCCACCAGGTAGCGCAAGCGCCGATACTTGACCAGGGGCAGGTCCCGGCCCCAGCAAGTATGCTCCAAGAGCTTGAGATTGCGCCTGGCTGTGGCCAACTCCTCCGCCGTCTCGGGGAAGATGAAATCGTAACTGGTCTCTACATAGTCGTCGGCGCCGCCCTCCAGAATCCCATCGGGCAGGCCCGTCAAGCCCACCCCCAGGGCATGGATCAGGCTGTTGGGAACAACTCCCTCGCCAGCGATCTGGACCTTCATCAGGAAGGGAAACCTCAGCCGCCGCAGGTATTCCGCGTAAAGCCGCATCCCAACCTTCCCCTGCACCTTCGCCTTCAGCCAATTGACCTTCTCCAGCTTCTCGAAGGTGGCATAGAGGTCGCAAAGGTGGCGCTCCTCGGCCTCGTAGAGCCTGGTCTGCCGCAGGCTGACACTGACCACACAACGCTGAGGAAGGGTGAGCAGAACCCGAGGCAACTCAGCCAACCCCTGAACGCTCCAGACGAAGGGATAGACCAGGTAATCCTGCTCCCAGACCTGTTCCTCCCGCTCCATCGGGATGAACTCCTCGTAGCGACGGACGTCCACCATCTGACCACCATCAGTGATACCCTCGATGAAGCCCTCCAAGAAGCACCGCTCAAACTCCGCCTCCGCTGTGACCGCTTTCAGCTCGTAGTCCAAGGGAAACGTGCTCCGGCACTCCTCCCAAAATTCCAGGGCCAACTGGCGGGAGACATCGGCACTGGAGTCGAAGGCCTTACCCAGCAGGACAACATTTACTCGTTTCCCCTCAGGCTGAGGGATGAAGCGCATGTCCAGGGTGCGCAAGCTGGGGTTGGGGCGGAGATCGCCCCCCAGGGGGTGATAGAGGCCAGCGATAAACCGAATCTGTCGGCCCAAAACCTCCAGAGCCGAGTCCCCTCGACCGTCACCTGCACCAGCCAGTTGCGCAGTCGCCGCGAAAATGGAGTGGCAGCCCTCCACCACCTCAGGCACCACCCCCCAATCATCAAATTCCCCTGACTCCAGTTGCGTCTCCTCCCTGTCGGAAGTGTAAATGTAAGGTTGCTCCATCCAACTCGCCTCGCCTTGATCGCCGCGCCCTTCCCACCTGTTGGCTTGGCTAGCGAGCACTACACCTTCGAAAGGTGTAGTTTGCGTTCATCCTCCCCAAGAGTAGCGCCCGGCCAACTACAGGTTTCAACCTGTAGACTCCCACAAACCAACCCGCCCCGGCTTGGCAAAACTAGATCAGATCTACTGACCCTCATCCACTGTCGTCCCCACAGCCAACTGCAACAGAGCCTCCCGCACCAGGTCGCTCAGATAGCAACTCTCATCCCAAGCAAACTCAAAAGGCTTCTCCTCCCCTTCAGACCCGACGATGGTAGCGCTGGGGGCACCCTCAGGGTATTCGGGAGGACATTCTATCTTGAGCTTGTACCCCCGGTAGTTCACCGTGGCCGCCGCTATGCGCCCACTGCGTAATATCACCTCAAACTCTGCCCCCTTGATCTTGGCCAGCTTCTGCTCCTCCAGGCGCAGGCGTTGATAGGGATCCTGATAATCGAGCCGAGTCGGCAGATAGGTCCTGGTGCTCACCCTATCCTGAAACGACTGCAGCGCCTGGATGCCCTGCTCCACCACTGGCTCCGCCTCGCTGATCAGCGTCTCCGGCCTGCGCCGAGGCGAGACGCCCAGGCCCCCCAAAGTGCCACTCTTGGCCGCCTCAGCGGTGGTCTGAGCGATGCCCTTGATCGCTTCCAGCCTCTCCTCGTGCTGGCTCTTCGTGTGGAGGATCTCCAGCTCTTTGGCCGTTCGCCACTCTTCTTCCTGGCGTTTCAACTCTGTCTGCCACTCCTCCTGGGGGCGACGGATCTCCGCCGCCTCGGCCTCCAGCTCGGCCTGGGCGATCTTCAGCCTCTCCTCTTCCTCCATCCTGCGGCGAGCCGTCTCCGCCTCAACGAGAGCCACCTCCTGCGCCCGCCTGGCAATCTTCTTCTGAGCCACCAGATCCGCTATCCGAGCCTCATCCCGTTGCTGCTGTAGCATGCTCTCCTCAACGATGCGGGTCTCCTCCACTGTAGCGTCCTGGACGATCTTGATACGTCGCTCGTCTCCCTTCCGCTGGGCGATGGTCACGTTGATCATCTCCAGCCCCCTGAGACTCGGCTTTCCCCTCAGTCGTTCCCGGATCTGCCCGGCCACTTCATCAACCCCTGCCCCCTCATCGGGCCGGCCGGTAAGGGCATCGTGGGACATGGATTCGATCTGAGCCAGGACGCAGGAAGTGGCCACCGTATCCAGGGTCTCCAGCGGATTCAGGCTTTCGGCGATTTTCACTGGATCGCATACCCTGAAATCAACGGCGGCCTTAAGGGTCACGTTCCACTTATCCGCGCTCAGAGCAGTGACGGTAGGAATCTCCCTCGTTTGCGAAGCCATGTTGACCACCTGAACCACCGCCCTGCCCAGAGGCACATCGAAGATGCTGTAGGTGCCAGGGTGGTAGACCTTCTGAAACCCTCCCCTGCCCGTCAGCACCACACAGGTACCTGGAAGCGCCGTCAACTGCCCAAAGAAGCTGAGCAGGCTCCGATCAACCTCCTCCGGGGGCGTCGCCAGGCCGTTGAAAGTGAACTCAGGGTACTCCCGTTCCTCCCTCTGTGGCGCCAACTCCCTCTCCACCGACGCTGCGATGCCCTTCAGAGAAACCCCCGTTCCCTCACCCTCGTTCGCATCCTGCTTACAAATCTCCGCCATCTCACCCCCACCTCCATTGGCTTTTGGCTAATAGCTAATCGTCAATCGCCAATCGTCAATCGCCAATCGCCATCTCGTACCACCCGTTGCCGAAAACGCACGCCTTGCCCACGTGCACCAGCTCCCCCAGGGCCAGCAAGGGCAGGAAGGGAGGCAAATCTCCTTCATAAGTCGCCTGGCCCACCAGCCCACCCAGATTCATGCGCTGCTGCTGGCGACGAGAGTAGCGCTCCCAATCCACCCACCCCGTCCGCGCCTCGGCCAGCCGCACCCCCTTTGCCGCCTCGATCATCCCCCGGTAATCAACCTCCCAC
>JBAWAP010000349.1:0-2454 GCA_049589355.1 Anaerolineae bacterium
ATCCTGATACAGAGATCCCTGGGGTAGTGCAGGTGATTGACGATGGTGGGCCGGGGGACAAGGGGCCGGCGGGTGACGGCAAGGTCACAATCGACGTGACAGCCAGCCCGATTTTTGTGGAAGCTAACCCATAGTCCTGCGCCTAAAGAGATTCAAAATCGAAGATGCTAGGCCATGTCAAGAGGCCTAGCATTTTCTTTTCTAGACCTAAATCATATCGCGCTAAAGTGAGGTGTAGCGCAGAAAGCTCGGAGTTAGCCCAAAACGAGCCTTTGCAGCCCAGAGTAACACGAGTTACCAAACGAGCTCCGATTCTTTAGCGCTAGACCCCTAAAGGGCGTGCGCAGCAAGTCGGAGGGCGTGGGGGATATCTCCCCAATACCCCCTCTCCCTTTTCCCAGCGGTGGGACTTTGACCCACTGGCCTTGCTCTCGGCGAGGGAGAGGTGGGGTTGAGGGGGTACCCCTCAAGCCCTCGGCCTGAGCTCGGGCCGAAGGCTCCCCAGGCTTCGCTGCGCAAGCCCCTAAAGTTAGCCAGTTGCCCTGAGAAGATCATTGCGGTATAATTAGCGCTAGAGCATAATGAGGAGACGAATCCCGCTCGTACATAAGGTGGTCAATGCAGAGAGTTCTTGTCGTCTTTGGCACTCGCCCTGAAGCGATCAAGCTGGCTCCAGTGATCAAGGAGCTGCGACAGTATCCAGCCGACTTCATGTGCCGGGTATGCATCACCGGGCAGCACCGCCAGATGCTGAGTCAGGTGCTGACGCTGTTCCAGATAGAGCCGGACCACGATTTGAATATTATGGAGGAGCGTCAGTCACCTTCCCAGATCGTTGCCAGTGTGGCGACTCAAATCGAGTCCGTCCTGTTGGCAGAGCAGCCGGATTGGGTCCTGGTTCAAGGCGATACGACAACAGCTATGGCCGTCAGCCTAGTCGCCTACCACCAGCGGATCAAGATCGGTCATGTAGAGGCAGGGCTGCGGACCTGGGACAGGTTTCGGCCTTTTCCTGAAGAGATCAATCGCAGGATCATCGACGCCGTGGCCGACCTCCACTTCGCCCCAACGGAGGTTGCGCACCGGAACTTAGTCAGGGAGGGACTCGAACCCCAGACTCTTCTGATAACAGGTAACACCGTTATTGACGCCCTCTTAGAGATGAGAACGCGGCAGTTTGATGTGCAGAGCTCGCCGCTCCGGGGCATCCCTTTGGACAAACGAATCCTGCTGGTGACTGCTCATCGCCGCGAGAATTTCGGCCGGCCGCTGGAGAGCATCTGCCGCGCGCTGTTGAGGATTGCCCACCGATATGCAGATGCGGTACATATTGTCTACCCGGTCCACTTGAATCCCAACGTCCAAGAGACTGTTCGCCCCCTTCTCGATCGCGTGCGGAACATCACTTTGCTACCGCCTATGGATTATCAATCCTTCGTTCAACTGATGAGCCGCTCGTATTTGATCCTCACCGATTCGGGCGGCGTGCAGGAAGAAGCGCCCAGTCTGGGAGTCCCGGTGCTGGTTTTGCGTGAGCTCACCGAGCGCCCCGAGGTGGTGGAGGCCGGAGCGGCAATCTTGGTAGGGACAAACACCGAGGGCATCGTTCGTGAAACTACTCGGCTGCTCGACGATTGGCAGGCTCATCGGCGTATGGCACAGGTTGTTAACCCGTACGGTGATGGCCACGCAAGTATGCGTATCGTGCGCGCACTGAGAGAATACGCTGGAGCCTAAGTGGACATCGAACAGATATTCAAAAGCTCTGTAATTGGTGCCAAGTGGACCTTAGGGCTTTCCCTCGCTGTCATTCCGTTGTCCTATGGGACCAACATTATCTTAGGCAGGACAAGCCCAGAAGCGCTAGGTACCTACGGGTTCTTAGCCGTGCTCATGTCGGTAGTTGCTACCTTTTTCATGTTTGGCGGGAGCCAGGTTATCGTGAAGTTCCTGCCGGAACTAGATTCCGAAAAGGCCAGAGCTTTCCTTCTTGGCTATGCCGCTCTAACTTTCGGTGTGGCAGCAACTCTTCTGTTCCTCATCATACTGAACCCGGCGACGTTAGCATACCTGACTAGAAAAGAGATTGCTGTACGGTTCCTGCCGTATCTGTGCGTTCTTGCACCCATTGTATTGATCCAGTATATTTCTCTGGCTGTGCTGCAAGCGCGGATGGAAATCAAATGGATGTCCATTGTCAGCAAGTTGACACCTGTTCTCTACTTTTTTTGCTTCCTGGCTCTGAGGCTATCTCTTGGAGGCCACTTCGCCAAGCATGGATTTCTTGCCATCATCGCCGTCGTCATTGGATCTAATGTCATCTCGCTTCTTCTGGCCGTTTATCAGGTATGGACCAAAGTCATAGGACGGGTGGAGTCGTTTATCCAGATTTTCTTTCCACATGGTTTTTGGTACTTCGCTACAGTTGTCCATTTGTCCACGGTAGCGCTTTTC
>JBAWAP010000350.1:0-12605 GCA_049589355.1 Anaerolineae bacterium
CCCCCAATCCAGGGCATGATGCGCCCGACGCTCCCGAATCCTCCACTGTAAAGCAGTTCACTCCCCGCGCCGCTTATCGCAATCCTTTGCTCCCCCGCTTCTTGGTTTGGCTAAACTGTACACTGAGTCTGGCCTGCAACTTGGCATTCAGTTTTTGCACGAACTCGTCCTTGTTGGGTAGGCCAGGGTTGTTTCGCATTGCCTGATATACCTCATCTACAGTGGTCGAAATGAAGCGACTACTGACAGTAGAGGCAGTCACAAACTACACTTGGTTCGACAAGGTTTCGACAAGCTCAACCCGACGGCTCACCACAGGTTTCAAAAAGTGCCTTTGAGGAAATCCGTCGCCGGCAGATATGCGAGAATTTCGCGCCGTGCATCTCTGGCTAATGCCTCACACACATCAAGAATTGTCGCCTGGGCTGATCTCGTACCAGATGTTCGACAGAAAGCCTTGGGCATCCGGCTCGACCAGTTGTCTGACGATCTCAGGCGCACCGTTCGTGCAGCGCCATTCATATACCGTCGCGCGGCCCGTGATATAGGCTGGAATAAAATCAGAGTTTGGGTTTGCCTTGCAGAAATCCGCCATATCAGGTGTGGGGGTGCGGCTGGTGTCCGCCTTGGTTGTGCACGGCAAATTGGCACCGACGAAACAAGCCCAGACCTTGCCGTCCATGCAGCGCCAGAAGGTCCCTGCAACGAACGGTTCCATGGGGGCGTCATCAGGCGTCCCCAACACTCTCCTCAGACCGTTGACAATCACCTCGGGCACATCGGGGCCCGTATATCGCGCGTCTGGTACATCAATAGCGCCAACCGCCGCGCAATAAGCGAACGGATCAGTGAACTGAGCTTGTTCCGTTCTCGCACTCGGACTAGCAACACTGGTGGGGATAGCAGTGGCCTGTGGCACACCACATGCTGATAGGAGGAATGCGAGTAATGTAAAACCGATTATCCTTTGCGGCAATCTTTGGTGCTTCATTGTCTTTGTCTGTCTCCTTTGCGTGATTAAGGCAACTGCGCCGCCGAGGCTTTCGACTGGGAGGATAGGGATTGCCCGGGCTGGTTACAGTGCTGCCAAGACCTCTGATGGTCACATCTGGGCCTTCTACCGCCCAGATTGTTTAGTCTGACTAAACCGTACACTGAGTCTGGCCTGTAACTTGGTGTTCAGTTTCTGCACGAATTCGTCCTTGTTGGGCAGGTCAGGGTTGTTTCGCATTGCCTGGTACACTTCGTCTACAGTGGTCGAAATGAAGCGTCTCCTGACAGGAGAGGCAGTTGCAAACTACACTTTTCAAAGTGTAGTGCCCCAAAAGCAAGAGGGTCTGCGATTCATGCAGACACCACACATTGAAAATGTGTGGATTGAAGGTATGATTGCTTGAAACCGTCATTCTTCACCCCTCCTGTACCTTCAGCCCAGACATCACAACTCAATCACAAATGGCTACCTGGACAACAGCGTATTAAGTTTTCGGAGCACCTCAGTCACTGTTGTTGCTGGTAATGTGCCAGCGAGCTCGGCTTTGCGGGCGCGCCAATCTAGACTCTTAACTTGGTCGGCCAAAATCACTCCAGTGATACCTAGCTCGCCAGGTATCCGTACCTCAAACGGGTAACCTTTAGTTTGACTCGTGATGGGACAGAGAATCGCCAAGCCCACCTTGTCATTATAGGCCGAAAGTGAGAGTACTACTGCTGGGCGCCGTACCGCCTGTTCATGTCCTGCCTGCGGATCCAAGGTAATCCAAACGATATCACCGCGTTCAGGAACATAGTCTGTCGGATTTACCACACTTCTCTCCCTACCGCAAGACCAGTCTTGATTTCACTGTGCAAATTGTCTTCGTTGACTTGTGCTAACAGGTCTTCGAGGGTGAAAACTGGCTTGACAATCGGCACGATAACCAATCTTCCATCAACCAGCGATACGTCAACCGGGGAATCACGCTGTAATCCTATTTCAGTTGCGAAAGGTTTGGGAATGCGTAGGGCCAAGCTGTTTCCCCATTGTTGCACTCTCGTTCTCATAGCAATGCCTCCTCTTGTGTATCTACTAAGAAGATACATCAGCTTTCGGTTTTTGTCAAGCCAGTGAGCACAAGCAGCACTTACCTGGCAAAGCTGTACTGGAAAGCCATCAGAACTCGATCACAAACTGCCCGTCCTTGTACAGCAGTTCATCGTCCACCCCAATCTCGCCCCCGGCGCGCATATCGCAAATCATATCCCAGTGGATTGTTGACTCATTCTTTCCACCTGTTTGGGGATAGCTTCGGCCCAGAGCCATGTGAAAGCTGCCGTTAATCTTCTCGTCGAAGAGAATCTGCCGCGTGAAACGAGTGATGCCTTTGTTGGTGCCGATGGCAAACTCACCCACATACCTCGAACCCTCATCGGTATCGAGCATCTGGAGCAGAAAATCCTCGTTCTTCTCGGCGCTTGCCTTCACCACCTTGCCGCCCTCGAACCACAGCCTGATGCCGGCTACCTCATGCCCCTGGTAGATCGCCGGGTACGAGAAATAGACGTGCCCCTGGACGCTATCCTCCACCGGCCCAGTGAAGACCTCTCCATCAGGCATATTCAGGCGACCATCGCAGTTGATGAAAACACGGCCAGCGATGTTCAGGCTCAGGTCGGTCTCTGGGCCGACGACGCGCACCCGCTCCTTGCCTTCAAGCCAGTCCACAATCTTCTGCTGCCGGGCCGAAAAGCGCTGCCAGTACCCCACCGGGTCTTCCATATCCGGCAGACAGGCACCGTATACAAAATCCTCGTACTCGCTCAGGCTCATCTCGGCGTCTTGAGCATGGGCATTGGTTGGGAACAGCGTGCCGACCCAGCGCAACTCACCGGCAGCGGCGCGCTGCATATAGATTCTCATAATCTCTGCTTGCGACTGGTTTCTTAATACCATCTTGGGTGGGTCTACGTTGCTCAGTGCCTTGGTGTTCGCCGCGCCTCGGATGCCGATAGAGACGTCGTAGGTTTCCACGACTAACTTGACCGGTTCGGGCACGTGCTGTAATTGCTCGTCCGAAGCGTAGCGGAAGAACAGTTCCTCCGTCCCAGGCAGTTCGACCAACATCAGCGGATGCCCTCCCGCCTGTAGCACCTTGACGTACACTGCCTTGAGCAATGGGCTGGTAGGGGTGCCTCCTTGCACCACTACCTTGTCACCCGGCTGCACCGCAACTGAGTAGTTAACCAATACGTCGGCCAGTTTATCAACTCGTGGGTCTGGCATTATCTGCTCCTCCTTGTTCACATTTAGGGATTGCCCAGGCTGGTTACGCTCCCAAGGCCTGAGATGCTCTTCTTGACCGTAGGAGTGCCATAGTACTCCACGCTGCCAAGCCCGCTGATGGCCACATCCAGGTCTTCGACTGCCCATACCGTGGCGTGCCCAGCGCCTCTAAGGTCCACGCTTGCCCGCCTGCTCTCTAGCTTAGGAGCTTTGTAGCTACCCGCCCCGCTTATCGCAATCCTCTGCTCCCCCACTTTGCCACTGACATTGATCGCGCCGGCGCCAGGCGAATCTACTTCTAGTACCTCTGCAGAAAGTGCCTCGATGCTGACCTGGCCGGCTCCGCTCAATTTCAGCGCCAGGCGATCGGTTTCAATGCCGGAGGCCTTGACACGGGCTGCGCCGGCAATCTCCAGTCCAGCGAGCTTTTTCACCGTCAGACTGTATTTGCCAGTTATCGGGAGCGCCCGAATCTTGGATGGCCTTTTGCATGGCATCTCGATAGAAGGGGCCAAAGGCCCGCATAGTTTCTTGTACGAGGGACCACAACTGTTCTTTGTCAAGCATGGCTTTCTCCTCTGGCTTCATTTTCGTACAACCTTTTGAACACCCGGCAGATTGCCAAACTCACCCACAACCTCATCTCCCTCATCTTTGCATTGTCAACCTTCTTGCCTTTGGCATACGATGTTCTCCACAAACCGTCCGCCTCCTGATGATCAATCAGCCAGTCGAGAGCCTTCTGCATCTGTTCGTCCCTCGAAGGGGCGATGAGCGAAACGGAATCAAGTGCTGCTACCAGGTTGTTCCACCAGAAAGGGTATTGGAACTTCACCCAGTAACTTGCCGCTTGGTAGGAGGTATAGCAGTCCGGCTGAAAGAACCTCGACTTTAGTAGATTCGCAGCTATCTTGGACGCCTCTGACTTGCGGTACTTGCTATGAGCCGCAAAGGCTCGCAAGACCATCCCTGTCCAGTTATGGGAGAATGGCTTTGACCGATCAGGTTCGACCGGTTCTGCATATTGGCTTACCAGCTTGTACTTGGTCTCTCTATCAAAAGCGTGAGTAATAAGCGGCACCGACCATCCCATATCATCTTGGCGCATTGACAGAAGCCATTGGAATCCCTTCTCTATGCGCGGATCGTCTTCATAACCAGCCTTGATGAGCAGAGACATAATCGCGCCTGTGTAGTAGGTTGCATATTGATTGGCCAGGAAACCACGGAAGTCTCCCTCCTCCGTCTGGCACGAAAAGAGGAATTCGGCTGCTCTTTGGGTGGGTGGATCCTCCCTATTGAACCCGTATTTCTCTATCAAGAATCTGAACTGTTTCCACGTTTCGATCAGGCCATAGTTGATGTCTTTGTGCTTCTTCTTACCAGGAAAAACCCACGAACCATCAGGTTGTTGTTTTTTGAAGATCTTCTGGGCTTCGGGCAGTTGCCACAAGTAACGAATGGGCTCCACCTCCCCTTCCAGAAGGTCTCGTCTTACGAAATACCGCAGCGCCTCATCTCCAGACGAAAGAAGTGGGGGTATGGGATCGAACCTCAGTTGTCTCTGCCAGATTTCCATGGTCTGGTCACCTCATGAACACGCAGGCTAACTCCCCTAGCTACATATGCCCAACCCGAGGAATGTGCATCCCAAGCTCAAACCGTTCGTCCTCTATCCTTTCATTCTCTCCAGGATCGCCATCAACCTCTCGTTGCCGCCGGCCGGGGGCTGCCAGTCCACCTGAATCACCGGCGCGCCTTGCGCCATCAGGCTCTCGGTGAACGACTCCAAGCCCACGTTGATGGCCGCCAGGGGCTGGTGTAGCACCGCCAGGTCTACGGGTTTCGGGTTTTTGGTTTCGGGTTTCGGGTAGAGGGACCGGAGCAGGCGGCCAACGTAGCGGACGGCAGCCTCGTTACTGGTTTCCACTCGTGCTCCCGCCTCCTCTAGCTGTTGCACCTGGGCGTCGAAGTCCTGAGGATCCTCGTCGGTGCCGACCACGACGGCGACTATCTTCAGGTGTCGCCCGGCTTCTGCTGCCCGGGCACGTGCCCTGGCGATGGCCGGGGCCAGTTCGCCGGCCGGGTCGGGGTGAGCGCCGTAGCCCAGCACCACATCGAGCAGAATCACAGCGACCTCCGGATCGCCAGCTTCCTGTTGCAGCCGCCGGATGCGGAGGTCGTTGTCCATCATGGGGTGCAGACGGCCGACGGTGAATTCGTCCTCGCCCAGGTCAACGATGGTGTGAGCCTGGCTGACCAGCGAGTTGGTCAGGCGATAGTCTTCGTTCAGTGGGGCGTTGGAATAGACGCCGGGCAGATAGCCCTGTAAGATGAGCAAGGCTTCGTAGGCCAGGGTGCCGCCGGAGAAGAGGCCACGCAGGTATCGCTGTTCCGGCGCGAAACGGTCCAGCTTCAGGTCTGGGGCGAGTTCCGCGCTGGGTGTTGAGACGACCAACTGCACGGCCAATTCGGCGGCTTCGTCGAGGGAGGTAGCAAAGCGCAGGTTGTCTACCTGCCAGACTGGAGGTGAATAGCCGATGAAGTCCACCACCACTGGCTTGCCCGCCGACCGGGCGGTTTTCAACAATTCATCGGCTACTTGGGGTGATGGCGGCTTGGAGACGAGCACAATCACTCGTGTTTCGGGGTCACGACTGAGGAGGTCGAGCCCTTGGCGGGCCGTCACCGCGCCCACCGCCTGGGAGAGGTCGCGCCCGCCAGTGCCAAGGGCGTGGGTGACGCCACTCCCCAACTGGTGGATGCGAGACGTCACGGCTTGCAATCCCGTTCCGGCTGCACCGACCACCCCAATCGGCCCCTGGCGCACCCGGTTGGCAAAGCCCAGCCCCACCCCGTTGACGATGGCTGTACCGCAGTCTGGCCCCATGACCAAAAGGCCCTTTTCAGCCGCCACCTGCTTGAGGGCAATCTCATCATCGAGGGAGACGTTGTCGCTGTAGAGAAAGACGTTCTTACCCAGACGCAGCGCCTGGCGGGCCACACCAGCGGCGTAGCGCCCTGGAACTGAGACCAGCACCCATTGGGCGTCGGGCATCATCTGAGCGGCTGATTCAAGGCTCTTGGGGCGATAGTCCTGTTCGATGCCCCCCCGGCGCTGGGTGAGGAGTGCATCCACCTGGCTCAGTGCGGCCTGAGCTGCGGCGTCGTTTTCGGCGCGGATCACGATGACCAGGTCATCGGCCACGGCAGCCTGGGCTTCCGGCGTCAGCAAGCCACTCTGGGCAAGGACGTCCTTGTTAGCATCGGTCCCCATCATTACGCCCGCGTCGAGGACGCCAGGCAGGGCAGCCAGGGAGCGCTGCAACTGCATCAGGACCACCGAGTCGTAGTAAGCTCCAGATCGAATTTCCGCCTTAGTTACTGTCTGAGACACTAGATCACCCCCCGCTCCTTCAGCCGGGCTACCTCTCCGGCGGTGTAGTCCAGCAGCCCGGTCAGCACTTCTTCCGTGTGCTGGCCCAGGAGCGGCGGCGGTTGGCGCACCTCCGCCGGGGTCTGCGACAGTTTGTACGGAAAGCCGGTGAATCGTACCTGACCAGCAGTTGGGTGCTCCGTCTCCAGTGCCAGACCTCGTGCCTGCGCCTGGGGATGATCGAAGACGTCGGGCACGGTGTTGATCGGCCCGCAGGGGAGTCCGACCCTCTGAAACTCTGCCAGCCACTCGTCGGCGTCGCGGGCGGCAAAGACCTCGCTGAGCACCGTCACCAACGCCGGCCGGTTTGAAACGCGTGCCCCGTTAGTGGCGAAGCGTGGGTCGTCCTTCAGATCCGGCCGGCCGATTGTGTCGCACAGCAGGGTCCACATCCGCTCATTGCCCACCGCCAGTACGAACCAGCGGTCGCGGGCGCGGAAGGCCTCGTAGGGGGCGATGTTGGGGTGGGCGTTTCCCATACGGCGGGGCTCCGCTCCCCCAACAAGGTAGTTAGAGGCCACGTTCGCCAGGAGGGCCACCTGTGCATCCAGCAGCGAGATGTCCACCAGTTGCCCCTCGCCTGTGTGGTCGCGGGCGCGCAGCGCCGCCAGGATCGCCGTAGTCGCAAACATCCCGGCCGTGATGTCCACGATGGGCACCCCCACCCGGTACGGCGGCCCCTCCTCCGGTCCGGTGATGCCCATCATTCCGCCTTCGGCTTGGATGATGGGGTCGTAGCCGGGTCGGTCGGCATAGGGGCCAGTGCGGCCATAACCGCTTACGGAGCAATAGACCAGGCGCGGGTTCAGAGCGTGCAGGTCCTCGTATCCCAGGCCCATCCCGTCCAGCACGCCGGTGCGAAAGTTCTCCACCAGCACGTCGGAGATGGAGGCCAGCCGGCGCACAATCTCCTGCCCCTCCGGGCTCTTGAGGTTGACGGTGATACTACGCTTGTTCCGGTTGACGGCGATGAAATAGGCCGATTCGCCCGGATAGGGGCCGTAGGGCTCTCCCACGAAAGGTGGCCCCCAGCCCCGGGAGTCGTCCCCCTCGCCGGGCCGCTCCACCTTGATCACGTCCGCCCCCAGGTCGCCCAACATCATGGTACAGTAGGGGCCGGCCAAGGCCCGGGTCATATCAACGACGCGAATTCCCTCCAGTGGTTGCATTGTGCATCTCCCTTCCGTTTCAGGTTTAAGGTTGCAGGTTCAGAGCCTGCAACTTGAAACCCTCACTCCTGTGGGATGCGCCGCGCCGGCTCAAAGCGGCTGCGGGCCGGGGTGAGGATGTCCCGGTAGGCCGCCAAGTTGCGATCCTCCAGATGGTCAAAGATCATCGGCGTGCGTGCACCGTAGGTGACGTAGCGGATCGGGTCCGGGTCCAGTTCGACAGCGATGATCTCCTCCGTGCCCCGCGCCAGCGCCAACACCTGGGCGATGGGACTGACAATCATGCTGTGGCCGAAGTAGTAGTTGCCCCCCGCGTCGGGGCCGATGGCGTTACAGGCGGCGATGTAGACGTGGTTGTCGTAGGCACGGGCGCGGTTGGTGACCTCCCAGATCTCGAAACTTCGCAGCAGGGCCGATGGGCGGACGATGATCTCCGCTCCCCGGATTGCCTCACAGCGGTAGAGTTCGGGGAAGTCACCGTCATAGCAGATGGTCAGGCCGATGTTGGCGAGTTCTGTCTCCACTACGACCGGTTCGTGGCCGGGCGTGGACCAGCCTGTCACTTCGATAGGCTCAGTGCGCAGCCTGAGCCCTGCGGAAGGGCCTCCGCCGGAGAGCCGCTCGGTAGGGAAGAGGTGGGTCTTGCGATAGACGCCCAGCAGTTCCCCATCGGGGCCGAAGAGGGCTGCGCTGTTGTAGACCACGCCCCGCTCCGGTCCCCGCTCGTAGGTAGGGAAGACGACATACACTCCAAGCCCCCGCGCTGCGGCGGCCACCGGCTCCGTCATCCGGCCGGGGAGTGTGTCCACGCGCTCCCAAAGTTCCTCCGCTGGGCAGTTGGGGGTGAAGCCAGTAGTGACTGCCTCCGGCAGGACAACTAACTCTGCCTCGTTTTCTTTTGCGGCCCGCTCGATCCAGTGAATGGCCTTCCCTACATTGGCCGCTACATCGTTAGGGTTGACGGCGAACTGGGCGCAAGCGACGATAAAGGGTTGCATAACCATCCCTCCTTAACAGGTGAATGTTCAGCTCCTCGCCCTCATCGGCCGATCATCCGCGCAGGAAACTCACCCCCGAGCCGATGAAGTACACGCTGAGGGCCATCAGGAAGAGGCCGCAAGCGACGAGGATGCCCCGGTAGACCCGCTGGCTCAGGATGCGGCGACCGGAGGCGACGACGAACGAGAGCAAGCTGTTCCACAGCAGGTCAGTGGAGATGTGGGCCAGGTAAAAAACGACAATCCCCGGGACGCCGAATCTCACGAAGAGGAGCAGGTATCCAGTACCGACCGTGGCCCACCAGAGGACCCAATAGGGGTTCACCACGCTGACCAACAGGCCCGTTACCACGAGGTTCTGGCGAGAGCCTGGGGCTGTGGTGGCGGGTTGCCCGTCCAGCGTGACCCGTCCTAGCCAGGCCGTGCGGGCGATGTCGAAGCCCATCCAGAGCAGGAACAGCCCGCCGAAGAAGCCAATAGCTCCCACCAGCCAGTTGTGTTGCAATGCTTCGCCGATGCCGAGGGCCAAAGCCAGCACCATGGCCAGCTCGGCCAGGGCGTGGCCAGCGGTGATGAGCGGCCCGGCCCAGAAGCCCCGCCTGGCGCTCTCCGTGAAGGTCATGGCAGAGACTGGGCCAGGCATCATCACCCCGGTGAAGCCCACCAGCCACCAGGTGCCGACGAGGAAAAGAAAACTGTTCTTGGGATCCATCGCTTCGCTACTCCCTGATCTAACAATGGCCAGTTCAGATCTGCTTGCACACCCCGGTCACATACCTAAGCCTCGTCAACTGGCAGGCTGCCTTCTTCGCCATCAGCTCTTTGTAGCAGTTATGTTCGGCTTGAGAACTGAATGACCTGGGTAGCATAAGTTCCGTACTTGACAGGAACGGTAGATGACTGTATAATCAAGTTGTAATAAACCGGTGCGTCCGGTTTACCCGCCCCTGGCGATAAGGTGGCCGCCTGTGGCCGCCTTCCTCGTGAAGAGGACAGCCAGGGGCGTTTTACTTTATTAAAGCTGCCTACACACCCCGGTCGCGTCAACTGGTAAGTAATTCTATCACAGGTTTCGTATTTTGCCTAGTCGTAGCCCTAGGCGGCGATCACCGCCAATGCCACCGCGATGCAGACCAGGGAACCTTTTCGAGGCAATAAACGTCCAATATGGTGCAAGAGGAAAATGCCTCTCTGCACAAAACTAAAGAAAGAAAGGAGAATCCAGTCATGTCCAAAAGAGTTGCCATCAGCTTGCTAGTTTGCATGGTGCTGCTGGCCGTAGCAGTTGGCTGCGCACCTGCAGCCAGCTCGGTTGAGGCACCAAGATCCATAGAGCGCAGCATCACCGTCGTTGGGGAGGGTAAAGTCTCGGTGACACCTGACGTGGCCGAGGCCAACGTCGGCGTAGAGGTGCTAGCCCCCACGGTGAAGGAGGCCACTGCGGAGGCCAAAGAGCGGATGACGGCTATCATGGCCACGCTCCAAAAGGCGGGTATCGCCGAGAAGGACATCCAAACCTCGAACTACAGCATCTACTTCGAGCGCTACCCAGAGGTCAGCCCCGTGGTAGAAGCAAAGCCGCCGGAGATAGAGGGCAATTACCGCGTCTCTAATATGGTGCGGGCTAAGATCCGCGACCTGGAGAAGATAGGGACGATCCTTGATGAAGTAATCGAAGCGGGAGCCAACAATGTCTATGGCGTCAACTTCACCTTGGATGATCCCAGTGAAGTGACGAGCGAAGCCAGGAGCAAAGCCATTGCCGACGCCAAAGCCAGGGCGCAGGAACTGGCGGACCTCAACGGAGTGAACTTGGGCGAAGTCCTTCAGGTCAGCGAGGTCATCGGCGGGCCGTTTGCTACGATGGGAATACGCATGGCCAGTGAATATGCCGCTGGAGGTGGCCCTATCTCCCCTGGCGAGCTGGAGTTCAGCGTGCAGATACAGGTAACCTACGCCATTACGCCATAGCTACAAGAGACCCCCACCAATCTATTCCATCTCTACACCAGGGTTATGAGCCCTAGCGACTCATAGCCCTTTTTTGATTTTGCATAAATGCAAAAAATGGGTTATAATAGTATTAAATAGCAAAGGTGGCATCGAAACGATAAGACGAGATAGCAATGATCCTCGCCGATTATATCTCTATAGCTATATATTGGCTTCTGGTCATCATATGGGGTATTATCGTTCTCGTATTCCTGACGAGATATGAGCAACCTAAGGCCGAGGAGCCAAGGGTCGCTACGATTGCCAGAGTTCTTCTACTTCTGGGATTTGCAACCCTGGCCATTGATAGCATCTACTTCAGTGTTTGGTTTACAGCCCGAGATGAACCGTCCAGGACTTACCTGTTTACGAACGTGTTGCAGAGCGAGTATCTCATCATTCCGAAGGTCGGTCTGCTAATAGCTGCCATTGCAGGGCTTATCCTAACATGGAGAAGTAGGGTAAAGGAGATTGAGAAGGAAACAGAGAACCTGAGGAAAATCTCTGCTCTTAACGCCATCGCCGCCACGGTCAGCCGATCTCTGAACCTAGAGGAGGTTCTGAATAGCACTCTGGAAAAGGTGCTGGAGGTGATGAGGATAGAGACGGGCGCAATAGCTCTGATGAATGAGCAAACTGGGGAACTGTCTTTTACCGTTCATCGTGGCTTTCCTGAGGAGTTGCCTCACGAAGCTGATTCGCTGAAACTGGGACAGGGGCTGACCGGGCGAGCAGCGCAGTCAGGGAAACCGATCTTAGTAGAGGATATTTTTGAGGAAGCTGCCCTCTCGAAGACAGAGTTGGAGATGAAAGACAGGGGATTTCGGTCTTTTGCCTGCATACCATTAGAATCAAAGGAAAAGGTACTTGGGGTGATGGACATCGCCAGCCACGATCTTCGCCACTTCTCACCTCAGGATGTGGAGTTGCTTACCTCTATAGGCAACCAAATCGGTGTGGCCATTGATAATGCCCGGCTTTTTCATGACCTGGGCGAGGCGTATAGGGACTTAGCGGCAACGAAGGCCCAGCTTTTCCAATCGGCTAAGCTTTCGGCGATTGGGGAGTTGGCTGCCGGGATCGCCCATGAGATCCGGAACCCCTTGACGACCATAATCGGCGATACCCAGGTACTGATGGCAGATCTGAAGCCGGGCCAACCAGGATACGAATCCCTCAAAGCTATCGAGCGGTCAGGACAGCGTGCCAGCAAAGTTATCGGGAACCTGTTGACCTTCTCCCGCCAGGAGGAGTATGAGTTCACTACCATTGATGTAAACGAATCCATCAATAATGCCCTTTCCCTTATCGCCTATCAGATTGAAAGGTCTAATGTCTCTATGATCAAAGACCTGGCTGCAGATCTTCCATCGGTGGCAGCCAGCAGCCATCATCTCGAAGAAGTTTGGATTAACCTGCTGCTCAACGCACGAGACTCCATACCCGATAGGCAAAATGGCGAGATTCGCATTGCCTCCCGGCTGGATGGCTCTGGCAAAGCCGTCCAGGTGCTTGTCTCAGACAACGGCTGTGGCATTCCCGAGGCCAACCTGGACAGGCTATTCGAACCCTTCTTCACGACCAAAGACGTGGACGAGGGCACGGGTCTGGGGTTATATATCGCCTATAACATCGTTGAACGGCATAATGGGCTTATCGAGATAGACAGCGAGGAAGGGAAGGGGACAACTGTCACCGTGACCCTGCCAATAGAGAATCAGGCCTCGGCGGCCAGGCAGGACTAATCC
>JBAWAP010000351.1:0-2074 GCA_049589355.1 Anaerolineae bacterium
CATTATACCATGTGGCTCGACCCACCAAGCCATGGCCGTGGCCGGTGTTTTCTCCCTCAATAACAGGCTCATCGGTCTCGCCCTTGATCTCTGCCCCCGGCCGCAGGCTGAGGGCATAGGGGACGGGCACGATCTGCTGGCGGGGCGAAAGCCACTCATCTCCCACCTTTATCTCCAGCCAAAGCTCCCGGCCATCGAAGTGATCCTGCGGGACGGGTAGGATGTGGTTGAAAAGCCCACCTGAAACGTTTACGCTCTGGGGAGCCGACTCCCAGATGTAGCTGCCCCCACTGGAGACTCCGTACAGCCTGAAGACCATGGTGTAGGTGTCATCGGGCACAGGATTGCCGTCGGCATCGGTCAGCCTCCCTTGATAGCTGATGCTGGAAGCCACCATCCCGGCGATGGTCACCTCCCCTTCGCCCCTTGGTCCCTCCCCTGGCGGGCTGGCAATGGCGCTGCCTGCGGCCCAGAGCAGGGTCAGAATGGCTACCGTTGCCAGTAGGATCACAATAGTTCTGCTTTTCATTTTTGTCTCTCCTTTCCTTGACCACTCGCTGGTGGTTCTGAGTCTTGCCGCTAATCTACTTGTTAATCTTGATACAGTCGAGCGCATGGTTTTCCCTCCTTGGCTGATGTTCTAAAAGTCAAAGCATTCGTTTGTGTCTGGCTTCATCACCTCCTTCAAAAATAGGATTGCAGTAATTTGCTCGCTAAAGCAAAACGCCAGCCTTGAGGCGCACCAAAGCACGTCCCTGGCTGGCGTCGCGGTCATCGTTGTTTGCTATGTTATGCTACGTCGTGAAGGGCGAGCTTCAGCGGTCTGCTAACTACAATCAGTTTACCACAATATGAGTTTCCCGTCAACTCAGCCGAACGTTTACGACCTGGACACCCACCTGAAACAGCTTTAGCGCTGCACCACTACCGCCCGGATCATGTAGTCGCTGGCCTGTTGCTCCCAGTATGCGCCGTCTACCTCGAAGCTACGGCGGTCGGCGGAGGTGGTGTCAACCCCCAGCGTAGGGCGATAGCCCTCCAGATGCAAGAAGCCCACGTAGAAATCGCCGCTCAGTAGGCCTTCAGCACAAGGGGCAGGTACACCCTGAAGACCCCGGCCTCAACCAGGGTGGTCACCGTGCTGAACACCGGGTTGACCAGGCTGGGAGCGGTGATCCAGGCGGTGTTGGTGATGACGGTGCCATCGGGTACATCGGGGATCACCTGCACACCCATGTGCACCGTGCCTGTAGCCTGCGGGGCGACGGTGCCTAGATACCAGAAGACCCGCTCGTCCTGGCGGACGCAGTTGAGGCCGCCGCTGCAACCGATGTAGGTCGTGTTTTCCGGGATGCGGTCGCCAATGCGCACCTGTTGCACGTCCCAGGGGTTGGTGTTGTTATAGCGCATGGTGTAAGTGATGGGCTCGCCGGGGGCTACCACATCGGCGCTGGCAGCTTTGTGTATGACCAGCCCTGGCGTGGCCGTCCCGGTAGGTGTGGGGGTGGGCGTCAGCGTGTTAGTGGGTGTCGCCGTAGGCGTGGCTGTGACTACCGCGCCTGTCGGCGTGGAGGTAGCTGTACGAGTTGGCGTCCTCGTCGGTGTTGCCGTAGGTGTGGCTGTGACTACTGTGCCAGTCGGTGTCACCGTAGGCGTGGCTGTGCTGGTGGGCGTGGGGGTTACTGCAGGACTCACCACATCTACAGGCGTGGGATAGTAGCCGAATTCGCCAATGCCCAGTTGACCGTAGAAGTTGTAGCCCCAGCACTTGACGCCGCCGCCCACCGTCAGCGCACAGGTGTGAGACCCACCCGCCGCGATGGCCGCCACCCCGCTGGTCAGCCCGCTCACATCCACCGGCGTCGTGCGATGCGTGGTCGTCCCGTCGCCCAGTTGCCCGTAGTAGTTGTCGCCCCAACACTTGACGCCGCCGCCCGCCGTCCGCGCACAGGTGTGAAACTCACCGGCGGCGATGGCATCCACCCCGCTGGTCAGCCCGCTCACATCCACAGGCGTGTTGCGATCCGTCCACGTCCCGTCGCCCAGTTGACCGTACACGTTGTCGCCCCAGCAC
>JBAWAP010000352.1:0-1552 GCA_049589355.1 Anaerolineae bacterium
TGGCGCCGCCTCCTCCAGGAGGTGGAGGCCCTGCGAGCCGAACGCAACGCCGCCGGCGGCGAGATGGGCCAGCTCAATCGCACTGTCCAGGAGCAGGGCAAGAGCAGCCAGGCCGCCGCCGACTACCAGCAGGCGCTGGCCCGCCGCGACGAGCTCCTGGAGCGCATGCGGCAGGTCAGCCAGCGCATCGAGGAGCTGGAGGGAGAGCTGGGAGAGGTGGAGGAGCGCCTGAACGCTTTCCTTCTCCAGCTACCCAACATCCCCGACCCCAAGGTGCCTCTGGGTGAGGGAGAGGAGGGCAACGTCGTCGTCCGCACGGAGGGCGATCCCCCCGTCTTCGACTTCGAGCCCCTGCCCCACTGGGAGCTGGGCGAGCGCCTGGGCATCATCGACTTCGAGCGCGGCGTCAAGCTTTCCGGCTCTCGCTTCTACCTGCTCAAGGGCGCGGGCGCCCACCTTCAGCGGGCGCTCATCGCCTGGATGCTCGACCTGCACGTCCAGAAGCACGGCTATAGCGAGGTCTACCCGCCCTTCATGGTGCGCGAGGCCTGCATGTGGGGCGCCGGCCAGCTCCCCAAGCTGCGCGACAACATGTACCGCGACGCCGAGGAGGACTTCTGGTTCATCCCCACGGCCGAGGTGCCCCTGACCAACATGCACCGCGACGAGATCCTGGAGCCGGATACCCTGCCCCTGCACTACGTCGCCTTCACCCCCTGCTTCCGCCGCGAGAAGATGAGCGCCGGCCGCGACGTGCGGGGCATCAAGCGGGGCCATCAGTTCGATAAGGTGGAGCTGTACAAGTTCTGCCAGCCGGAGAACTCGGAGGAGGAGCTGCAGGCTCTGGTGAACCACGTCGAGGAGGTCTGCCGCGCCCTGGGCATCGCCCATCGTGTGGTCCAGCTCTGCACCGGCGACCTGGGCTTCACCTCGCTCATGTCCTTCGACATCGAGATGTGGGCGCCCGGCTGCGGCGAGTGGCTGGAGGTCAGCTCCTGCTCCAACTGCGGCGACTTCCAGGCGCGGCGGGCCAACATCCGCTTCCGCCGCGAGAAGGGCGCGCGGCCAGAGTTCGTGCACACCCTGAACGGCTCGGGCCTGGCCCTGCCGCGAACCCTCATCGCCGTCCTGGAGAACTGCCAGCAGGCCGACGGCTCGATAGTCGTGCCGGAGGTGCTGCGGGGGTACGTGGGAGGGCTAGAGGTAGTTCGCTAGTGCGCA
This sequence comes from Anaerolineae bacterium, assembly GCA_049589355.1. Taxonomy (GTDB): domain Bacteria; phylum Chloroflexota; class Anaerolineae; order VGOG01; family VGOG01; genus JBAWAP01. The sequence goes on from JBAWAP010000352.1 coordinate 1,222, forward strand.
TCCTAGCCGTTGATGCCGGCACCGGCACCCAGGACATCCTCCTCTTCGACTCCTCCCTGCCGCCTGAGAGCAGCCTCAAGCTCATCATGCCCTCGGCCACCCAGATCGCCGCCCGCCGCATCCGCCAGGCCACCCGCGAGGGCCGCGCCGTCGTCCTCACCGGCGTCACCATGGGCGGCGGCCCCTGCCACTGGGCCCTCGCTGAGCACCTGAAGGCCGGCCTCAAGGCCTACGCCACCCCCGAGGCAGCCCGCACCTTCGACGACGACCTCGACGTAGTGCAGGGCATGGGCGTCACCGTCGTCTCCGAGGACGAGGCCAAGCGCTTCGA
>JBAWAP010000353.1:0-12234 GCA_049589355.1 Anaerolineae bacterium
TTTCCAGCTCTGTCGAAAGCCAGTGCTCCCGGATCACAAAGAGAATCTCGGGAAGGAAAGTCGCGTCCACGTCCTTGGTTGCACTGTGTCCCGGCTATGTTTAGTTGCCCGAGAACAACGTCAACAACCGGTTGCGTGCTGACATTCCTGATGCGGAATACTCGATGATTGTACTGGTCCGATAACCAGAGGCAGTCGCATTCAGATTGAACATCGATGCCACCTTGTAAAAGGCCCACGGTCCACGTGAACACCCCTCCGCCTTGAAGTGGCAGTGGCGAGGTTACTGTGAAAACCGGCGTCGCTCCTGTCTTTAGGGGAAGTTGGTAGCCGTAGATGTTAGCATAGACTTCTGGCCAAACAGCACCTTTGATCACCCAGAGCCGTCCCTGCTCGTCCACTCGCATTCTCTGAAACCACGGCCCCCACCTCTTTTGAGTTCGAAAGTCTGGCTCTCCTACAACTCCATCCGCTGCCTGGTAATTGGTGAGGCCCCAGGGGTTGTTCCAGAACAACATACGCGATCCACCACCATAAATCAACTGACCAGCCGCCACTTCGAGACCCAGACCACCGTATGCACTACGAGAACTTGTTTGATTGAAACTACCCCCCGATTCGCTGCGCAGAAACAGCGCGTCCAACGTATATGTCGGTGCAGAGTAATGTAGCCCCTGTTGCGAATCGTGACCGGCTGCCATAATATTGCCGTCGCGGTCAACGCCCAGCCCACCCCATATACGCGTCTCCGAATTCACGGTCTTCTGCATCACCCCGTTAGCAAAGTAGATGAACCTGCCGTTACCTGAATCATTCACCCATAACCCGCCAGTTGGATCAATCTCCAGGCCTGTGGGTTCTATTAGGCCGCTCCCGATCTGATGACTGGCGAGCATTCCGCTTGAAAGAGGAGGTTCAAAAGCCAGCACACGGTTGTTACGACTGTCAGCGACATACACAACTCCATTGCTGTCTACACGCACAGATGTGGGCTTGTCCAACTGATTGAGGCCCGTTCCCGGTGTAATCGTCGAGAAGTCTGGCTGGCCCAGAACGAGGTCAGCCTCGTCGGTAGGCATGCCTAGTGCAGGATCGAGGGGAAAACGCAGCCCCCGATTGTTCATGGTGTCGGCCACCCAAAGATTTCCAGTGGTATCTATGGCAACACCCGCTACGTTAGGACCAGTGCCTGGGACACTGGCTAGACACAGACTCCTTGCATCTGAGTGAAGGTAGAACCCAGCCCCACGATTACATGTTGTACCAGAGAAATCACTCTGCCCCCAAACGTAGTCTGCCACGGTGTCTGTTGTGAAAGGACTGTTGTAGCGAAGCAACCGGTTATTGAAGTAATCAGGCACATAGAGGTTGCCTTGAGCGTCCGCCGCCATGGTTGCTTGTGAACCGCCCTCAGTGATGCTCATTTGCTCTTCCCGCATTCCGCACAGCGTCGCAGCACTTGCCATCAGCACGTCCGGGTATATCTGATAGCCACTGTCGGCGTTGCATGCAGACGAATTGAATGAGGGTTGGCCGAACACGATATCGGCTGCTCGCTCTTCCTGAATTTGACAACTCGAGCCAGGACAATCAGACCGAGTGGTGCAAACCTGACCTGCATTCGCACCTGCCAGGCATACGCCCAGGTGCGAGAGTCCCAACACCCGGCTATTACCGCCATCATACACATAAACCTGGTTGGGTTGGGCTGACCGATCTACATACACTCCTCCCGGGTTGAATATTTTGTTGCCCACAACTTCGTTGTACGTGATTTGCGAGAAATCGGGTTGGCCAAGAATTACATCAGCCCGCCAATCGCCGAGTTTGCCTCGCACCAAGGGGTCTGCTACAAAGAGAGGCTTGTATACCCTATCGCCGTCTGGAGTCGTGTAACGCAGTGCCCCCAACAAACCGGCGAGATATGGATTGGCGGTAAAGCCTGCGGAGAATTCGCCGGTAGCTGTCGTGGTGACCTGGCGCGTGTTGCCTCCAATGGAGATTTGGAACGAGTGTGGCGCTCCTGGCACTGTCGTCGCAATCCCCGCGGGCGCAGTGCCTGTGATAATCCTTGTAACTGGGTCGGCATGGAAAGTCATTATCGGGACCTGCACGGTTCTCACGGAGGCACCGTCAGATACTTGTACAATGTCACCATCCTCAATCAAACGATCCACGGAAACCGAGAAGCTTCCAACCTGGTTTGCTGTCAGAGTACGTGTGACCACGAAAGTGCTCGGGCGAGTGAGGGTGACTATTAGTGCAGCATTCGGCGTAGCGCTACCCCACACGATTGAGCTGATCCCTGCCGAATGGGTATCACCATAAGGACGACCATACGAGGTGTCTCTTCTTACGTTGACGATAGACGCGCCGAATGCCATGAATATCCGATTTCCCCCGCTGTCTGTATAGCGAAGGAATCCGCGGGTGCCTGGGCGAAATGGCTTGTCGCTGAAATCTACGGCGAATGTGCCTCGGCTGTCAGCTATGACACTTTGAGTGGCTTTACCGACTGTCACCTCCAAGGAAGGAAGTGTGCCAGATGTTTTCTCTATCATCTCAGGGACAGGGGGTGCAAGACCTGTAACTAACGCGGTAGAGGCACTGCCAGAAACTCTCAGCGGGATGACCGACACCGTCTTGATGCCAGTGCCATCATTCACTTCGATGACATCGCCATCGCGAATCTCCCATATCAGGTAAGCATGGTAAATCCCCTCAGGATTGGCCGTTGTCGTGGTCGTCAGAACGTGAGAACTGCTACGGGTTAACGTGACGCAAATAGTAGCGCCTGGGGTGCTATAGCCCCACACCACATTGCTCACCCAGTTGGTTCGTATGTTAACTCCAGGTGCAGGAAGACCCCGGGATGTATCGTAGTTTCTCTCCAACTTCGATTTCGTCCAAGCTGTTCTGGCTTCATCACGTTGGGCAGGCGAATCCTCTGTAACTCGCTCCAACAACGGGTAATCTCTAAGCTGGTCAAGTAATGCGCTGACTGCCGCCCAGTTGCCTGAAACGATGATGAGGTCTGAGTCGGGTTCATCCGTCTCAACTTCTAGATCAGGGATTATGGTGGCAATCGCATGGACAGAAACTAATAGTTCGTCTCGAACTGAATAGGGTGCTGCACGCCTGTCCCCCAGCCACATTTCCCAGGATAAGTATTCGCTTACAAACTGCGAAAGCTCTTTAGGCCAGAGCAGAATGGTTTGGCAGTTAGTGCACGGATCTTCCCGCTCCTCTTCCCAGATAATGGGCGTCGTAGACGTTGGCATAGGGTGTGATACAGAGAGGGAACCGCTGTGAGGTGGTGTTCTTAGCTCCAACCTCTGGGCGGTGACGATCCATGTGAGAAGCAAGCCTACGCCCACCACGAGAATGAATACGGTGAACAATCGCGCTTTCATTTCTCCCGCTATTCGATTGTGTGGGCGGCCGCCCACTCGGGCTGGGTAAAGCGCGCGCCCAGGTAGTCTGGCGACAGGACAGCGATGGTTCGCTCGGCTTCCGTGGCCGCCTGCTGCATCTCCAGCACGAAGTTGGAGCCCGGCCGGAAGTCCCAGGCCTGGAACACCGTCGTGTACCCCTCCTCCTCCAACTGCCAGGCGATCCACTCGGCCCATTGGCGGTCGGCGCTGTTGTAGCTGATGAAGAAGTCTTTCATCGGAACCTCGGTCAAACACTACAACGAATACTTCGACAGGCTCAGTACAAGTTCAGAAAGCAACGAATAAAAGCCAAAGTCGGCTGAAAAGCCGACTCATGGGAGTGCGCGTTGGCGCACTTGAGCTTTAGTAGAGGAACCATTGCTTGAGGGCATAAACAGATTCTTCGTAGTCACGGAGCGACCGGAATGGGTTCATGGCTGTGCTATCCGCCGCCTTTTCAGGCCCCTACTTTTGCCTGGTATTGGGCAATCACCTCGCGGATGACAGGCATCAGCTCAATGGGAATTTCTATCACGGCTCGGTCTGCCTCCTCAAAAGCTCTCTCGTCTTCGGCGACAGCTTCCTCTTCTGTTTGAGTTTCGTAGTGGGCAAGAACTCGACGTACTCGGTCCTCATCCCACCCAGGCGGAAAGTGTCTGGTTGTCATCTCTGCCTCCTGCGTCTACGTCGGCGATACGCCGTCAAGGGTTTCCCACGAAGTTCATAAGCGGTTATCACGAACACACTGCCCGGCTCAGGGTCGGGCACATATATGACTCGAAGGTATCGTCCTGCCTCAGTCTGCCCAATAGCCACCCGGGCTCCCTCATATCCCTGCCGATCCTCGCCCGGCCTTGCCAGTACTTCTTCCACTTCCTCCTCAGTGACGCTATGGTTGTAGATATGGGGCAAGCCTGTTTCTGGGTCAATGTAATAGCGAACATTCCAGATCAACAGAGATCTCCTCCCAATTACCACCGTTCATTGTCTAGTATAGAGCAAAGTCGTAAGAACGTCAAGTAGCATGTTGCCAGGATGTTTAAGTATCATCCCCCAACCCCTCGCCAGCGGAGGAAGTTCCCAAGTCAGCCAGCGGATAGATCACCCCCATGGGTATCCCTCCTCCAACTGCCAGGCGATCCACTCGGCCCAGGTGCGGTCGGCGCTGTTGTAGCTGATGAAGAAGTCTTTCATCGGAACCTCGGCCAAACACTACAACGAATTCAGAAAGCAACGAATAAAAACCAAAGTCGGCTGAAAAGCCGACTCCTGGGAGCGCGCGTTGGCGCACTTGAGCTTTTGGCATAGGGAGATGTCGGCCAGAATCTCTTGTAAAGTCATTGCTATCACCACCTCCCGCTGCGCTCCAGGTGCACTTGTCCGGCTTGATAGTCGCAGGTGAAGCGAAAACGGTTGATGAGATCCCGCCCCATAACGGAGGGAAGCCTCAAAATGCGGGCGACTTCTTCAGGGGGCAACCGGTCCAGATCGTGCTGGGCCACCCACAGCTCTTGCCGCAGCATGTAATCCCCTTCGTCGGATGCCAATGTTACCTCCACATCGCGCAACACGAACGAGCGGACACTGCCCCCAATGCCAACGAGAGCAAGCAACGCTGGTTCCAAGGCCTCAGCAGGGATGTCCAGTGATCTTACATCACGGTCAAGGAGCATCGTGCGAGACGCCCCTGTATCTGCCAGCAGCCAGATAAGCCCTTGAAACTGCGCTGAGCGGAGATGAGCAACAAAGTACGGTGCGTCCCTGATGAAGCGGCCTTGTATGATCATAGTATTATCTCTAATGGTTCGCGAGTCACGAACTCGATACACGTGTGCGCAGGGTCTGCCAACTTACCTAGTAATGACATCAAATCCGGATCGCTGGCAATGACGCGGCGATTCCTGACCGCAATCCATTGCTCGCCATATTTATCGAGCAGGGATTCGAGTTGGTCACTGACCCATACGTGATCTTCTGCAAATACGTGAAGCTCCTTGTTCAATTGATTACTCATCTCAATAGAGACCTCCTTCAATTACCGCTATTCTTTGTTTAGTATAGAGCAAAGTCGTAAGAACGTCAAGTAGTATGTTGACAAAAGGGAGGCACACAACACTATAACGGATTCGGAAAGGAACGGATTCCGGTTCTCAGTCCGCTCCTTTCCCAATCCGCTGTAGTCTTTCGGCAACACCCAGCGGATAGATCACCCCCAATGCCACCAGGTACGCCACACTCGCTCCCACCAGCACCCGCGAGAAGCCGAAGGAGATGGCCAGCATGGCCGAGAGGATGGAGGCCAGCACCGAGGTGCAGCCGTTGATGCCCCAGGCCAAGGGGACGAGATCGGGGGCCAAGCGACCAATGATCTCGATGCCCTTGGGGAAGGGCACGCCCATCAGGAAGCCCAGCGGGGCTAGACTCAACACAGAGACCAAGAGGCGCAGGCCCAAGCTCTGGCCCAACAGCAATTGGAAGACAAGGGGGAGGACGAGGGGATAGAGGATGATGGCTCCGATCAAGGCCATCAGGGTTCTAGGCAAGGAGAGCCTGGCCGAGATCATGCTGCCCAGCCCTGAGAACAGCAGGATGGCAAAGAGCACGGCGGCGAAGGCGTAGATGGGGTGACCCAGGAAGAGAATGAAATGCTGCATCAGGGGTATCTCGACAAAGAGATAGCCCAATCCCAACATGGCGAAGTAGGCGAAAACGCGCCACCTGGGTCCCCTTAGTTCCTCCCCGGTTACCCGTGGTGCGTCAGGCTGCCTCCGGTGGAACAACAAAGGCAGAAGGATGAGCACCGCCGAAGCCAGCAGGGCCAGGATCAGGAGGGCTACCAGCACGAAGTAGCCGCTTCCGCCGAAGGGCTGCCAGACCTTGCCGAAGGTCTGAAGGATTTCCGGCGTCTGGCTCCACTTGAAGAAGTGGAAGAAGAAGGGGCGATCATCGCTGGTGGGAGAAACGTCGTAGGAGTAGCCAGCGTAGAAGCGAGCTCGGTCACCGAACAGGAGGTCCTGGAAACCTCGGTAATAGACGGGCTCTGGGTAGACGTTGTAACGGTTGGCCTCGGCCTCCTGGATGCCTGGATAGTATACCAGGTCGAATTGCCGCTGACGGCAGAAGCTTTTCACTGCCTCGATTTCCTCAGCCGTGAACTCCCCATTTTTTACCAGCAGCAGGGATGTTGACCAACTGCGGATAGCTACCAGACGCCGCTCGGGTTGGGAGATGCCTGCTTTCTCCAAAGCCGTCACCGCCAGGGCTCCGGCCCGCAAGTCCTCGCTGGGTGGCATTTGCAGCCAGCGGCTCACCACCAGCAGGCCGCCCTCGCTCAGGTGAGCTACATAGTCAACAAATGCCTCTACCGTGTAGAGATAGCTCTCCGATAGGCTGTAAGCCCCGGAGGTCACGGGCCGGTAGGTGTCGGCCAACGACACCTGGACGATGTCGAATCTCTCCCCCACGCGACGCACGTAGCTGCGGCCATTCTCTACCATCACCGTCACCCTCTCGTCCCGATAAGGGTCCTGGAAGGCATCTCTGGCGACTTCGATCACCAGCGGATTGCTCTCCACGGCTACCACCGACGAAGCCCCCTGGTGTAAAGCCACCAGGACATCGAGGCCGCCTTTAGGCTCGATTATCAGTGCTTTCGCTTGAGGCCGCAGGTGGTAGGGCAGGGCGACAGGCAGGTAGTCAGTGAAATCCAGCTTTTCAGGCCTGGTGATAGGGGAGAGGTTATCGCCGTCGGTGAAGAGGCCCAACTGAACCGGCAGAGAGCCAGGATAGGCCAGGCTCAGGCCCGGCGCCGACTTCACTCCCTGGCTCTCGATGACATCCACCCGGGAGAAGGCGTTCCAGCGACTGAAGACGACCTCAGCTTCAGGATAGAGCAGAGCCTGGCTGAGACCCTTGTATGGGGAGAGGCGAATCTCCAGGAAAGATGGAGGGCGGATAGTAAGAAAGAGCAGGGTCAGCGCGATGATGCTGGATATTAGAGATTGGAGATTGGACTTTCTAGTTTCCAGCCAGTCTCCAGTAGAGAATGCGATGGCCGCCAGTGCTCCCAGCAAGGCGCTGAGCATCACTGTCCCTGCTCCGCCCAGGAGAGGCAGGGCCACTACCGCAGCCAGACAGCCCAGAGCCGAACCGGCCAGGTTAAAGGAATAGATCTTGCCTGCCAGCTCAGGTCGTGCTGCCAGCAGGGCACCTATGGCCAAGCCGCCGAAGAAAAAAGGCAGCGCCAAGAATAGATAGTAGATGGCCAGGAAGAGGGTCTGCTCCCGTTCCCAGGCGATGCGATAGGAGTCGAAGGGGATGTAGTTGATATTCAAATAGCTGGCCAGGATGCCAAGAGCTAGAAGCGCTGAGAGGCTAGCGAGGAGCTTGGTCAGATTTATTTTGACCAGATTGGGGAAGAGGGAGAGGAAGGAGCCACTGGCTCCGAAGCCCAGGAGGGCGATGCTGACCGCCATGAAAGCGAAGTGATACCATTGGGCCAGGGAAAAAATCCGCGTGAGGGTGATCTCCAAGGACAAGCTGGCCATGGAGAGCAGAAAAACGCCCAAGTTGGTCAGGTGGTCATTGGTCATTGGTGAGTTGCTAGCCGAAATTGGGGATCCGAGGCTAGCATCCGTCTTAGGCCATCATCCAGGTCAACCTTGGGGCTGTAGCCCAGCTTCCGTCGGGCTAGGCTGACATCAGCCACCAGTCGGGAGACACCGCCGTTATCGGCCTGGCTGTAAAGTTGGCTGACTTCGCGGCCGGTGGCTCGAGCCACCTTCTCCACCAACTGGTTGATGCTTACCTCCTGGCCGCTTCCCACGTTGATGATGTGGCGATCTACGTCGGAGGCCGTGGCCGCTGCAGCCAAGGCATCCACTACATCGTCAATGTAGACGAAGTCCCTGGTCTGGCTCCCATCGCCAAAGACGATCAGCGAGCCGCCTCCCAGGGCCTGTTTGAGGAACTGGGGGATGACTGGGGCGTGGGAAGCGGGCACGAATTGACCTGCCCCATAAGCATTGAATATCCTGAGCGCAACTGTCTCTATGCCGTAAAGGGCACCAATGGTGAATACGTAGTGCTCCGATGCTATCTTGCTCACAGCGTAGGGTGAGTTAGGGCTGGGGATGGTTTTCTCGCTGATGGGCTGGTTGCGCTGTTCGCCGTAAACAGCTCCCGAGGAAGCTAAGACCACCCTTTTTATCCCCGCGTCCCGTACGGCTTCCATAACGGCCACTGTGCTGCCTACATTCACGTCGTTATAGTCGCGGGGATAAAGAATGGACTCCGGGACGGAAACCCGCGCCGCCAGGTGATAGACGCAGTCTACATTCTGCAGCAGTGTCCAGAGCTTGGGGACATCCTTTGCGTCGCCACGGGTGAAGAGCACCCTGGAATCGAGGCGCAAGGGATCACCGGCGCTGAGGTCATCCAGGGCCCGCACGTGATGTCCTTCCCTAACCAAACGATTTGCTAAGGCGGCGCCGATGAACCCAGCTCCGCCAGTGATGAGGAATCGCACTTCTCACTCCTCAAGGGAGCAGAGGAACAAAGAACAGGGGAGCAAGGGGTGCCCTTGCTCCTCTGATCCCTTGCTCCATTGTTAAAACTCCGTCGCGCCGGTGAATTCGAACTCAGCCACTTTTAGGGCCGGGGTGCGGATGCCACCGAACCAACTCTGTTGCAGCTTGGTCGTGCGGCCTACCAGCTCGACGTTAGCTAACGCCTCTACGTAGCTCTGGGTGAAGCGGAGGTTCTTGATGGGGTAGGAAATCTCACCCTTCTCGACAAGAAAAGTCCCATCGCGGGTCATACCGGTGACAATGGACAGCTTGGGATGGACGGGGACGGTGTAGTGGAAGCGAGTCACCCAGAGACCCCGCTCCATCGAGGCTAACATCTCCTCCTTATTCATCTCACCAGGCGCCATGAACAGGTGGCCGGGAACGGGACCATGGGTGTTTGGAGCGGGCAGTCCATGTCCGGTGGAAGCTTTCCCCTCTTTGCCAGCCGTATAGGAGTCGTACACGACAGCCTCAGCCACGCCTCTCTTTATCAGATCAACTCGCTGCCTTGGCACGCCCTCGAAGTCAAAGGGCATGGGCAAGCCCGTGGGATCAAGGCCATCGTCCCAGATGGAGATGGCATCGCTCATGATCTGCTCCCCGAAACGGTCTACCATGAAGCTGCGTCCCTCCTGCACGGCCAAAGCACCGAAGCCCAGGTGGGCTAACGTATCCAACATGCTACCCACAGCGTACTCTTCCAGGATGACCGGATAGCGGCCTGGGGGCAGCTCTCTGGGATTGCGACTCTGGAGGGCTTTCTCCACCGCCTCGGCACCTAACGCCTCGGTGTTGATTTCTCCAACTTTCCAAGCCACGGCCGCAGCGTAACCTGAGCTATCATCGCTCATGATAACGGTGCTGATGTCAGCCGAGGTGGCGGAATAGTAAGCGAATGTACCCAGGGAGTTGGCCACAGCTAACTCGAAAACGCCAGTGGTGAAGGCCCCCGAAGCGATCAGCCCATTATTTACGGCCAGTTGGCAGATCACACCCACCGCCTTAGCCCGAGCCTTGGGGCTAAAACCGGCCGTGGCCTCGTCGAAAGCCTCGATTTCTACAATAGGCGCCGGGCCGGGCAGCGATGTGAAGTCGGGGTTCTCAGGCTGGAGCCTGGCTATCGCTAAAGCACTCCCCACCACCCTTTCCAAAGCCTCCTGGCTCGGGTCGTTGGAGGAAGCTACGCCGATCTTTTTGCCTACCACGGCCCGTACTCTGAGCCCCACATTTCGCTCGGCCACGTTCTGATGGATATAGGAATTGGCAAAGCGAGTCAGCCCGCTGTCCCCGCTCATGATCAGCACTTCCGTCTGCTCGGCAGCGGACAGAGATAGGACCCGCTCGGCAACCTCGCGCGTCTTTCTTTCACCCAGCATTGTTGCTCCTTTCGTTTTGGTCGGATGGTCAGATGGTCAGATGGTCGGATGGTCCTTGGTCTGGTCTCTCAGTCTCCGGACCACTCGACCACCTGACCAAGGACTATTTGAGCTTTGGCTTTCATCTCATCACCCCTACCTGGACGTTTCTGAACCGCGCCGGAGCCGTACCGTGGCCCACGTGGGCAGCCTGCGGGGGCTGGCCCTTGCCACAGTTGGGCGTGCCCCACACGTTCCAGTGCTTCTCGCTGCAGATGGCATCGCAGCCTGCCCAGAACTGCGGGGTGATGCCGGTGTAGGTGGCGTTTTTGTACAGTTGCCCCAGCCTGCCGTTTTTGATCTGGTAGGCCATCTCAGTGCCGAATTGGAAGTTGAGGCGTTTGTCGTCAATGCTCCAACTCTTGTTCATCTCCATGTAGATCCCTTCATCGGTGTCGGCGACGAGGTCCTCGAAGTCCCATTCCCCCGGCTCCAGGTTGATGTTGGTCATGCGGATGATGGGAATGCGGTTCCACCCATCGGCCCGCATACAGCCGTTGCTTGCTTGATCAAGCATCGCCGCTGTCTCCCGCGAGGTGAGGTAACCGACGAAGATGCCATCCTTGACAATGGGCATCCTATGGGCCGGCACCCCCTCGTCGTCGTAACCAAAGCTGCCCAGGCCGCCTGGGATGGTAGCGTCGGCAGTGATGTTGATGATCTCCGAGCCATAGCGGAACGTTCCCAGCTTCTCCGTAGTCAGGAAGCTGGTGCCGGCGAAGCTGGCCTCGCTGCCGAAGACCCGATCCAGCTCGATGGGATGGCCACAGGACTCGTGCACCTGCAGGGCCAACTGGGTAGCTCCCAGGATGAGGGTGGTCACCATGCTCGGACATTGGGAAGCCGTGAGCAGCGCCATTGCCTCCTCACCCACTCGCTGAGCGTTGCCAACGAGATCTAGCTCCTCAATGAGCTCATAGCCAGCCGTCCCCTGGTGGCGGCCGAAGGAGTTGGGGTAGCTTCTCTTCTGGACATCACCCTCGCCGACAGCCGTAGCCTCCAGGCCGCCCCCGCTCTCGATGATCTCCTGCTCGATGAAAGAACCTTCGGAACTGGCGAAAACCTTGCGCTCGCACACGAATTGGAGGTTAGACTGGGCCACTGTCACCCCTTTGGTTAGCCTCATCTCCGCATCGGCAGCCATGAGCAACTCGATTTTCCTTTCCAGAGGCACCTGAAAAGGATCGGTCTTCACTGGCGTGCGGTAGGTGTCCAAGTAGACGATGGGTGAGCCAATGTCCACATCTTTGATTTTGACCAGGGCGCTGGCCTTGGCTATCTCAGCAGCGAGGGCGGTTACCCGCTCAACCTCCTCCAGCGAAAGAAGGGAGCTGGAGGCAAAGCCCCAGGCTCCATTGAGGATGACCCGCACACCGAAGCCCTGGTCTTCGTCCTGGGAGAGGGCTTCCACCTTCCCGTTCTTGACCAGGATGCTTTGGTTTTCGCGGCGCACAATCCGGATGTCGGCGTAGGTAGCGCCTTTACTCTCGGCCATGTTCAAAGCCCGATCAGTGAGTTCTCGCAATGCAGTCCTCCTTTGGCTGAGTTATAGTTTGACCAAATCCGAAAACAGTAGTAAAATATCCTTGAGAGCGATTCTGAGAAGGTGAACAGTTATGCCTCTCTATGAGTAACTTTATCTGCTAGTTTTTGGCCTGATGTGAGGCCCGGGTGATTTGCCAGAATAGTCGTCATGATGTATTCTTCAGGCACTACCAACCTTTGAAAGGAGAATGCACCATGATCGGCTTAACCAACTATATCACCGAATGTGATTGGGAAGATGTGTTCATCGCCTGGTACATTGCTGTAGAT
>JBAWAP010000354.1:0-17751 GCA_049589355.1 Anaerolineae bacterium
CTAAACAACCGTCCTACGGTGGCCTCGGTCGTGGCAGGATCGTATGGGCGGCGGCGCAGCGCGGCCCAACGGCTGGCTACCCGCACTGCCAACTTGGTCAGTTGCGGGCGATGGCGCACGCCCCATAAAGCCGCACCGAAGGCGAGAGTGAGTATCAGCAAGGTCAACCCGAAACCGATGGCCTGTAAAGCCGAAAGCTCGCGCGCGATCAGCAGATGGAGCAAACCGAATATGCCGGTGACCATCAGTGCAGCGCCATTGAGCAGGTTAGGCAGCCATCCTGCTAGCACGGCCCCCTCCGCGCTGACGCCGCTGCCGCGCACCCAACGATAGGTAGCCGTGGCGTAGGCCAGCCCACCAGCCACCAGGCCAACGCTGGAGGTGGCCATGGTGATCAGCATGCCACGGACCAATGACAACCGTTGCCCAAACATGGCGCCGAGGGTGTGCAAGAGGTAACCGCTGCCCAGATAGCTCACCACTTGGGCCACGAGTGCCAGCGCCACTGCCCATGGCGCCATCCCCTTGATGACCTGCAGCGAATGCTCGAGGGTGGCCAACTGTGGCAGGATGAGATGAACCGCCAGCCCCAGCAAGAGGAGCGGGAGCAGATAACGCCACACGCGAACGACCAACCCTTGCTCCACCAGAACTACTCCGACCGCTCGGCCAGTGTCGCCTTCACCGTCATCTCCCGGCCGCCGCGAATGAAAGTCACCTCCACCGCATCCCCCACCTGCGTCTCTGCCTCCAGGTAAACCGTGAGTTCCTCAAAACTGGTGATAGGCTTGCTGTTGAGGGCGGTGATGATGTCGCCGCCCACTGGGATTTGCACATTGCCGACGGATACAACCCGATCCCCAGCATGGATATCAGCCTTGGCCACTGGGCTGCCTGGCACTACCTCAGCAACCAACAGCCCCTTGCCACGGGAACCTCCATCCCGGCCTCACGGAGGAACCGCGCACCCTCGGCCTCGAAGGGCAGGACGGATACCCCCAGCCAGGGGTGAGAGTAGTGGCCTTGGGCGATCAACTGAGGCACCACCCGACGCACAGTGTTGACAGGGATGGCGAAGCCAATCCCCGATTAGATTTGAACCCGCCTATAGAAGACTTTCTTCGTTATCTCCGAGGCAACGATGTACAGCGCAGTAATCCCCAGCAAGGCCAGCATCAGCGGTATCGGCAACGGAGTGAACCCCAGGAGCCCAGCGAACGGCAGGTATGGAATAACCACTGTCACTCCCGCAATCAGTAGAGTGCTTATCAGCAAATACTTGCCCGGCTTGCTCTTGAAGAAAGGCCTCCGCGTCCGGACAACCAGCGCAATGAATAACTCGGTCATCAGCGACTCCACAAACCAGCCGGTCCTGAACTGCTCCGCTGTAGCGCGCAGGATGAACAGCAGCATGCCAAAAGTGAGGTAGTCGAACACCGAACTTACCAGACCGAAAGTGACCATAAAATCGCGGATGAAGCGAATGTCCCAGCGGCGAGGCTTCTCCACCAGTTCGCGATCCACGTCATCAGTAGCGATGGTCATGGCTGGGAAATCGGAGAGGAAGTTGTTCAGCAGGATTTGCTTGGCCAGCAAAGGCAAGAAAGGCAGGAAAAGGGATGCTCCAGCCATGCTGAACATGTTGCCGAAATTGGCGCTGGTCGTAGTGAATACATACTTGAGGCTGTTGGCAAAAGTGGCACGCCCCAGTACGACGCCCCGACGCAGGTCTTCCAGGTCCGGTTCCAACAGCACAAAGTCGGCGGCTTCCTTAGCTACGTCCACGGCCTTATCCACCGAGATGCCCACGTCCGCCGCATGGAGGGCCGGCGCGTCGTTGATCCCATCGCCCAAGTAGCCAACTACATGCCTCATCTTTTGCAGCGCCAAGATAATGCGTTCCTTGTCATTGGGTTCCGTCTCGACGAACAGGTTGGTGTGCTCAGCCACATGCAACAGTGCTTCATCGTCCAGTTCGTCCAATTCTTTGCCGCTCACCACACCAGTTACCTTCATGCCGATGAGTTCTGCTAGGTGCTGTGCCACCAGCCGGTTGTCGCCAGTGATGATCTTGAGCTGCACACCTAGCTCGGCTAGTTGGGTGAGGGTCTTCTGCACGTCTGGTTTGGGTGGGTCAAAAAAGAGCAGGAAACCAGCGAAGACCAGGCTATGCTCGTCGTCACGGGTGTAGACTGGCTGTGGCGACACCATCTTAGTCGCCACCCCCAGCACGCGGAAGCCCTGTCCGCTCCACTCAGCGTAGCGCTGTTGGATCTGCGCCCGCCGTGCGTCGTCCAGTGGCACGGCATCGGCACCTTCCCGCACCTGCGTGCACGCCGCCAATACGTTCTCCAGCGCTCCTTTGGTGATTAGTAGGGGCTGGTCTTGCGCCAGCCCCTGGGCATCCGCAAGGGATGCCCCTACCTGGGTCTGCACCACCACGCTCATCCGCTTGCGCACAAAATCGTAGGGGATCTCATCCACTTTGTGCACCTCACGGATGTCCGGCTGGGACTGAGCGGTGATCGCCTCATCTAATGGGTTGGTCAGCCCGGTCTGAAAGTGAGCATTGAGGTAGGCGTAGCGAAAGACGTCGTTCGATGGCTGTCCATACACATCCAATGCCCCGTCCAATTGTACCACGCCCTCGGTCAGCGTGCCCGTCTTGTCCGTACACAGCACGTCCATACTGCCAAAGTTCTCAATGGAGGCCAGGCGGCGCACGATGACCCCTTCATCGGCCATAGTCTGCGCTCCCTTGGACAGGTTGATGCTGATGATCGCTGGCAGCAGTTCCGGTGCTATCCCCACTGCTAGAGCAACGGCGAAGAGCAGCGAATCCACAGCCGGCTTATGAAAGAAGACGTTGACGGCAAAGACGACCAGCACGAGCAACGTCATCACCTGGGTCAGCAGATAGCCAAAGTGACGGATGCCACGTTCGAACTCGGTCTCCGGTGGGCGCAACTCCAGGCGCTTGGCAATCTGGCCGTAAGCGGTGGACGTTCCGGTCTCCACGATCAAGGCGCGAGCACCGCCGCTGCGCACGTTTGTGCCCATGAAGACACAGTTGGTGCGCTCGGCCAAGCTGGCACGCGCCTCGGTCAAGCCAGGCTTCTTTTCCACCGGGAAGGTCTCCCCAGTAAGCACGGCCTGGTTGACGAAAAAGTCCTTTGCTTCCAGCACAATGCCATCGGCTGGTACCAGGCTGCCAGCCGATAGCAACACCACGTCGCCAGGGACCACCTCCTCGGTGGGAATCGTCTGCGGCTGGCCATCGCGCAACACGGTAGCCTTGATCGTTACCCGCACACGCAGCTTCTCGATGGCAGTACTGGCCCTGTACTCCTGGACAAAGCTCAGCACAGCGCTGCCCAAAACAATGGCCAGAACAATCAGGGCATCCACCCATTCTTGCAACATGGCTGACACGCCAGCGGCAAAGAGCAGGATGAGGACAAGCGGGCTCTTAAACTGGTCCAGGAAGAGCCGCAATGGTGTCACCTTCTCCCTGGCTTTGAGCACGTTGAACCCGAACTCTTCCAACCGTTCTTGGGCCTCGGCGGTGCTGAACCCTTCACGGGTGCTGCGCAGTGTGGCCAGAAGACTGTCCAGTGGCTGGCTCCAGTAGGAGCTGAATTGACCGCTTATGGGACCTCCTACCTTTGGATAGCTCGCACGATCACGACGATAGCCAACGCCGCCAGGAATAGCCAGAGGGCAACGATAACTACGGCGGTGGCCCAGTTGGTCGGTTTGCCTTGACCCATGGCTTCCCGGGCCTTTTCTCGGCACTCAGTCATAACAGGTGAGGGAATCATCTTCAACGCAATCGCAATACCGAGAGGAACTAAGACAAGGTCATCCAGATAACCCAGGACAGGGATAGGGTCTGGAATCAGGTCTATGGGGCTGAAGGCATATCCGACTACGCAAGCAGCGAAAAGCCGGGCGTACCAGGGAGTTCTGGGGTCTTTGTAAGCCAGGTAGATGGCGTAGGTCTCCGTTTTCAGCTCCCTGGCTCGTTGTTTCCATCTCTCGATCATTCCGGTTACCACGATCAAACTGCCGCCACGCACTTGGGATATATCACTGGTGCCGTAGATACTTCACCGGTCGCTTGACGCGCTTGGTGGTTCCGCCAGTCGGCACCACGCTGATCGAACCGTCAATTTCCAGGACCGCCATCTCGACTTCGCTCAGATTAGTCGGCTAGCGCTTCCAGGCCACGCTCAAGGTGACGTCCTCGACATCATCCATCTCGACCACCACCGTTCCGTAGGGCTGGCGCTCCCGGCGATAGTCACAGGGGGCACCGTTCAGTGTCACCAGCGGCATCTCAGTGGGAAAGTAATCCCGTACTCGCACTTCTATAACCGGAATCGCTTGCCCTGCAGCAACACCTATTTCCACTCGCCGCAAATCCGGCTCACTGGAGAACCGCAGGGTCAGATCACCGACCAGGTAGCGACGAAAGTGGGCTGCGAACTCCTGGCCGGCGAAAGTGGGGCAGAGCAATGGTTCGAGGATCACCACCTGTCGCGCCAGGTCGAAATCGAGTCCACCGATGAC
This sequence comes from Anaerolineae bacterium, assembly GCA_049589355.1. Lineage (GTDB taxonomy): Bacteria > Chloroflexota > Anaerolineae > VGOG01 > VGOG01 > JBAWAP01. The sequence goes on from JBAWAP010000354.1 coordinate 4,573, forward strand.
TTTGCCCAACAGAGCCGAATAGACACCATTGGTCCAGCCGAAACCATGCTGATTCGGGTACGAAGTGACCACCGCCAGGTTGCGCTTGACCACGTTGTACTTTTCCCACATCTTGCCCGTTTGGGCAAACATCTCCGCGCCCAGGGTTAGCCACTTGACCGCCAGGCGGGCCGCCTCCTCGAAATAGCCGTAGCGTTTGAGGCCGTTCAGGGCTACCCAATGCAGAGGCGCCCAGCCATTCGGGTAGTCCCATTGATAAGGCCCCTTCGCTCGATGTTGGCGGCTGGTGGTAACTAAGCCACCAGCCCGCTCGAACAGGTCCAACTTGTCTAATACCCTGGCAGCCTCCTGAGGCGTGACCAGGCCCACGAAGAGGGGGTGAAAAGTGGCCAAGGAGTACCTATCATCCAACCGTTGGCCAGTCAGGTAGTCATAGTCAAAGAAGAGGCCCTGGAGAGGATCGTAGAGGTAGCGCATAATACGCTCTCGGCGTTCCTCGGATTTCGCCAGCCAGCGGTTCGCTTCTTTGCCATCTCCCAACGACTGGGCGAATTCGGCCAAATCGCGCTCGTACTGGTAGAGATTGCAGTTGAGGTCAACGGCCGCCAGATGACGGCAGCGGCGTTTCCAGCGGGAGCTAAAGTCCCAGCCCGATTCGTATTGGGCCCTCTTCTCGCTGTTAGGCGCACCTTGGTCGAAATAGCGGCTCAGCCCCAGAGGGGTGTTATGGCTACCCAACCATACCCCTTCGTATTCGGCCTTGGCCAGAGTGAACGCCTCCCGCAGCCAACCGTAGTCCAGATCGTACTTGAGGACTTCCTTGATCATCAAGGTCAAATAAGGCGGCTGCGAACGGGTGAGGGAATCCGGGTGCGAATAGTTAAGGACCAAGCCGAATTCGCGCATCTCGTGAAGAAAGTTATCCACCATCCAGCGCATCAATTCCCTTTGCCCATCCACCGCCAGTCCCACCAGGGTAAAATAGCTATCCCAGTAGAAGAGATAAGGGAATTGGTCCGTGCTAGGCATCACGTAAGGGTGAGGTAGGGGGACACGCCCCTCCCCCCCTGCCCCCCCCAACGTTGGGGGGGATGGGGGGGCGGGATGGTCTGCCCGCATTAGCTCGGGCCAGAAGCCGCTTATGTACCGATGCGCCGTCACAACCTTCTCATCTACGGATTTCAGAAATCGAGTTTTAGACGCTGAAAAGACCATAGTCTCACCCTTTCTCTAGCTCGCCAGGCTTCGAATCGCATCCAGCAAAGCGGCGTTGACGGTCTCAATGTGCCCGGCACCATCCACCTCCAGCAGCAGGCTTGCTCGACGATAGTAGTCTATGAGGGGTGCCGTCTGCTCGTGGTAGACCCTCAGGCGAGCCCGCACCGTCTCCGGTCTGTCATCGTCTCGCTGGTAGAGTTTCCTTCCACACTCATCACACACACCCTCTTCGGCAGGGGGACTGAAGACCACGTGATACGGCGTCTGGCATTGCCGACAAATGCGCCGGCCCGACAATCGCCGCACCAACTCCTCACCGGGGACTTGGATGTACAACACGCCGGCCAGTGTACGGCCTGTGCTGGCCAGTATCTCATCCAATGCCTCAGCCTGGGCCAGGGTCCGGGGGAAGCCATCGAGGATAACACCATCGTCGCAATCGGGCTGCTGCAATCGCTCTCGCACCATGGCGATAGTTACATCGTCGGGCACGAGTTGGCCCCGATCAATGAATCCCTTGGCCAATAGCCCCAACTCCGTCCCGTTCTCGATATTCTCGCGGAAGAGGTCGCCGCTGGCCACGTGAGGCAACCCCAATTGTTCCTTCAGTCGCTCCGCCTGGGTGCCCTTTCCGGAGCCAGGTGGGCCAAGCAGGACGAGGTACATAACGCTCTCCCTTTCTCACGAGTCAGATTCGAAAAAAAGCCCGCCTTTTGGTAATCCAGCAGGCGGGCAAAAACAGCAGAAGGGCGTTGGCTATCGGCCTTCACTCCTGCAAATAGGCGGCCAGACAAACTGGGAAACCTGCCGTTCGGCTGAGCCTTCGGGCTGAGGCCCTCAGAGCCTGCCCTGAATGGAGTGAAGGGCCGAAACCTCACAGCGAAGCCCCAAAAGCTGTTTCACAGGAATCCGAGACCTACCGAGTCTAGCGGATGGCCTTCTCCGTCTGGGGGTCGAAGGCGTGCATGTTGTCCATATCCAGCACAACCTCTATCGTATCCCCCACCCTGATACCGGTCCGAGGGTCAAACCGACCCACAAAGCTCTTCTCCCCCGTCAAAAGATAAACAAAAACTTCATTCCCCATCAGCTCCGTCACATCCACCTCGGCCTTGATCTTACCCGCCGTGATGCTAGGAGGGGTAAACTGGGGGTCATGGACGTCATCGGGCCTTATGCCGAAGATCACCGTCCTGCCTTTGTAAGGGAGAAACGCCTGCAACTTACCCTCGGGAACCTTAAGGCGGAAAGTACCACCGTCCACGTAAAGGTCCCCATCTTCGCTCGCCAGGGTGACATCGAAAAAGTTCATGGCTGGGCTCCCGATGAACCCGGCCACGAAGAGGTTGGCGGGGTAGTTATAGAGGTTCTGAGGGGTATCCACCTGGTGCAGGATGCCGTCCTTCAATACCACAACCCTCGTCCCCATGGTCATGGCCTCCACCTGGTCGTGGGTCACGTAGATGAAGGTCGTCTCAAGCCGCAGGTGAAGCTTGGAGATCTCGGCCCTGGCTGACACCCTCAGCTTCGCGTCCAGGTTCGATAACGGCTCGTCCATGAGGAAGACCTGGGGCTCCCTGACGATGGCCCTCCCCACAGCCACCCTCTGTCTTTGGCCTCCTGAGAGCTGCTTGGGCTTGCGATCCAGAAGCTCCTCGATCCTAAGGATGCGGGCTGCCTCCTTCACCCTCCTATCAATCTCGCCCTTGGGGGTCTTCCTCAGCTTCAGCCCGAAGGCCATGTTGTCGTAGACGCTCATGTGGGGGTAGAGAGCGTAGGACTGGAAGACCATCGCGATGTCGCGGTCCTTTGGGGGAACGTCATTGACCAACTGGCCTCCAATGTAGATATTGCCCTGGGTGAGCTCCTCCAGGCCGGCCAGGAGGCGGAGGGCGGTGGTCTTGCCGCATCCCGAGGGACCCAAAAGAACCAGGAACTCCTTGTCGGCGATCTTGATGTCCAGATCGTTGACGGCCACCACATCGCCAAAACGCTTGGTCACGTGCTCATAGTTCACATCTGCCATTGGATTACTCCTTTCCTCTTTTATGTTAGGTGCGGCCTCAGCGACCGCCTTAAACCTCTAAATGCAATCTTAAACACTCTAAAGACTCGATTCATCCAATCAGGTGAAGGTCTTTGTAATTATAACACATTACTAAGCGGGGGGCAAGTAAGAAATTCGGCGCTTTGCGCCTAACTCATTGAAAGGGCCTCACCAATGGCCAGGATGTCTATGCCCCCGAGCAGAATCCGTAAGGCCATCTGGAATCATACTCCCCCCTTAATCCCACTGGATGTGAATTATCCTTACTCTCTTCCACTCGCCTCCTCCTCTTGATGATAACTAACGTCCGGCTGCTCCGCACGACTGCCGTGCGATGAGTTCGGTCTGGAGGAGTATCTCCCGTTCCTCGACTGACTCGCCAGCGATCAGTTCGGTCAACAGCGTTGCGGCCCCATAACCCAGTTCGTAGGCTGGCAACCGCACCGTCGTCATCGGTGTGCTTTTCGCGCCCCAGGCCGATGTAGGCCTCGGATGCTGTCGCCTCTTCCACGGAATGGATCAGCACGCGGAAGCCATTCTCCTGTACGGCGTCACCCACGCCGCGCAATACTTCGGGCAGGAAGACGTCGGCGAAAATGCGATCTAGGGTCTGGCAGAGGACAAAGCCGATGGTTTGGGTGCGGTGGTCCATGGCCAGGTAATCGGTGCTCACCCCATAGCGTCCAAACTCGGCCTTGACGAGTTGCCCGAAGGCACCAATGCCCGTCTTGGAGATCACCGCTGGACTACCGCCCAACGGGGCATCACTCATAGTATACTCCAGAACAATGCCTACTGCAAGTCTTGGGCTGACAGACGGTTAAGGACGTTTGTCAATCGTGGCTTTTACTGCTATAATGATAGCGGCTTATCAGGAACGGGGGTTCTCAATGGAAGTCATACTCACCCATGAAAACACCGACTTCGACGCTCTGGCATCGCTGTTGGGAGCGTGGAAGCTATATCCGGAAGCTAAACCGGTTCTGCCCCGGCGGCTTAATCGCAACTTGCGCCATTTCCTGACCCTCTACTGCGACGAACTGCCTTTCGTGCAGGCCGATGATCTGCCCCCCCGCCACCCTATTGAGCGGGTTATCCTCGTAGACACCCAGGCCCTCACCCAATTGAAAGGCATGAGTTCACAGACCGAGGTGCGTATCATTGACCACCATGCCCTCACTCGGGAGCTCACCCCAGGCACGTCGTATTCCGGCGGGGAGACAGGAGCTACCACCACCATACTGATCGAACAGATCAGCGAGGCTCGCCTGCCCCTCTCGCCCATCGAGACGACGCTGTTCCTTCTCGGCATCTACGAGGACACGGGCTCACTTTCCTACCCCGCCACCACCCCAAGGGATGTGCGTTGCGCTGCCTGGCTCCTGGAGCAAGGAGCCAACCTGGAGGTGGTCAACAATTTCCTTCACTACCCACTCTCGGAAGAACAGCGCCAGCTCTACGATCAACTCCTTGAGAATAGCCAGATCCGTGAATTCGCCGGCCAATCGGTGGTCATCGCCACAGCCAGCGCTAAGGGTTATATCGAGGAAATCGCCACCCTGGCCCACAAGCTGCGCGACCTCTTCGAGCCAGCCGCCCTCTTCGTCTTGGTGGAACTGGACGAACACATTCAACTCGTGGCTCGCTCTTCCAGCGAGACCATTGACGTGGCAGAGATAGCCGCCTACTTTGACGGTGGGGGGCACAGCCAAGCCTCCGCCGCACTGATCCGGGGGCAAGCTTTGGCCCAGGTTCAGGCCAAGCTACTGGAGCTTCTGAGAGCCCATATCAAGCCAGCGGTGAACGTTGGCCAGATCATGTCCCACGGCGCCGTCCACACCCTTCCGCCTGACACAACAGTAGCTGAGGCTGCGGAAATGATGCGCCGCTACGGCCACGAGGGTTTCCCCGTGGTGGAGGAGGGGCAGATTGTGGGCATCTTGACCCGCGGCCAGATAGACAAGGCCCTACAACTTGGCTTCGATAACGCTTCTGTTGACCTTTACATGTACAAAGGAGAGGTCAGTGTCTCCCCTGATGACTCGGTGCAGAAGCTACAGGACGTGATGATGGAACACAGCCTGGGGCAGGTGCCCGTAGTCGAAGGAGGCGAGATCATCGGCATCGTCACCCGCACGGACTTGATCAAGCTCTGGAGCGCTCCTCCCCAACGCCTGCGCAGGGTGGAGATTGCCCAACTGATCGAGAATGCCCTGCCCGCATCACTCCTGAAGCTGATCCGGAAAGCCAGCCAGACAGCAGCCCAGATGGACTATTCCCTCTATGTGGTGGGCGGCTTCGTGCGTGACCTCCTCTTGGGGATACCTACCCTGGATCTGGACCTAGTGGTGGAGGGAAATGCCATAGCTTTAGCCAGGCGTTTGCGGAAGCAGGTCGGTGGGCGAGTGAAGAGCCACGCCCGTTTCGGCACGGCCAAGCTAATCCTGGATGAGCAAGCCTTCCCCATCCCCTATCTGGACTTCGTTACCGCCCGGACCGAGTTCTACGAACACCCCACGGCCTTGCCTCAGGTGGAACGCAGTTCCATCAAGCAGGATCTGCACCGACGCGATTTCACCATCAACACCCTGGCCATTTGCCTCGATCCAGACCGGTACGGCGAGCTTTTGGACTTCTACGGGGGCGAGCAGGACTTAAAGAGAGGGTTGATCCGCGTACTGCACAACCTCAGCTTTGTGGAAGATCCAACCAGGATGCTAAGGGCAGCCCGCTTGGAGCAGCGCCTGGGTTTTCGCATCGAAGAGCGAACCGAGGAACTCATCGGCAATGCCCTGGACCTGCTAGACCGCACTACAGGAGAACGCATCCGCCACGAACTCTACCTGATCCTGGAAGAGGAGGTGCCAGAGGGGGCCCTGCGTCGCCTGGATGAGCTGGGGGTGCTGGCTCAGATGCATCCTGGCCTCAGGTGTGACGACTGGTTGAGAGAGAGGTTACGAAGATTGCGGGAATCTCCAATCTCCAACTTCCAACCTCCAACTTCCAATTTCCAAATCAGCATCCTGTACCTGGCCCTGTTGACCTATCGCTTGAACGCCTCGGATTTAGCAAGCCTCATCAATCGGCTCCAGATTGCCAGCGAGGACGCTGCGCTGTTGCGCCAAGCCAATGAGCTGCGATCTTCGACGGACGAATTAGCCAGAGAACGTCAGCCCAGCGCTATCTACCGGTTGCTGAAACACTACTCGGGGCCGGCCATCTTCGTCCTGTGGATAGCCACCGAGTCGGAGTTGGTGCGGGAACAGTTGGAGTTGCATCATCGGAAGCTGCGTTTTGTCGAGCCTGAGATAGACGGTGAGTACCTCAAGGCCATGGGTCTCAGGCCCGGCCCCCTATTCGGCCGCATTCTATCCGCCCTCCGCGACGCCCGCCTCGACGGGGAGGTAACCAGCCTGCAGGAAGAAAAAGCGCTCGTCGAGGAGTTGTTGGCCAGTTTTGACATCTAGTGAATCATGTTCTACAATATAGGGGCGATGAGGTAACGAGTCAACGAGTAATGGGTTAACGAGTCGCCCGTTGATAAAGGAGATAACCGAGAAAGCAAAAGAATGGCACGAATTATCAAGACCATCGAGATTGAGGGACAGCAGGCTGTGGCCCTGTTCGACACAGGAGCCCTCTATACCTATGTCCGTTCCTCCCTGGTGCAAGAGGTTCCCAAGAGGGCAATGATTCCCTATGCTCGCGTTGCCCTGAGAGGAAGGGACATTGAGATCCGCGAACTTTGCTTCATCCAGGGAAAGATAGAGGGCCTGGATTTTCTTTCGGATGCGGTGCCGCTGGATGAACTAGGCTATGCCGACGGCCACGAGTTGGATGCGCTCATCGGTGCTCGCACCATGGAGCAGTGGGAGATCAGGCTTGACCCCAGAACGGGAGCGCTGGATTTGGAGGGGCGGCGGCGGGAGTTCACCGAATTCTGACCGGACATTGGCAGGAGTACGTTCACGGCGATGGAACGCTCAGATACTTCGACCAGGCTCAGTACAGGGTTAACAGAGAAACGCAAGGAGCAGGCTTTAGAAACAGCAGAGGCTTGCATTCGGCTGCTGAAAGAGCGCTTTGGCGCGCGGCGAGTGATCCACTTCGGTTCCATAGCCGGACAAGGCCCCTGGCATGGGCGGTCAGATATTGACCTGGCGGTAGAAGGCGTGGCCCCGGAGGAGTTTTCCCCCGCTTATTCGGCCTGCCGCGATCTGTTGCCACGGGGTCTGGAATTGGACCTGGTGCCGCTGGAAGACGCTTATCCGGAGATGCGAGCCCGCATTCTAGGGGAGGTTGAAATGCCTGATGATCCTATGTTAGCACTACAGGGACTGATCGAGGACGAATTAGTTGCCCTGGAACGGGTAGCGCGGGAAATGGAAGATTCGCTGGCCCAGTGTGCGCAGCCCCCAACGCCAATCGAACTGCGGGCGATGGCCAGCATGTTGCACGACTTTTACAATGGTGTGGAGCGCATGTTCGAGCGCATCGCCATTGGCTTGGGAGAGGGCCTCCCCCGTGGAGAGTACTGGCACGTTGACCTGTTGAATCAGATGGCCGAGGAACAGGCAGGGGAGCGACCGGCGGTGATTGATGAACCACTACGTGCTCGCCTGAAGGACTATTGGGGTTTTCGGCGCTTCTTCCAGCACGCTTATGGCCACACGCTGCTTTGGAGCAAGATGCGTTGGAAAGCCGAGAACTTATCAGATACATTGACGATGCTCCGTGACCAGTTGCACGTCTTTTTTGAAGCCATGAGTTGAACGAATACCAATAGGGATCAGAAACCAGGTTTTTTGATTGATATGACACTTTATTCGCACCCCAGGAAATCCCAAAAGGACGACCTGCTTGCCCAGATAGTGAAAAACCTGGTTTCTCTATCAAGAAGGAGGAACTGATGAAGGAATATCAGACCGAGCAACTTAGGAACATAGCCCTCTTATCTCACGGCAGTGCAGGGAAGACTTCTCTGGCGGAGGCTATGCTCTTTGACACCGGGGCCATTAACCGCCTGGGCAAAGTGGATGAGGGGACGACAGTCTCCGACTACGACGAAGAGGAGATCCGACGTCACATCTCGCTCAGCACCTCCATTTTACCCTGCGAATGGAACGGCCACAAGATCAACGCCTTCGACACCCCCGGTTATCTGGACTTCGTGGGCGAGGTCAAAGGAGCCGTCAGGGTAGCTGACGGGGCGCTGATTCTCCTTGACGCCGCGTCGGGCGTGGAGGTGGGCACGGACCTGGTCTGGGGCTACGCCGACGAGCAGAACCTGCCCCGCCTGGTTTTCATCAATAAGATGGATCGGGAGAATGCAAACTTCAAGCGCTGCCTGGACGCTCTGAAGGAGAAATTCGAGACCAATTTCATACCCATCCAGTTGCCCATCGGCAGCCAGGAAGATTTTGAGGGCATAGTGAACCTGATTGCCATGAAAGCTTACCTGGGTTCGAAGGCCGAAGAGGGGGAGATTCCTGCCTCTCTGCAGGATGAGATAGAAGACTATCACCTGCAACTGGTCGAAGCCGCAGCCGAGAGTGAAGATGATTTGATTGTGAAATACCTAGAGGGGGAAGAGCTGACTGAAGAGGAGATCCAGCGCGGCCTAAGAGCAAGGATTGCCACTGGCAATGTGGTGCCCGTACTCTGCGGCTCAGCCACCGCCAACATCGGTATTCAGCCGCTCCTGCAAGCTATCATCGAGTATCTCCCCTCCCCTGCCGAGGTCGGAGAAATAGTGGGCACCAATCCAGCCACAGACAAGGAGGAAACCCTGGAACCCAATGAGCTGGCACCACTGGCCGTCCTGGCGTTCAAGACCCTGGCTGACCCCTATGTCGGCAAACTAACTTGTTTCCGGGTCTACTCGGGCCTGATGGAATCGGATTCGCGGGTTTTCAACTCCAGAAGTGGCAAGGAGGAAAGAATCAGCCAGATCTATATCCTGCGCGGCAAAGACCAAATACCTGTGGATAGGATTCGAACTGGTGACATCGGGGCAGTGGCCAAGCTAGCTGATACTTCCACAGGCGACACCCTCTGCAATAAGGACCATCCCATCATCCTCACCCCCCCCACCTTCCCTAGGCCCGTTTTCTCGGCGGCCGTCCACCCCAAGACCAAGGCCGACCTGGATAAGATGAGCACCACTCTGGCCCGCCTAGCTGAAGAGGACCCCACCCTGCGGGTGGATCGCGAGCCCTCTACTGGCGAAACCCTCCTCTCAGGGATGGGCGAATCTCACGTTGACATTGCTGCCAGGCGCTTGCACCAGAAATTCGGGGTGGATATCGTAACCAGTGTACCCAAGGTCCCCTATCGGGAGACCATCACCAAAGTGGCCTCGGCACAGGGCCGCCACAAAAAACAAACCGGCGGGCGAGGCCAATTCGGCGACGTCTTTATCAGATTCGAGCCCCTGCCCCGAGACTCAGGCTTCGAGTTCGCGGACGAGATCCGCGGCGGGGCGGTGCCCAATCAGTACATCCCCGCCGTGGAGAAGGGCCTCAGGGAAATCATACAGAAGGGCATCCTGGCCGGCTACCCCACCACTGACTTTCGGGCCGCCCTCTACGACGGCTCCTTTCATCCGGTGGACTCCTCCGAGATCTCCTTCAAACTTGCCGCTCACTTGGCCTTCAAGAAGGCCATCCCGGAGAGTGGCCCAGTGCTCCTGGAGCCCATCATGGATGTTACTATCACCATCCCTGAGGAGTTCACAGGCGACGTTTTAGGCGACCTCAACAGCAAACGGGCACGGGTGCAGGGCATGGATCAGCGGCGAGGCATGGCAATTATTACCGCCCAGGCTCCCCTGGCCGAAATGCAACGCTATGCCACGGACCTTAGATCCATGACACAGGGTCGGGGGATCCACACCATGGAATTCTCTCACTATGAGGAGGTGCCTAGCCACGCCGCTCAAAAGATCATTGAAGAGGCCCGGCGAGAAGCAGAGTAAGAATAGAACATCAAACTGGAATCTGACCCCCTAGTAGGGCGGAAAGTAAAACGTGATGCGTGAAACGTCAATCGTGAATGACTTTTACGCATCACGTTTTTACATTTTGCGTCTTCATGCTTTACGTTCTACGCTCTCTCTAACATCTCTCTCAAGAAACGTCCTGCCTCAGTGGATTGGCCATCGCGATAGAGGACCGTCCCTTGAATAGCCAGATCTGCCTCCGTGCCTTCCAGAACTGCCCGCCCCAGGGGGGAATTCTTGAGCATCTTCAGGTCCTCGCTATAGGGATCGCCAACAATGTCCTCGCGCACGATGCGCCCCGAATCCAACACCACGATGCGCTCCGTCTGACGGGCAATGGCCGGGTCATGGGTGACGACGATAACAGTGGTGCCCAAATCGCGGTTGAGTTCGTGCATCAGGGCAATCACTTCTGCCCCGCTCTTGGAGTCCAAGTCGCCTGTGGGTTCGTCGGCCAGAACCAGCATGGGCTTATTGGCCAACGACCGGGCGATGGCGACCCGCTGACGCTCACCACCAGAGAGGGCGCTGGGCAAATGTCGCAGGCGGTCACCCAAGCCCACCAAATCCAGCAGTTCCTTAGCTCTCTGCCGGCGTTTCCTGGCACTGATGCGCTGCTCATACAAGGGGATCTCCACATTCTCCAGCGCCGTCAGCGTAGGGATCAGGTTGTGTAACTGGAATACAAACCCCACCGTCTGGCTGCGAAAGCGATCCAGATTCTTCACCGTTGCCAAGTCCTGCCCGGCGACGATCACCTGCCCACTGGTGGGCCGATCCAGCGCGCCGATCAGGTGCAACAGCGTAGACTTGCCACTGCCCGATGGGCCCATCACCGAGACGAATTCACCTTGCCCGATGCACAGATTCACCCCATCCAGGGCCCGCACCTCGGCGCCATCGCCGTAGACTTTCGTCAGGTCGCGTGTTTCGACAGCGGTTTGACATTATTTAGTGTTTAGCTGCAATCTGAGCGGCGATGTTTACCTCATTCAGTTTCCCCTGCCCAACCAGCCCGACAAGACCATCACCAAGTATGCAGTGAACCTGCAAGAGGAGAGAATCATCTATCGCCTTTCGCCGGAAACGATGCGCGAAATTGATGAGAGGCTACTCCTCGGCGTGGGCATCGTCAGGATTGAGGACCTGGAAGCCGCGAGCTAGGCTCACTCATTATGGACTACTGACCTCAATATCCACGAACGCCGTCATACCCCAGCGCAACTCTTCCGGCGGCGAGGTCATCTCAATGACGGCCGTAAAGTTGGTGCCACCCTGGCCGACCGAGGCCATCGGCGCAATGCGAGTGACCTGACCTTCCGTCATCCGTTCCAGCAGGGCGTCGAAGGTGAGGGTCGCCGGGCTGCCGACTGCCACCCGTGCCACGTCTACTTCATTCAGGTCAGTGGTCTCCACGCGCAACGTGCTCACGTCGCCCAGGGCCAGCACGGGCGTGCCGATGGCAATCACTTCGCTCTCTCGCGGATAGATCTCGCTCACCGTCCCGGCAAAGGGCGCGATTAGTGTGGCCTTGGTCAGCGCCGACTCAGCCTGGGCCAGCGCCGCTTCTGCCTGGGCCACCTGTGCCTCCAGCACGGCTATCTCCTCCGCCGTGGCTCCGGCCTTCAGCCGATCCCGTTGCGCCTCCGCCTGGGCCAGTTGCCCCTCGGCGACTTCGACCTGGGCCTGGGCGACGGCTATACCCGCCTTGGCCAGTTTCTCCTGGGCCTGGGCCGCCACGACTGCGTCCTGCGCCTGGGTCAGCGCCGCCTGCGCCACATCTCCGCCCGCCTGGGCGATGCTTACCTGGGCCTGGGCCCCTTCCACGCCCGCCTGGGCGATGCTCACCTGGGCCTGGGCCGCATCCACGCCCGCTTGGGCCATGCTCACTTGGGCTGAGCCGCGTTTACGCCGGCCTTCGCGGCGGCGATTTCCTCCTCAGTCGTCCCCGCTTTCAGCAGATTCACTTGCGCCTGGGCCCGCTCCATAGCCGCCAGCGCCTGCCGATAGGCGATTCCGATGGCTGAGGAGTCAGCCCCCGGCTGCCAGGCAATGACGTCGTAGGCCTTCTTTGCGCCTTCGAGTCCCGCTTGCGTCTGGCGAAGGGACGCCTCGGCAGCAGCGATTTCCTCCGGCCGGGCGCCGGCCTGCAGGCGCGCCAGTTCTGCCTGCGCCCTGGCCAGATCTGCCTTCGCTGCGTCCTGTGTGCCCTGGGCCTGGGTCACTGCTGCCTCCGCCGCGTCCAGCGTGCCCTGGGCCTGGGCCAGCGCTGCCTCCGCCGCGTTCAGCGTACCTTGGGCCTGGGCCAGCCCTGCTTCCGCCGCGTCCACGGCATCCTCGGCCTGTTTCACGTTGGCGCTGGCAATCTCGACGTTGATCTCCGCCTGGGTCACTGCCGCTTCCGCTGCTGCCGTACCTCCCTGAGCTGCAACGACAGCTCCCTCGGCGGCGGCTATCTCCTCCGGCGTTGGGCCTGCCTTTGCTGCCGCCAGTTGCGCCTGGGCCGTCGTCAGTGCCGCACGGGCCTGAGCCACGGCGTGCTCCAGGTCGGTCGCGTCCAGGCGGGCCAGGGTATCCCCGGCGGTCACCCCGCTCCCCTCGGCGACAAGCCACTCTACTCGCCCGCCGGCCTCGAAGCTCAACGTGGCCCACCGCGCCGGTATCACCTTCCCCGACGCCGTCACTACGTTTTCAAAGATCGCCGGCAGGGCCGGATTCTCCTTCGGTGCCGAGGCCGCCTCTTGCCCTGTGCACCCCACCAGGCTCAACACCAGCAGGCTCGCCACAATGATAAGTCCTATCCTCTGCATCGTTAGCTCCTTTCTGGTCGGTAGACTGGTAGATTGGTAGACTCAGTAGATGGAAATTCTGAAGCAACGTGGTTCCCATGCCCAATGTCACTGGCATTTTGCGC
>JBAWAP010000355.1:0-14467 GCA_049589355.1 Anaerolineae bacterium
GTGCCAGTCCTGGCTCGAAATAGGTTACTATGCTACCTATAAGCCCCAGTATGAATCCTCCAATAAAACTGCCGGGGATGCTGCCCAATCCACCCAGGACGACTACTATGATGGCGATTATGGTATACTCCAGGCCCATAGTTGCGTTAATAGGGTAGCACATGCTTATAAGTGAGCCGGCAAAACCAGCCATTAAAGCGCCAAAGCCAAAGCATAAAGCCAGCACCTGATTAATGTTTACCCCCATGAGTCCAGCGGCCGTTGGGTCTTGAGCCGCTGCCCTGATCGCTTTTCCCAGGCGGGTGCGGGCTAAAAAGAGATAAAAGACTAAACTTATAACTACAGCAAACAAAAGGGCTACCAAGCGATTTGCCGCAAATATCGCTCCCCCCAGATTGACCCCAATGTCTAAATAAGAGTATCCCCTTATGCTAGCACCCCATATTGATAAGGCTATATTCTGAATGATGAAGAGGAGACCAAAAGCGGCTAACATGGAACTGCCCTCATAGGCGCCTATTGATACTGATGAGATTCTAAGGCGGGTGAACAAAGTCCTGTGAAGTAGAAAACCGATTATGAACATGAGAGGACCCACTATAACTAGGGAAACCAGCGGGTTAACCCCAAAGACTGTATGTAGAAACCAGGTGATGAAAGCCCCGACCATCATAAATTCGCCATGAGATATGTTCAGCACCCGGGCAACACCATACTGCAGGCTGAGTCCCATAGCGATCAGGGCATAGAGCCCGCCCAGCAGTAACCCGGCAATGACTACATCCAGGACTGTTACAAGCATTATGATACCTTCCTAGATATGACAATCAAAGGTGCAGGCTGTCTAAAGGCGGAGGAAAACTCCTTCGGAGAAAATAACCACTCTCAAAGGTTGTTGTTTTCCACCTTTTTAGACAGCCTGCTCACTATTATCGTCTCTATACTCTATGTTTATCCCTATGCTGGCGCTGGGAACGCCGGCTTGGGGTACACAAATGGTGCAGTAGCCTTCTCCTTAGGTCCGACGACTTCATATACCCCGTTTTGCCACTGACCAATCTCCCCGGTATGACATTCTTTGGCCATAAGCTGGCCCTCAAACCAGGTCGGTCCCAGAATCGTATCAAACTGCTCTGTAGCCATTATGTCTCTTATTACTTTCTGGTCAAGGGTTCCCGCCTTCTCGATAGCCGCCTTCCAGAATTCCAGCGCAGCCCAGTAGAGGGGATGCCCCCACCAATCCTGAAGTTCTTCAGGTTTGCCGGTGTAGAGTTTATCGGCTAATGCTTTGGCTGCAGCGGACTGCTTAGGGCTAAAGGTGGTAAAACCTGTTACTCCCTCCACCGCCGGACCAAACGTGGTATGGTAAAACCCGAAATTTACTCCGGGGCCGCCTATCCAGGCCTTGGGGTTAAAGGCAAGCGCTATTGACGTCCCAGTAGCAGGCATGACCTGGTCGGGATAGGCAAAACAGCAAAAGACATCGGGATTTGCCGCCTTAGCCCCCTTAATTATAGGCGAGAAGTCCTTAAGGTCAGGCGGAACGCTCTTAATCCCAACTATTTCAATTCCCCTCTTCGGGAATTCTATACCTGCCACACCGGAATACTCTATGCCGTGGAGGTCAGCAATGTAGATGATGTATGCCGTCTTCGCGCCCTTTTCCGCAAGAAGGTCAGCAAAAACTGGCAACTGGTACCAGTCGGAAAAACTCAGGCTGATAAACACGTAGGGTAGACTGGGAAGCATGTCCCTGATAGTCGTTGCACCGCCCTCGGCTGTCAGTAGTATATACTCGTATTTGTTGGCTATAGGGGCTTGAGCAAAGATGAAAGCGGTGCCACAGGCGGGCCACAGAAAGTCAACCTTGTCCTCCAAAATCAGTTTTTCCGTCAGTCTGGTCATTGTGCCTATATCACTTTTATCATCATAGATCTTTAACTCTATAGGTAGTTTCTTGCCATACTCCTCCACATATATCCCGCCCGCGGCATTGACCTCAGGAACCCACGTCTCATAGATTGGCTTGAATGCCGAATCTCCAATCACAGCCAATGGGCCGGAGAGAGGCCTTACCATACCAACAGCGATTTTATCTTTGGCTGGCGCCATGGTAGGCGTTGCGGTAGGCGCTGGCTTGGGGGTCACTTCGACGACCACGGTCTCTTTGACGACTTTGGTCACCTCCTTGACTTCCGGGGTTGGCTTTGCACACGCGGCCAGCAGCGTGCCGGCGGCCAGTGCGCCCGACAGCTTGAGCATTTCTCGACGAGTCAAACGTTTAGTAGCCATTTTTTCCTCCTTTTTGTTTTCGAGTTCTGAAAAGCGGGTCAAACCTTTGGCACTCATTTTTCCCCTCCTTTTCGTTTTCGAGTTCTAGCGGGTCAAACCTTTAGCCTCATAGCCTCATTTTTTTCCCTCCTTTGGCATAATCGGAAACGATTCTTCTTTAGATGCGGCCTTTCATCCCCTGTCACCCAAAACCAGGCAGGGGACAACACCGAAGCGAAAACAACGGGAATTGGCAGGGTGGGCCAGTAGAACCTCTCGAGTTGCTCGTCGGACCTAAAGCTGTCCGCGCCCCGGTGCACAGCCTCTCCTCCGGTATTACAACCTCAGCTCTTTTCGGTGTTTATTTGTACACGCCGTATTCCTTGGCGGTATCAACCATCGCCTTGACATTTTCCGGTTTTGCATGATCAAAGAAAGCTCCATTGCTCATGACAAAACCACCGCCTTTGCCGGCAGTATCTATGAGTTTCTTGGCGTAATCTCTCACCTCCTCAGGTGTGCCTAAGTTCAACATGGCGGAGGGCATGTTGCCGAGGAGGCAGGCATTCTTACCCAAGGTTTCCTTGGCCTTCGCCATATCTGTCTGGTCAATCATCCATAAAGTCTTACCTTTAGGTATGTCTTGGACAATTTTCAGACGCGAGCTATAGCCCCCCTCAGCCGCAGGAAATGGTACGCATCCCTCATCAATCAGGCCCATGAGGACCTTTCTAAGGGTAGGCCAGTAGAAGGTCTTGAACTGCTCGTCGGAGAGGAAGCCATCCGCACCTTTGTGTAGAGGTATGAATATGATAGGCTTTCCGTTCATTTGTGCCGCGCCCACCCCCATCTTAATCATGAGCGGTGTTATGGCTTCCATGGCTTCGAGGAGCTTATCGGGTTGCCGGTAGATATCCAGCATGATCCCTTTGGTGCCGCGGAGGGTGTCGCCGATTGTGTCAAACGGGGCCTTGGTAAACCCGCCGAGGATCTGAGGAAATCCTAATGTTGCCAACTCACCCTCGAGGCCACCCACAGCTCCTGCCCATTTCAAGGCTTCAGCCCCGGCCTCAAAAAGGGCCTTATAGGCGCCTTGAACGGGGGGCAGACCATAGGGTATGAAATTAAAGGCAACACCATATATTTCGAGTATGCCAGGGAGAAAAGGGAGCATCTGGAAGGGCTCTAACGCTCCGAATACACGCGGCAGGTAGACATTACTGAAGAAATTGGACGGGTCCTGAATCAGGGCGTCATATTCAACCGCCTTCATGTATTCGCCTTCATTGCACTGGTAGCTATGTTCAGGCGAGACCCCATGGCCCGGCCAGGAGTATAACTTGTAGTCAAGAATCTCATAGAATTTTCCCGGGCCAAATTGTGCAGAGCCCATATGCGCATCCGGCTCAAAGTCCAGGATGAATTTTTTGAATGCCTTGGAGCATTTGTCGTAGTCATACATGGCCTCTTGAACGGTCATCCCGGAATAGAAAACAGGCCACATGCTAGGGAATATAGTGACCGGCACCCTGTCCGGCAACTTCTTCAATTGAATGGCATCTTTTATCCTGGTTACTCTCTGCTTGTACGCCTTCTCTGCTTCCGGGCTTTGGAACTGAAGGTCATTCCCCTGAGGGTCTTTCGGCGAAAGCCACCTTTGAAACAACGCCTCTCGCTTCTCATCTGGTGATAACTGCTTGTCCATTTTTGTTACCTCCATATTCTCTGCTGAGGATTCTTACTTAGCGCCAACCCATTTTTTGGCGAGGGATACTCCGGCCATGGCATCTTTCCCGTAGGCGTCCGCGCCGGCGTATTCCCGGATCTTGTCGCTCATCTGACCACCGCCGATCATGATCTTGACCCCGTGCCGCAGGCCCGCTGTCTCGATGGCCTCGACGGTCTCTTTCATGACGTCAAAGGCCAGGGTCAGGAATCCGCTCAGGCCGACCACCTGGGGCTGAAAGTCCCGGATGGCCTCCACGAACTTTTGCGCGGAGACATCCACGCCCAGATCAAGGACATCGAAGCCGTTGACGTCGAGCATAAAGCTCACGATGTTCTTGCCGATGTCGTGAATGTCCCCCTCGACGGTGCCGATGAGCACCTTGCCGTGACGCTTGATCTCCGGTAACTTGACCAGCTCCGGCTTGACGATGTCCGTGATCTGGTTCATCATTTCGCCAGCCAGTATCAGTTCGGGCAAAAAGTAGGTGCCCTTCTCGTAGCGCTGGCCGACGATGTCCATGGCCTCTCTGGCTGCACCCAGGATCGCCATGGGCTCTGAACCACCTTCTACCATCTCCTTGACTAATTTGAGGGCTTCTTCCTCCCTCATATCAGCGATGGCATTGACAAGTTCTTTTGACATGGTGTCCTCCTTTCAAAGATGCAATTTGGGGCTCTTGCCCCCAATCAATAGGGCTCGTCAGTCCATAGTGTCCTCCTCCTCTCCAAGATTCAATTTGGGGCTCTTGCCCTCAACTAATAGGGCCCGTCAGTCGAATGAACCTGCGTTTACTCGTGACTGGCCTTTGCACCTGGTCCATTGAACAGCCCGGCACGGTAAGCGCGGGTGTAGTTGAGGCAATGGCGATCGTGTCCCAGTACCAGTTCAGCAGCGACCAGCGCCGCCTTCATTTCGCGATCAAGAGGGTCGAGGATGGCGCTGTCCAGCCCGGCGGCCAGCGCCAGTGTCAAGAACACTCGGTTGATGTACGACCGAGCCGGCAGCCCGAAGGAGATGTTGCTCAACCCCATGGTCAGGTGCGCGTCGGGGAATTCCCGGCGGATGGCGCGCATGGTGTCCAGGGTGATCAGGGCACTGTCGGTGTTGGTGGCCAGGGTCATGGCCAGGGGATCGATGTACACGTTCCCATCCGGCACACCACTGGCGCGGGCTGCCTCCATCACCTTGCGGACGACCTCCATGCGCCGCTCGCAGGTCTCGGGGATCCCTTTGTCGTCCATGGCCAGGGCGATGACCGAACAGCCGTGCTCGGCCACCAGCGGCAGGATGCCCTCCAGCCGCTGCGGCTCTCCGCTGATGGAGTTGATCATCGGCGTCCGCTCGACGACCTGGATGGCGGTCGCCAGGGCTTGCGGGTTGGCACTATCCAGGCAGAGCGGTACCTGCACCACGGGCTGGATGGTTTCGACCAGCCAGGTCAGGTCGTCAGATTCCCTGCTCGGATGCGTACCAGCGTTGACGTCCAGCCAGGCTGCGCCAGCTTCGGCCTGCTTGGCGGCCAGGCCTCGGATAAAGGCTGCGTTGTGCTCCTCAATGGCTTGGGCCACGCGCTGGTGCGTGCCGTTGATCTTCTCACCGATAATTCTCAAGTTTTGCTCTCTGTTCTCTTGAAATCCAGGTACGAACTGTGCCTTGTAGGTTCCCTCCGAGCCCAAAAAGATAGCGATGCAGTCATCGACTTTGGGCACCATCAGCGTACAGTCGTTGGCCCGCAGCCCGACGACAGCCTGGGAGCAGAGGCCATAGCCCATGAGGATCGTCTCGGCTTAAGTCGCCGAGGCGTCAACGGTTTCTTGGAGGGCACGCTTCAAGGCTTCAGGGTTGACGTGCAGGCCAAAGTCCAGCACGCGGCAATCCACGCCCGGCGACAGGTGCGGTAGCATCTCCTCGGTCACCGTCGCGCAGGCGATGACCTTGGTGCGTGTAGCCCGTATTTGGCC
Organism: Anaerolineae bacterium; assembly: GCA_049589355.1. GTDB lineage: Bacteria > Chloroflexota > Anaerolineae > VGOG01 > VGOG01 > JBAWAP01. The sequence goes on from JBAWAP010000355.1 coordinate 5,962, forward strand.
TGGTTCCTCAAACACCATCTGGTGATCCAGGTGCGCATTGTGCATATTATACACTTATATATGGAAGTTGTCAAATCAGGGAGAAGACCTTGCGCCCATTTGACATTTCGGCTGGGGTGTTATACACTTATAAAGAAGCTGCACGAGGTGAACCCTTGGCTGACGAATCGATCGCTACCATTGACCGCAACTCATACGAACCGGCCTACGCCCAGTTGGTGCGCATCCTGCTGGGGCAGATCGCGGCCGGGGTGTTCCGTCCTGGTGACCGCCTCCCCTCCGAAGCCCAGCTTTGCGAGCGTTACGGCGTCAGCTCCATGACCGTGCGCCGCGTCGTCAACATCCTCACCGACCAGGGCGTGGTGATCGCTGAACAGGGACGGGGCACCTTTGTCAAGCCCCTGGAACTGGGCACCGCCACCTTTGATCTGGACAGACTGCAGCAGCTCTTCCGCGAAGGCCAGTCCGCGGTCAAACTTTTGGAGGCGCGCATCACCTCGGCCACCGAGCGGACGGCCCGCAAGCTAGCCATCGAAGTCGGGGATCGAACCGTCTTTATCCGGCGGCTGATCTTCCAAGGCGAGGAACCCATGCTGTTGCACCGCGAGCACGTGATCTACGACGCCACCCGCCCCATCATCGAGGCCGAGATGGAGGTCACCGCCCTGCGTGGCCTCTTTAGTGGGGGCGGCGGGTCAGATCTGAAGCGAGGCGACCTCACCATTGATGCTACCGTGCTGACCAAAGAGGAAGCCGCCCTGCTCCACTCGGAGGTTGGAGTCCCTGCCTTTCGCTTGGAGCATATCTTCTATGACTTTGATGACCGGCCTGTCAGTTGGGGTTGGTTCATTTGCTCTGGCGACCGCCTTCGCTTCACTGCCACCATAGGCGTTCCCGATTAGGAGACGGGCAACACATGAGCAACACAGACACAAGTGCGATACTGATCGCCGCCATCGCCGATCTCCAAGAAGAGACCGCCCTGGCCCTCGTCCGTCAGCGATTAGACGCTGGCGACGACCCGTTACTGATCATCGAAGATTGTAAGGAAGGGATGCGCCAGGTGGGCGTGCGCTACGAGCGAAACGAATACTTTCTGGCTGGGCTCATCATGGCCGGCGAGATCTTTCGCCAGGTGATGGAACTGCTCCAGCCTGTAATAGAGTGCCAGGTTTCGGGTCAGGCCTCGGGACGCATCCTGCTGGGCACGGTCGAAGGCGACATCCACGACCTGGGCAAGAATATCGTCAACGTGCTTTTGAGCTGTCACAATTTTGTCGTACATGACCTTGGCGTGGATGTGTCGCCCACTGCCTTTGCCAAGCAAGCCGCTCAGGTGCAGCCCCACCTCGTGGGTCTCTCCGGCCTGCTGACCACCTCCTATGACGCCATGCGCGATACGGTCGCCCTGCTGCGAGACCGGGGGTACCAAGGGCCTATCATCATCGGCGGCGGCCAGCTCAGCGAGAAGGTGTGCCAGTACGTGGGTGCTGACCGTTGGACCACCGATGCCGTGACCGGTGTGGAACTGTGCCAACGACTGATATCAGGGCAGGTGCGGGAGGGTGAAGATTGAACTCTTTAATTGCTCCGGCTCGCTGGGAAGGGAAGGTGCTATGGAAAGCCGCTGCCCACGAGATGTCCTTCCCCGAAGTCTTCGGCCGCAGCGACGGAGGAAAGTTCACTGTGACCAGCGCCGAATAGGCATAGGAACCTGCACTACTCAAGAAGCCACCTGCGCATCCAGCACGGGTGGCTTCTTTATCAGACAGGCTCAAACCCGGTATCTATATCCCAACAACTGCAAGTGGTGGCAGCGCATGACGCCGCTGCGAGGGCCCTGAGACAGGTGGTTGGAGGAACAGGGGGCGCTGAGGGCCTCACTTCGACAGGCTCAGTGCAAGGATTTTGGGTGGAGGCAGCGACGTTCTGCTCCACGGCCAGGTGGGTAAGGAGGGTTGCGACCTCGGCGCTGCCCATCTCGTTGGGGTGGCGCTTATTGTGGAAGAGGATGTAGCGCTTGATCCAGTTGACGTAGGCCTCCTCAGTGCGGAGAGAGCAATGCTTGCGCCGGAGGGCGTCGCGGACACTTCAACAAGCTCAGTGCATGCCTGGTCGAGGAGTTTCTTGGGTCGTTGTTCCATTGGGGTATCTCCTCGCCCACTTGACTTTTGGCGAACTTGAAGTATACTCATCGTCAGGCGTGGAAGCCTCGAGGATTTCCGTATAACCCCCGTCTGGTCATATTATACCCGGATTCCGCATAACATTTCAAATCCAAGGGTTATAAAGCGAGATTTCCGTATAAACTACCCATCGGGGGGACATGGAAAGATTCCATATAATCAATAGTTATTTGCCACGTCGGCTTTGGGAGGTCTCTCGCCTGGGTAGGCGGTCCCTGGGCGGTGGTCATGGGGCAGACCAGGTGATTGAGCAGCCAGCGGCCTGACGCAAGCGGTGGTGTGTCTGCTTGAGGCGTGTCATGCTGGCCAGGAGGCAAATAACTGCTCAATGAAACCGACCCCAAGTTAGGCGCTTTTAAACGTATCGTGACTTGCGTGGGGAAGGTGTCTTTTCTTGAAAGGCGTCTTGCGGGCGGCTTATCTCGCGTCCATTGGCACGCTTAATCAGTTCGAGCGCTGGTATATTGTAAAATACTATCCTGCTCTCAATCAACATCAGTAAAGGCCATCGTATGCCAGTAACCATCCATGCCATCGAAAAAGCCCTGTTCAAGATTTTCAACAATGATTTTGCGTTTGCGATACCACCCTATCAGCGACCTTATGCGTGGACTACCGACCAAGCGAGTGAATTGCTTACCGATTTGTTGTCCTTCTTGGGGAATGGCTCGCAACCCATCGAAGAAGTCAATCCCTATTTCTTAGGCAGCATCGTGCTTATCAAAGGGGAAAACTCTCCAGAAGCAGACATCGTTGACGGTCAACAAAGATTGACGACGCTAACGATTCTTCTGGCAGTTTTGCGAGCATTAGTCCAAACCGAATATGCCACCGAGTTGACGAAATTCATTTACGAGAAGGGCGATCTGATTGTAGGAACGTCCAATCGCTACCGCCTCAAATTGCGCGAGCGTGACGAAGTGTTCTTCCGCCAATACATTCAGGACGAAAAAGGGTTAGACAGCCTTCTGAAACTTGACAGTGCACAACTGACTGACAGCCAAAAGAACATACAGGCAAATGCGAAATATTTTGCTGAGGCCCTTGCGAATCTTTCCGAATCACAGCGTGTCAGGCTTCTGCAATACTTGATGCGATGCTGTTTCTTGGTTGTAGTCTCGACTCTGGACCTCGATTCGGCCTATCGCATATTCTCCGTGCTGAATGCACGCGGATTGGACCTTCGACTCACCGACTTGCTCAAGTCAGAAATTATCGGGGCTATCCCCACAGAACATCAAGAAAAGTACACCAAGATTTGGGAGGATGAGGAGGAGGATTTAGGGCGAGAGACTTTCCAAGAATTATTTGCCCATATCCGAATGATTTATCGCAAGGCCAAATTGCGGGAAACTGCCCTCAACGAGTTTCGCAAGCATATTCAGCCACAGAAAGAGCCGCAGAAATTCATTGACGAAGTTCTCAAGCCTTACTCGGACTCTCTTGAAATTATCAAGACAGCCACCTATCAAAGCGATAAAGGCGCGGAAGCAGTAAACTCGCTGTTTCGCTGGCTAAACCAAATAGACAACTTCGATTGGGTTCCGTCAGCAATTCTTTATCTATCCCAAAACTGCCATGCCCCCGACAAACTGAAACAGTTTTTCACTGACCTTGAAAGATTGGCGGCAGGGCTAATGATTTTGCGGGCAAACATCAATGACCGCATTGAACGGTATGGGCGGCTTCTCACGGCCATAGAGGAAAAAGCCAACTTGTATGCCACTGATTCTCCGCTTCAATTAACTCCCGATGAAGCCAGCCAAATAATGAAAACTTTGGATGGGGATTTGTACCTTATAAAAAGGATTCGGCAATATGTTCTTCTCCGCCTCGACTCAGCACTCGCGCAGGGAGAAGCGACTTACGATTATCCAATCATCTCAGTCGAACACGTTCTTCCGCAAAATCCAAGCAAGGGAAGCGTATGGCTCAAGTGGTTTCCAGTGGAAGAAGAGCGGGCACAGTACACGCATCGCATTGGGAATTTGGCTTTGTTGTCTCGCAAGAAGAATGCCCAGGCGCAGAATTATGATTTCGACAAGAAGAAGGAAGGTTATTTTGCTACCAGCAAAGGTGTATCTCCTTTCGCCCTCACCACGCAGGTTTTACAGAAAACAGAATGGACTCCAGCCATTATCAATCAACGGCAAAAGGAACTATTGCAGAAACTAAAAACCCTATGGCGGTTGTAATTCAGGTGTTGCTTCAAGGCAAAGAGCGTGCCAACCAGTCGCTGCACCTACCGCTGCTTCGCAGCGTAGGGTACGCGTGCCGCGCCAGCAAAGTCATGGGTTTGCCCGCGTTCATTGCCAGCCCCGCAGCGGCAGGTGAACTCCATCGTTAGGTATTGAAAAAAAGGGGAGAAATCCAAGATGTTGACATCAGAAAAACCTCAATCTGTGACCATCAGTACGGCAGAGGCATTTTATCGGGTGTTTCGTGCATTGTCGAAAAAAGACCGACTGACCGTCGCACGATATATTCTGGAAGATGAAGATGTTCGACGTAGTTTTGACGAGTTTGAAATCCCGAATGAAACGACTTTGAAAGCATTTGCCGAAGACAAATCCGCTATGCCTGTATATCACTCCCTCGAAGAATTACGAAAGGATTTGTTATCTTGAAGTTGACTATTCGGAGAACAACTCAGTTCAAACGAGACATCAAACGACTTTTACGAGGTGGGAAAGATATTGAGAAGTTACTGGGTATTGTTGGGGAACTTGCAGAAGGACGGAAATTACCTCCTGAATACCATGATCATCCCCTCAGCGGCAAATATAAGAACAAGCGTGATTGCCATATCGAACCTGATTGGATTCTGATTTACGCCATAGAGGAGGATGAACTTGTTCTTTATCGTACAGGAAGTCATTCTCAACTTTTCAGATGATATGATGGCTGAGCCTAACAAGTCGAGCTCCACCGTTACTGCGCCAAGAAGCTTGGCGCTTCTTGAGGGGTGAAAATCCCCTCTGGAACAGGGCCAACCACCCACAAAGGCAACACTGCGGAAACAAGTATTTCTGAAGAGCCCGGTGCGAGAAAACGCACCGGGCTTTGTGCGGGGCTGTTGGATAACTGGCAGTCCTACCGCGATGGCACATCCTCTTGGAGAAGGAGGGAAGGCAATGAGTCCAGACCAACTGGAAGAGGGTTCTTGGGAATTCCATAGGCTAACGCCGGAGAGATGGACTGACTTCGAGGAACTCTTCGGCGAGCACGGTGCTGCTGGTGGTTGTTGGTGCATGTGGTGGAGGTTGACAGGAAAGGAATTCGATGCCCAGAAAGGCGAGAGGAATCGAACGGCGATGAAGGCCATCGTGGACGCTGGCCATGTTCCAGGTATCCTTGCCTACCATGAAGGTCATCCGGTCGGCTGGTGCGCAGTGGCGCCGCGAGAAGAGTTCCCAAGACTGGAACGATCCCGAATCCTGAAGCCCGTGGATGACGAGCCTGTTTGGTCTGTGGTGTGCTTTTTCATTGCCAAATCATACCGACGCAGTGGGGTTGCGAGGCGATTGCTGAAGGCTGCCCTGGACTACGTGAGAGATTGCGGAGGCAGGATTGTGGAGGGGTATCCTGTCGACCCTGAGAAGAGCGGCATACCCGACTTATTTGCCTACCATGGCCTTGCCTCTATGTTCCGAAGCGCAGGGTTCAAAGAGGTTGGCCGCCGCTCGGAAACGAGGCCGATTATGCGTTATGTGATTGACCCTGATGTGAGAGTCTCCTGCGAGCGTATCGAGCTTGGGACAAGGTCGCTGTGGTCTCCCCAAGATATAGTTGATGCGCATCCCTTATCTTGTGTTATTTGACGTTTTCAGCCACAAGATGTAGTGGGGAAAAGCACGGTTGGCTGCGGCGTTCATTATGGGCAAACGCTGAGCCCATTTTCGGCCCTTTTACGGAGCCTGGTGCCCTGTTTGGCCTACTTGGATGTCCCCAGCGTGATACGCTCACGTCTCCTCGGGGTAAAGGCCAAACAACTCCCTGTAGTAAAACACTGCGGAAGCGAATATTCCTGAAGGGCCCGGTGCGCAAAATACCGCACCGGGCTACTTCGACAGGTACATCCTGAGCAAAGCCTGCCCTGAGCCTTGCCGAAGGGCCAAAGGACCCAGTACAGGTCTGTGGGGGCTGTTGGGTAACTGGAGTCCCGCCGCGATGGCGGATGCTTGTGAAGAACTCGTATGTTGGAGACAAAGAACGATGATGAACGTATGCTTCAACTGTGGCATATATCGCGCCGATAAGCTGATTGATCCTGACGGGCCACGTGCGATCTGTCCAGAATGTGGTTACAAGCACTCCTTCCTACAACTCCCCCTTCTGATTGTCTCTGGAGCAAGCGGTGCTGGGAAGTCGACGATATGCCACCATTTGCTTGGTAAGCTCAGAGAGGTGGTGCTTCTTGAAGCAGATATCTTGTGGCGGCCTGAGTTCAACAAGCCCGAGGACAAGTACCGTGACTTCTTCGAAACGTGGCTGCATGTTTGTAAGAACATCTCGCAGTCAGGGAGGCCGGTGGTGTTGTTCGGTGCAGGGACGGGGGTGCCCGAGAATATGGAGCCGTGTGTAGAGCGGCGGTACTTCTCGGATTTGCATTACCTGGCGTTGACGTGCGAGGACGAAGTGCTTGCTGAACGATTGCGGAGTCGCCCGAAGTGGCGTAAGTGCAGCGATCTGGCGTACATAGACGAGCATGTCAGGTTCAATCGGTGGTTCAAGGAAAACGGAAGTGAAGCAGAACCAGTGATTGAGTTGCTTGATACAACCGCGGTTCCGGTTCAGGGAACAGTGGATCAGGTAACCTCGTGGATCTACGAGAAGATAGGAAGTTCACATTTGTTGGGCGCATCCGCCTAAGCCATGGTCGGTAGGGCGGTCGCCCGCATCATTAAAAGAGGGAGTAAGACCATGAATATCATAGATTTTCACAACCATGTGTACCCACCGGAATATATCGAAGCAATTCAAGCTGGCCCCAGCGCCTATGAGGTGACCTTCGATTCTGACAATAATCCGGTGCTTCATTCTCCCGGCGATTACAACATTCTTGTACCCAGTCACAGATTAATGGATGTTCGAAAAACTGTCCTGGAAGAAGCGGGGGTGGACAAGCAGATCATTTCCTTGACTGCGCCTGGCACACTGATAGAGACGCCCGAACGTTCGGTTGAATTGAGTCGAATGGTCAACGAAATCTATGCTATAATCCAAAGTGAGCATAGCGATCATTTTGTAGCGCTGGCAACACTTCCTCTGAACGATCCCGAGGCATCTGTTGTTGAGCTTGAACGTGCCATTTCTGAATTGGGATTGAGAGGGGCGACTCTGTTTAGCAATGCCAACGGTATAGCATTAAGCGATCGGCGTTTTTGGCCGCTCTACGAAAAAGCAAACGAATTGAACGTTGTGTTTTTCATACATCCCACCTATCCTGTGGGTGTAGAAGCGATGACGGACTACATGCTGATGCCATTGGTGGGTTTTGTTGCCGATACAACCCTGGCCGCAGCGAATCTGGTGTTCAGCGGAGTGGTGGAAAGGTTTCCTAACATTAAGTGGGTTTTAGGTCACCTGGGCGGGGCTGTGCCATACCTTGCTGAGCGGCTCGATAGGGGGTATGAGGCCTTTGAGCAATGCAGAGAAAACATCAATAAACCCCCGAGTGAATACTTGCAGGATTTCTACTATGACACCGTGAATTTCGATGTGAAAGCGTTACAGTTTGCCATTGATTTTGCTGGAACAGAGCATCTGGTGGCCGGAAGCGACTATCCGCATCAAATCGGGAGCTTGGAGAAGATGCTCTCAAGCATTGATCAATTGGATATTACGACGAAGGAAAAGGCAGATATATTCGGTGGGAATGCGGCCCGGCTGCTCGGGTTGTGATTGAATGGGCGGGTGCCGAATCGCGTGGTGGTATATGGGTCAGGAGCTTGTCTTGAGGGCCGGGCTTGCAAGTTGAAGGCCAGGTCGCCTAAGTTATGGGCAGTGGGGCGGGCGCCCGCTCCACTGCCACTTCAGGACGGGAGCGTGCAAAATGATTGCAAAACGGGCAGAAGAGATTAAACCCTTTATCGTCATGGATGTCCTTGATAGGGCTCACGCCATGGAACATGAGGGCATCAATATCATCCATCTGGAGGTGGGTGAGCCTGATTTTGACACGCCGCAATGCGTCAAAGATGCTGCCTGCAAGGCCCTTAAAGAGGGACACACTCATTACACTCATAGTCTCAGTAGATGGAAATTTTGTCTGTTCTGATAGTTGACAACTTGGGACAGATGAGTATCCTTGGGACCTC
>JBAWAP010000356.1:0-2624 GCA_049589355.1 Anaerolineae bacterium
CTTCTATGACCATAAATGCGCCGACTAACGTTTTGCTTGCCATGTACATTGCAGTTGGACAGAAGCAGGGGCTAGCCGAGTCCAAGCTTGGTGGAACGGTTCAAAACGACATTTTGAAAGAGTACGCAGCCAGAGGCATGTACATATTCCCTCCTAAGCCTTCAATGCGGCTAGTTACAGACATTTTTGAATATTGTTCAGAGAACATGCCTGAATGGAACACCATAAGCATAAGCGGCTACCACATCCGAGAGGCTGGAGCAACAGCAGTTCAGGAACTTGCATTTACATTTGCAGACGCGATCTCCTATGTCCGAGCAGCAGTGGACAGAGGATTAGACTTAGACAGGTTTGCAGGTCGCTTATGCTTCTTCTTCGCTGCACACAACAATTTCCTCGAGGAGGTTGCGAAGTTCAGAGCCGCCCGCAAACTGTGGGCCAAGATCATGCGTGAACGTTTCGGAGCAAAGAACCCCAGTTCCTGGATGCTACGCTTTCACACTCAGACTTCGGGTGTTTCTCTTACAGCTCAGCAACCGCACAACAACATTGTCCGCGTGGCCTTGCAGGCTTTGTCAGCTGTTTTAGGGGGAACTCAATCTCTGCACACCAACTCGTTTGATGAGGCCTATGCGCTGCCAAGCGATGAGGCTGTGCTAGTTGCGCTTAGAACCCAACAGATAATAGCGTATGAAAGCGGGGTGGTAGACAGTGTCGACCCACTTGCAGGCTCCTACTACATTGAGTACCTAACGAAGGAGATTGAGAAGAGGGCTGAGAAGTACATTGAGCAGATCGATGCGATGGGTGGGGCAGTTGCTGCCATTGAGAAAGGGTTTGTTCAACGCGAAATCACGGACAGTGCTTACCGTCATCAGAAGGAAGTTGAAGTCAAGAACCGCATCGTAGTAGGAGTGAACGAGTATAAAACCGAGGAAGAGGTTCCGATAAAGATTCTGCAGATAGATCCGAAAAGCGAAGTAAGACTGACGGAACGCCTAGAACGAATCAGACGCGAAAGAAATCACGCTAGAGTGAACGAAGCTTTGGCTAGATTGCGTAGGGCAGCTGAGAACGAGAACATGAATCTTATGCCATTTGTGCTGCATGCCGTGAAAGAGTATGCAACGCTAGGCGAGATATGCGGCACTTTGCGTGAGGTGTTCGGAGAGCACAAGCCTTCTTCGATTTTCTAGCCAACGACAAAGAGAAAATCGCCTTCGCTTACTGATGAGCCCTCAGCAACATTCACTTCTTGCACTGCGCCCGCTCTTGGCGCGCCTATTTCGTTCTCCATTTTCATCGCTTCAATAACGCAGAGAACTTGATTTGCCTTGACAGAATCACCCTTCTTGACCTTAACTGACACAATCTTGCCTGTCATTGGCGCAGTTATAGCTCCCTCCACGGCCTGGTTTCTTGTAACAGCCCTCTTTGCTGGTGCTGACGGTGTCGGAGCAAGACTTGCTAGTGCTGCCTTTGCTATTGGCGTTTTCAGTTCGGCGTTGAATGCGGCTCCATTAACCTTTATCTGAAAAGGCTTTTCGCGGTCAACTTTAGGCAACTCTACTTGGTAGTTTCTGCCTTCGATGCTCAATGAGAATGGCTTGTCTAGGTTAAGCCTGTCAGTCTGTAATTCGACTTTTGCAGATTTTCCTTCAACCTTAACAGTGAAGGATCTTTCACTGTTTTTTGCAAGTTCGATTTTTTGTGGTTTCCCGTCTATGAAAATCTCGTAAGTTGGCATGGCTATGCACCATGTTCGGACAAGCTTTGTCTACCTGCTAGAACCCAGTTTGCGGTGCCGGTTCTTGGCCTGACAAGCGTGAGCGCTTTGATGCCGCTTGAGCTTGTTAGAAAGGCAGTTATGGCCACTGAAACTGCGGCAGCCTGTTCAAGCTCAGCAATTTTCTCGGGTTGAATCCCGCCCGTGGTTTCGTCTCGCTTGGCTTTTCGTTTCTTGAAAAACTCTAAGGCTGTTTGTGGGAAGAGAGCATAGGTTATCTTGTCTTCTTCACTTTCAATGTATGGTTTCACATCTTCTGGGATTCTGTTGAGCCCGGGTTCCAAAAGGTCTGCCGGTCTTACTGTTATGGGCTGTTCGTCGCCTATGATTTTCTTCTTCACCTTGGGATCAATTTGGGCTGGGGGACTTCCATACAAGCCTTTCACATAATCCTTTATTTCCTTCGGCACAATGCCATAGCGTTTGCCAGAAATGACGTTGAAAACGGCTTGTATTCCAACAAGCTGGCTTGTAGGCGTTACAAGTGGCGGGTAACCTAATTCCTTTCGAACCCTCGGAACCTCCTCAAGCACTTGGTTGAGCTTGTCTAGAGCTTTTTGTTCTCTGAGCTGTTCAAGCAGGTTGCTGAACATTCCACCTGGGATCTGGTGGACTATTATTGAGGCGTCCACTCGTTCAGCTTTAGGGTCTATAAGCTTCAGCGGGTCATAGTATTTTTCGCGCAATTCTCTGAAGTATGCGGCAATCTCGCTGAGCAGTGCCAGATCTAGACCTGTGTCATAAGGCATATCCTTGAGTGCGGCGACGACTGACTCGACAGGCGGCTGGCTAGTTCCCCATGCTAAGGGCGAGAATGCAGTGTCAAGTATGTCGACTC
>JBAWAP010000357.1:0-4316 GCA_049589355.1 Anaerolineae bacterium
CAGCGGCACGGGCCACCATTGTAATAGGACTGCCAGCTACCAGCAGATCGCTAGATGCTAAACAAAAGACTCCTGTTGAGAAGAGCATTTACCTTATGCTTCACGCACATGAATGCGGCCGCTTGCCCGCAGCCACCCAATCGAGCCATCTGGCTTTCGCACAATCTCCGCCTTTGCCCTCTTGAAGGGCCCGTCCAATACAAGCAGACGGTCCTTCTCACACAGGGCAAGGGACATCGGTGGTGGCGCAGGAGGAGGGGGCAAATCTTTGGTCGGAAAACTGCCTTTGTATATCATCTGCCCCACAAGCCTCCCCCCCAGTATGCCCAGTTCGATATCCGCAAAGGGGCGGCTGTAGCGTCCCACATAGGCAGCCAGTTGTTCCTCCGACGATTCGAGGGGTGTGGGGTCCGGGATTTCCAATCCCAGGTATTGCTTGAGGGCCCAGCGGCTTACGTCATCCGTCACAAACCCACCTCGGTCGGCATTGGTCAAAATGGCGATGGCAAAGTCGTGCTCCGGGATCAACAAAAGCAACGAGACTTGCCCGGTGGTGCCCCCACCATGCGAGAGTTGGCGCGTCCCATGGGTCTCGTCTACTGCCCACGTGAGTCCCCATGCCTCACTCCCCCAAATCGTCACCTGCGGTGAGTGCATTTGAGAGAGGGACTCTGGCGTGAGGAGCTTGGTCCCGTCCTCCGCCGTGCCGTCCCCCAGGTGGAAGCGAGCATAACGTAACAGTTCCTTCACGTGGCACGTGATTCCACCGGCAGGGTAGACAGAACGAGGCAGCGGCCAGGGGCGGGCAACCTGAGCGCCTTCTTCGCTTACGTTGTGCCCCACCGCAAATCGGTAGGTCATGACATCGCCAGGCTCGAAGTAACAGTGGTTCAAGCCAAGCGGTTCGAGAACCAGTTCCTTCAGTGCTGCCTGGTAGCCCTTGCCGGTCACCATCTCAATGACATATCCGGCAAGAGAGAACCCGGCATTGTTGTAAGACCAGACCGTGCCCAGGGGCGCAAGTTGTTCCAGGTCGGCCATGTTGGCCACGTACCTGGCCAAGGCATCATCCCCCGCACCGGTGTCATCGAAAAAGTCGCCAGCCCAGCCGCCCATGTGGGTGAGGAGATGGCGAATGGTGGCCTGGGAAGCGGCCGTCTCATCAGACACCTTGAAATCCGGCACATACGTCCGCACCGTTGCGTCCAAATCCAGCTTTCCCATTTCGACGAGCCGCATGATAGCTGTGCCGGTGAAGGTCTTGGTAATCGAACCGATTTGGAATAGCGTCTCGTCGGTGACGGGCAAGGGGTGATCCACATTGGTCACTCCAAAGCCGGCTGTGACTGTCTCACCCTTGTGCAGGATGCCCACAGCAACGCCAGGGACACCCTTTTCTTCTATCACCTTGGCAACAAACTCGCCCAGGCGATCCCAGTTCGCTTCATGACTAGCGCTCATCCCTTACCCTCCTCCATACGCGATCTAAATGCGCAGCTCCACCACGTCACCATCCTGAAGGACGTGGTCCCGCCCTACCATCTGCCCGTCATACACGGCGCTGCCCCAGACTCGGGCCGATTTTAGATTTTTCAGGAAATCCTGGTGGACCTTTCCTGCAAACTCCGTTACGGTACTCCCTTTCTTCAACACAAACGGTGTGCTGAGATCGGGCTCCTTGCCGGGGGGTTTGGAGTAAACGCGAATGATTTCCAGTCGTTCGAACACAACCTGCTTCAGGCGTTCAAGGTTGCGACCGGTAGTCGCGGAGACAGGGAGCAAAGGCCAGTCATCACCAAGCAGCTCCCGAAGAACCTCAAAGTCCTCATCTGAGCTCTCGTCATCGCTCTTGTTGACCAGCACTAATAGCGGCTTGAAAGTCAGATGGCTTTGTTCGATGTAGCGATCTTGCAGATGGCGGGGCACGATACGGTATTCTTCCAGGAAAGCGATCGTATCCTCAAGCTGCTCAATAGGATAGGTCTGTAGATCCACAACCAACAGGATGAGGTCAGACTTTCGAATCAGATCCAGCAATTCCGACTCTAGGTAGTCCCTATTCAGTGGTGGTGTATCTATCAACTGGATCTGGACGTTTTCCATGGGCATCATTCCAGGGGTAGGTGTCCAGGTGGTGAAAGGATGGTCCGCCACTTCGGGGGTGGCGTTGGTCAGAGCTGCTACCAGAGCGGATTTCCCCACATTGGTTGGACCGACGACCACCACTTGCCCCGCGCCTTCTTTCTCGATACGAAAGGCAGAATCTCGCCTACTGACGCCTTTTCGGACCTGAGACGCCGCCTTCAGCTTGGAAAGTCGCCGGCGCAGATCGGCCCTCAGTTTATCGGTGCCCTTGTGTTTGGGAATGAGGCTTATGAACTCTTCGAGACAGGCGATTTTCTCCGCAACCGACTTGGCGGCGCGATATCGCTCTTCCGCCTCAATAGCCTCTGGAGGAAGATTTGTCGGCATGGCTAAGAGTATTTCTTCAGAAAAGCTTTGGCTATCTTTCTGGTTCTCGGGCTGCTGGATTCCAGTTGTTCTTCTACGAAAGCTAATATCTCTTCTTTACGTTGAGATTCTTCGAAGAATCCCTCAAATGCTTGGATAATGTCACCCTTTATCAGGTCCTTCCGCCCTTCTTTGTGATGCGTATTGTCTATGTCTAGCAACCTTCTTGTTATTCTTGCCTGCAAATAGGGCTTTGATTTGGCTATCGTTGCGGCGCTTCCAGCAAGATATCTAGCAGGGACCACACTTTCGTCGTCGAGAAGATCGAAATACTGATCAAAGATGTTATCAAACCTTCTCTCGGTATCAACAGTGGCCAAGTTGGCAATAATGCGTAGAGATGCGGAACGATGATAGGAGTTCTCACTGCTAATGAGTTCGACGAAGTAATCCCATTCAGGATATAGACGCATAGCTTCCTTTTCACTGATCTGAAGAAGAACTTTGAAACAGTTGTACCTGTAAACATCCTGCTTAGACACAATGCCCTTGAGCATTTCCTTTAGAATCTCTCCAGCGGTGATAGCCAGTTGTACGACTTCTGCCAGATCCGGGTCTTTTTCATTAGCGAGCATTGTAAGTACGTCTGCTGGTGATTTCTCCATGTTGTGTTCCATTTGTTAACTCCTTCGTTCTCAATGAAAAGGCAGCATTGCGGTAAGACCGTCAGTTGCCCAACAGCCCCCGCCCAGACCTGTCCGCAGTGTCTCTGTCATGGGTGGTTGGCTAGACTTTGTCACACGCCGCCCAAGATTTCGGCAAGCTCAATCCAAGCGACTTGTTGGGCCACCTCTGTCTGGCTATGTGGCCTGCGTTCTCACTGGTCAATGCTTGCTGGTGGCTGTCGTGCCCGCCATTCGGAATCGAGTATGGCGAACAGCAGCGTGTCCCACCACCGATCCTTGAAATACTCGTTCTCGCGCAACCGTCCCTCGAGCCGCATCCCGATTTTCTCTAGCACCCATGCTGAGCCGACGTTATCGGCCATGCACCGTGACCAGATGCGATGGAGATGGAGCTCTGTGAACCCAAAAGCCAGGATGGCGCGGGCTGCCTCGGTAGCATAGCCGCATCCCCAGTGCTGGGGGGCCAGTTCGTAGCCGATGTCCGCGTCATGTGCGTCAGGCGACTCCATGCGGATGCCACAGTTGCCGATGAGTTGATTATCCGATTTCAGGACGACGGCGAGTTGAAACTTGGTGCGCGGGTGTTCTTGCTGCTGAGTGATAAACATCTGGACGAAGGCCTGTACGTCTTTTGGTGTTCTCTCCGTCCAATGATAGTAGCGCAGGTAGCGTGGGTCGGATTGATAAGCCAACACGTCAGCCCAGTCGGTTTCATTGAACTCTCGTAGGACAAGTCGCTCGGTAGAAAGCTTCATCAACACTCAACAATTCATCAGGACTCTCGATTTTCTCGATAGTCTCCTTGGTTTGTATCCTATTGAGCATTCGGCCAGTTGCATTCAATTATAAGGGCAGAGATGATCTCCATCGAAAGCAGATCACCTTTAACTCCATTCGTCATGATGACAGCTCCTTTTCCCGAGCCAGGTAATCCCTCCAACCAACAGCATGAACCCGGGTAATTACCACCTGGATGAAGAAAAGAGAAATTGGGTCCTTCCCCGCGGAGCAAAACGCCCAAGCCATCCCCAAGAGGAACGCCAAACATGTTGGGATCAAGGTCCAATACCCGATGGAACATATTCCGCGCCATCTCCTGAGACAGTATCCGATCAGACTGTCCTTGATAGGCGCGCATCAGCTCAATTGCAAACTGAGCGAAATCAGATGGCGTAGTCA
>JBAWAP010000358.1:0-2408 GCA_049589355.1 Anaerolineae bacterium
GTCATCAACTCGTTCACTAATCACGGTAAGCATCTCGGTCATACCGAGAGCTTACCACAATTCTCGAAACTTGTCCAAATTTGAGCGAACCAAAGGTATATTTGCTACTGCTGGACAGAATAGAACAGCGGATTGGCAGGATTGAACACTGGGCTAGACTTCCGAAGTCTCCACAGAGTCTTGTATAATATAACGGCCAGACCGTTTTTGAACACATTCTGTTGGGCAGAGTTAAGCCCTAGACTTCGGAAGTCTTGACGGATTCATCCCTCCTGGGAAAGGATGACCACTTCCATATCGCACAGGTCGCGGAAGAGCTGAGCGTCCATGTCGGACCCCACGATAGCGCCGTAGTGCATGGGGATGGCCACCTTGGGCTTGATCCTGTTGGCCGCCTGGGCGGCCTCGTCAGCCGTCGTGGTGTAAGTCCCTCCCACGGGCACAAGCGCGATGTCAGCCTCGATGTCATCCATCTCGGGGATGACGTCGGTGTCGCCAGCGTGATAGATGCGCTTCCCTCCCACAGTGATGATGAAGCCCACGTGGCCGCTCTCCTTGGGATGAAAGGGCACGCCAGGACTGCGGAACTTGTTCACGTTGTAGGCGGAAACTGTCTCGATGGGTACACCTTGCACAACTAAGCTCTCGTCCGGCTTCACCACCCGCACGTCGCCCTTTAGCCTCCGGGCTGCTGCAGCAATGGTCACGATCACGGTATCATCTTGGGCAATCTTGGCTACATCATCTGGGGAACAGTGGTCAGAGTGGTCGTGAGTGATGAGGATCAGGTCGGCCTTTGGGGGCTTGCCCTTCAATTCGTAGGGGTCAATGTAGATGATCTTATCGTTCTCGATCCTGAAAGTGTCATGCCCTAACCAATGGATGTTCTCTATCATTTTGCACCTCCAGTTAGTTGTTTTATTCCCAGCTCAATAGCGAGCCGGTGGAATTCGACACTTCACAGTATATCATCTTTTTCGTCCTTAGTCAACAGCTTGTCCTTTGGGCCAGGGTGTGTTATAATTTAATCAGGAGACTGCTCATGTTTTGCCCAGTTATTTAAGTGAGAGGTTCTGCAGTTCCTTAACACTTCAACATGCCTGCCAATACTGCTCCCGATCTCCCCGCGCCTGGGCCAGCTTCTGCTCTCGCTCCGCCAACCGGGTCGTCGGATCCCCTCGGTAGTAGTCCACCGGCCGTAAGCACTTCAGGGCCAAGTGGGGCCGCTTGTAGTTGTAATAGTGACTCCAGCGGGCCATCCCCTTCAGCGCCCGGTAGTAGTCGGCCAGGTCTTCTTCCGTCAGTCCTTCCTCCCGGTGGGTACGATGCAATCGCTCCAGTCGTCCGTTCGATTGGGGATGCGCAACCCGCGTGCGGATGTCCGTCACTCCCGTTCCCTCGACGAACCTTTGCCACTCCACGCTGAGGAACTGGCCTCCGTTGTCGTGGACGATCTTCGGCTCTCCAGGGCGACGCTGGGACAACCCTTCCAGCACCTCTTGGCCGGTGAGGGTCACAGTGTCAGCGAGCATCGTCAGGTTCAGACTCTAGTGCACCAGAAGGTGGCTGTACCCATCCAGAATGGCCACACTGAGGAGGAAGTAATGAAATTGGTTGAGCATATCCCATTTCAAGAACTGCGACGCGTTGCATTTATCAGTCCCCATCCAGATGACGTTGAGTTATGTTGCGGTATACTAATAAGACGCTTTATTCATTCCAACATCGAAGTTCACTATTTCTGTGTAACAGATGGTGCACCTTCTCAAGAAATTCTTTCGGCCATTAGACGGATGCCCATTGGATGGTTGCCGGACCACTATGATCGCATAACCTATAAATCCACTCGACGAGAAGAAACGATTAAGGCCTTAGATATTCTAGGGGTTGATCTACATCACATAAAGTTTTTAGATTATCCAGATTTGGGAACTCTTAACCATATCCAATCCATCGTTCAAGATTTTAGTACTATCCTGAAAAGTGTCGATGCCGTATTTTGCTGTCCATTTGAGGGAGGCCACCCGGATCATGATATTTGTCGTTTTGCCCTGGCTGTGGCGGTGAATCTGCTCTCTTATTCGGGTAGCGTGTTTGAATATGCGAGTTATAGTAGTCGCGGGTACCAAGTGTTTCTGAGCGCTTTTCCTACCCCCTTCACGATCATTGCGGATACTGATGAAGAACTGATCCAACAACGTGTCGCTCAAGTGTTTATTTCGCAGAAAGAAGAGGCGAGACTGTTCAAAACGAATATGGAATGCTTTCGTGGAGGGAACATCATCTTTACTTCCGATGATTACCTCGCTTATGATGGAGCACCGCATTATGAACAGTTCGCTTTTCCCGGCTCCTATGTATTGAAAAAGATACAGGAGTATCTGGAGTTATACCATTGATATCGGTGA
>JBAWAP010000359.1:0-2894 GCA_049589355.1 Anaerolineae bacterium
TCCTGGTACAGGTGCAACCGTGGAAGGATTGGGGGAAGGGGGCGGCCCTTGGTTCCACAGTGGTCGTTGTGCGGGACATCACCGAGCGGATGCGGGCGGAGGAGAGGGTACAGCATCTGCTGGATCAGCAAATCGCTGTAAACCGGTTGGTCCTTGCGTTGGGGGAGTCCAGAGGTATAAATGAGATTTATTACACCATTTACGTGCACGTACGGGCGCTGATGGATGCCGACGCGTTCATCATCTCCTTCTACGACGATGAGACGCGACTCTTCCGGGCGGGGTACGTGGTGAGCGAAGGAACTGTCCGTGATGCTGCGAGTTTACCCCCGGTGCCGCTGGAAGAGGTGGGACATGCCACCCAGAGCCAGGTAATCCACACGGGTCAGCCGCTATACGTCCCTGATCTCTGCAAGAGGATGGAGAGAACCAGAACTGGGTACACCATCCTGAAGGGTGGAACAGTCGTCGAAGGCCCGCTGCCGCCGGAGCGCGAGGGCATCTCCGGATCGGCGCTCTACGTACCGATGAAGATCGAGGGAGAGACGATCGGCGTGATGCAGGTGCAGAGTTACCGCCTGGATGCGTACAGTCAGGAGGACATTGATCTTCTCTCTGCCCTGGCCAATGTGGCCGTCATCGCCATCGAAAACACGCGGCTGTTCGAGCAGGTGCGGGCCGGGCGCGAGCGGCTGAGACGGCTCACCCAGCAAGTGGTTTCGGCTCAGGAGGAGGAGCGCCGTCGCTTGTCGCGCGAGCTGCACGACGAGGCCGGCCAGGCCCTGACCGCCCTCAAAATCAGCCTGGATTTGATACAATCCGATTTGCCGGTGGAGGCTGGCTCGCTCCGCCAACGCCTGGGCGAGGCCGTGGGCTTGACCGAGACAACCATGGAGCAGATTAGGTTGCTGGCCTATGGCTTGCGTCCCCCCGCGCTCGATGCCGTGGGCTTAAGCTACACCCTGGAGGGCCTTTGCCGCGACTTTGCCGAACGGACACAGTTGTCTATTGACTATGCCGGCGCAGAACTGCCGGTGTTGCCGGAAGCGGCCAATATCTGCCTCTATCGGTTCTTACAAGAGGCGCTAACGAATGTGGCCAAACACGCCTACGCGAACCAGGTCAGGGTTATGCTGTATTGCGACGCCGAAATGGTCAGCCTGGCGGTGGAGGATGATGGGCAGGGGTTTGAGGTACAGGCCAGGATGTCTGCGGGCATTGGTTTGTTGGGGATGCAGGAACGGATCGAGCTGTTGGGCGGGCAGTTGGAGATCGAGTCCCGGCCAGGCCAGGGTACCTGCCTGACGGCCCGTATCCCCTTGCAGAAGGCATACCTTGAGAGGAGAAGAGCTCCAGACCTCCGAGGTATTACAGAACAGCTTCGCCCAGGCAGATAATCCACAAAGGGTAACTGCTCAGCCCGTGTCATTGCGAGTCTTCCATGGCGCATCGCGCCATCCGTAGGGGACAGAAACATTCCACCCTCACCCTAGCCCTCTCCCTGCGAGGGAGAGGGGACTGGCCCCCTCGCCCCTTTGGGGAGAGGGGGGGGGTGAGGGGAAGTTTCTGAGTAGGGGCGTTTTTTGCGACGAAGCAATCTCCTCCTTGCGGTTTGGGGATTGCTTCGCGGAGCTTACCCTGAGGCATCGAAGGGCTCGCAATGACAGCCTGAGTAGTCACCACAAAAGTAGTATCCTCTAGACCTCGGAGGTCTAACCACCCTGAGGAGGAGAGCCGGTGATTCGCGTAATCGTCGCTGACGACCACCACCTGGTGCGACAGGGCATCCGGGCGCTTCTGGAGAGAGCTGACGACATCGAAGTCGTCGGTGAAGCGGCGGACGGCCAGGAGGCCGTCGAACTAGTCCAGCGCTTGGCCCCCGACGTGCTGGTGATAGACATTGCCATGCCGCGCTTGGATGGCACCCAGGCCACCGAGCGGGTTCGGGCCCTGGGTGTGGCGACGCAAGTGGTGATCCTCTCAATGCACTCCGACGAAACCCTGGTGCGGCAGACGCTGCGAAGCGGTGCCAGAGGTTACCTGCTCAAACGCTCGGTCACGGAAGAGCTTATGTTGGCTGTCCGTGCTGCCGTCCGGGGCGAAATCTATCTTAGTCCGGCGCTTTCCGTATCATTTCTGGATGAATTCCTGGCTGTTCAGGCTGACTCTGAGGAGCGCAGGCCCTCCGACCTGCTCACGCCGCGCGAGCGCGAGGTGCTGCAGCTCATCGCCGAAGGGCACACCAATACCGCCATCGCCCAGATGATGAATGTCACCGTGAAGACCGTGGAAAAGCACCGGGCCAACCTGATGTCCAAGCTGAACGTTCACGACGTGGCCGGGCTGGTACGCATGGCCATCAAACACGGCCTGGTTTTTCTCGACGAGTAGATAGGATTTGCGATTTGCGATTTGCGATTTCCGAATTCGGCAATCGAAAATCGGCAATCGAAAATCGGCAGGCCCCAGAAATGGGGTCTTTTTTTGTCAAAAGGTAGGGTAATACCCCATAGACAGGCAGCCTGGTTTATGGTAGAATAGGGGTGCGAATAAAAACCTTCAGACCTCCGAAGTTTCCTCAAAAGCTCGGAGGTCTCGGGGACGCTTCACGATGAGGCTATCAACAAAAGTGAGGTGTGGGAGGCGAACTATGTCGAATCCGACAGACCTCGAAGCGGGTTCTAAGATCCGCGTCTTGCTCGTGGACGACCACGAACCGTTTTTGCGCGTTGCAGCCGACTTTTTGCAACGACAGCACGAGTTGGTCGTCGTCGGCGCGTTGCGTGGGGGTGAGGAGGCCCTGGCCCAAGCCCAGGAGCTACGGCCGCAAGTCATCCTGATTGACCTGAACATGCCCGGCCTGAATGGACTGCGGACCATCCCCCGCCTGCGGG
>JBAWAP010000360.1:0-33561 GCA_049589355.1 Anaerolineae bacterium
CCCATTCATTTGCCTCTTTTTACCGCATCAAGTTTCTGAGTAGGAGCGTTTTTTGCGACGAAGCAATCTCCTCCTTGCGGCTTGGGGATTGCTTCGCTTCGCTCGCAATGACAGCCTGAGTAGTCACAGGGAGCGTATCATATTTGCGACACACTAGTGATCAGCCTCGGGCTCTAATTTCACCAGGATTTCCCATGTTCCTGCCTCCAGCCTACTCTCGGTTGGCAGTCCACTGTGCCGAATGAATCGCATGATCCGGACGTTATCGTGGCGGACTGTAGCCATGAAGGCGTGGATACCGTGCGTCTGGGCATACGCCACCAGCCGCTTCAGCAGTAACGTTCCCAGCCCCCGGTTCTGATACTCGTCTTCGACGACAACCGCAGCCTCAGCCAAGCCAGGCCCGGCTGCAGGATCCACTGCGTAGCGTGCAACGGCTATGATGTGCTCTTCGTCGCATTGCTCGCGCGTTGCCACCAACGCCATCCGCGTTCGGTAGTCCACGTTGGCCAGTTGCTCAGCTTGCTCGTCTGATAGCTCTTTGGGGTGCCCCAAAAAACGAAAGGAGATGCTCTCCGGCGAGAGCCGGGCGAAGAGCTCTTGCAGGCGGCGCGCATCGTCCGGGCGGATAGGCCGGATCGTCACCGTCGTGCCGTCGCGCAGCGTAACTGCTTCGGGTTTTTCTGGTGTCACTTGCATTTCCTTTTCCAGGCAGGTCATTACGCCCTCTGTGGTTTTGAAGAGCTGCAAACCTATGCTCGCCCCAACAGCGCACCGAAGAAACGCTTTACCGAGAAGGTCTGCCCGGAGAGCAGATGCTGGGCGTGGAACATGGCGGCGACGGCACGGATGACTCCGTATGCTGTGATCAGCAGCAGGCTTGCCGCCAGCAGCGGTTGCCACCATGGCACACCACCGACCGACAGGCGCAGCATCATCGTCATCGGGGCGGTCAGGGGGAACAGGCTTAGCCCGGTGGCCAGAGCTCCGTGGGGCTGCTCGATAAGGATGGAGCTCAAAAACATAGGGATAATTGTTGGCCAGATAACGATAATGGTTGACTGGGAGCCTTCTTTTAAGTTGGGCACCAGTGCTCCCAGAGCGGCCATCAGGCTGGCGTACACAGCGTAGCCGAGCAGGAAGAACACGATCCCCCACGCCAGGATCGAGGGCGGGAGTTCGAGACCCGAGGGTAAGTCGAAGGTGCGCCCGCTGAGACGTAGCAAGGTGTAGCCGGTCCCGAACCAGATCACGGTCTGCAGCAAGCCTGTGAGCCCCAACCCGATGATCTTGCCGGCCAGCAACTGCCTGGGCCTGATGGACGACATAAGGATCTCCATTACCTGATTCTGTTTCTCCACGGTGATACTGTTGAGCAGCAAGCTAGACGACATAATGATGACGACGTAAAAGATGATCATGGTGGCGTAGGGGACAGCGAATGTCAATGGGTTGTCCCGATCACGCTTTTGGCTGGGAGCCAGAGCCCTCACCTCTACATCCATCGCATTCCAGAACCCTTGGATCCGTTCGGGCTCGTTGTCCAAAAGGTTGGCGGTAATGGTCTGACGCATGACCCACGACTGGCCCTTGTTGGAAGTCCAGCTATACTCTGGGTTGATGTAGATCAGATCACCACTTTCGACATAATCCGCAGGGATGATGTAATAAGCGGCAATCTCCCCATCGCTCAATGCCTGACGGGCGCTGTCCTCATCAGGGTAGGCCACGAGTATGCCCTCTGGAATGTCTTCATGGATGACCTTGATCAACCCACTATGATCAACGTATCCCTCGACCTGAAGTTCCGATTTATCCGGGATGGCGCTTGATCCAGTGAGCGCGCTGAGCGTATCACCCCTGAGAGCCGAAATGCCCAGGAAAATCAGGGCAGCGATCAGCGGCAGACCAAAGGTGGTGAATAGAAACGACTTGCGGGTGACGGCGGTGATGATTTCGTTGCGTAGGACAAGGAGTGTTTTCTTCATGGCTTCCTCCACGTCTCTTGACGTTTCACGTTTGGCGTTTGACGCTAAAAAGCTCACGCCAGTTAAGCCGTTGGCCATAACGGAGCATCCCCAGGCGAAAGGCACGTCCAGCCAACCACACGGCTCCCCCTGCGCACAGCGTCAGAAGCGTCACGCTGACGGCGACTTGCCAGAAGGGTACTGGTACCGACATCGTGCGCATAGCGAATGTGGATAGGGCTGTGGGTGGGAAGAGGCTCAAGCCGATAGCCAGAGGGCTGTTAGGATTTTCTATGATCAGCACAGCAAACCAGAAAGGCGCTACGACTGGCAGGCTGAAGAGCCCTGCGACCTGCTGGGCATCCTGGCCCTCTATCACGGTTGCGCCAGCAGCGGTCATCAGGGATGCTATCATCACGTAGGTGGGAAGTGCGATTGCCAGCATGGTGATGATGATTCGCGAATCTATGCTCAGGTTTTGAAGTATGCCAAGGCCCAGGTAACGGCCACCGATTAACACTGCTAGCACGACGAAAGCGACCCAGGCGATGACTTGAGTGAGAGTGATGGCGACGATGCCCAGCACCTTGCCGCCGATCAACTGACCGGGCGAGATCGAGGTCACCACGATCTCCACGGTGCGGTTCTCTTTCTCCGTGGCGACAGCCTGCGTCAGGTAGCCCGAACTCATGAAGAGCAGCACAATGAAGACTATACCTATGAAGAACGGCAGAAGGTTGTTCAGGAACGTCCTGTCGGAGAATTCACGGCCGCCCCCAGGCCCATCATCTGGCCAACGAACGATCAGGTTGCTGCCGGCAACAGCCCGGCGGGCAATCTCTGGTGGCACGTCGCTGATCTTGTTGATCTGCATGAAATCCCAGAACTGACGGTTGACGTTATCGCCGGGCGGCTCGATGTATACCAGTTCAACGCGGTTGGTCTGGCGATAATCGGCAGCCACGACGTAATAGGCCTGAATAGCTTTCGACTCCAAGGCCTCGCGTGCCTCTTCTTCTGTCTGAAAGGGGATCAAGGGCACCAGATCTGAGGTGCTGGGGTTGTCGGGCGATCCAGCTCTTCTTGGCGTAGGGATGGGGTCTGCCAGCACGCCGGCATGATCTACGTAGCCGACTGCGGCGTCGGGATTCTCCATAGAGTCAATGAACCACCCCAGTCCGATAGAAAAGGCAAGTATCAAGGGCACGCTGAGGATAGCAATGATGAAGCTCTTCTTGAAGACATTCCGAGCGTATTCGTATTTGGCGACGAGCCAGAATTTTGACATCATGCGCCTCCTTCCTCCACTACGCGGATGAAGATTTCGTCCAGGGTAGGAACGGCGATCTCAAACTTCTCCAGGACTACATTTTGCGCCATCAAAGCGTGCAGCACATCCTGGGGGGTGGTGTCCCTGGCCAGAGTCAGTTTGAAAGCGTTGTTGTGGGGTGCAACGTGTTCCACCCCGGCCACGGTTGGCAGATCGCCCGCAGCGCGCACCAGCACCGCGTGGCCCGAATACCGGTGGCGGATCTCGTCCAGGTTGCCATAGAGCACATCCCGTCCCTCATCAATCAGCAGGATGCGGTCGCACAGCTCCTCGATCTGGTGCATCTGGTGGGTGGACATAAGAATTGTAGTTCCCTGCTCGCGCAGTTCACGCATCAGGTCTTTGACCAATTGGGCGTTGATGGGGTCGAGGGCGGCAAAGGGTTCATCAATGATGACCAGCTCTGGGCGGTGGATGATGGTGTTGATTATCTGCGCCTTTTGCTGCATGCCCTTGCTGAGCTCCTTGACCTTTTTGCTTTTGTGGGCGGCCAGGTCAAAGCGTTCCAGCAGCGTCCCCAGGCGTTGGCGGGCTTCCGCAGACGATAAGCCTTTCAGCGAGGCCAGGTAGAGCAGACAGCGCTCCAGAGGGGCGTCCTGATAGAGGCCGCGCTCTTCGGGCATGTAGCCGATGCGCTCCTTCTTCTCTTCGGTCATCGGCCCGTCCAGGATGGACACCGTGCCGCGCTCCGGCTTGAAGATGTCCAGCATCAGGCGGATGGTGGTGGTCTTGCCCGCGCCGTTGGGGCCGAGCAGTCCGAAGACCTCGCCGCGTTCGACGTCGAAGGATACGTCAACTACCGCATGGGTACTGCCAAACGATTTGGCGACGTGGGAAACTTGTACAGTGGGCATGATAAGCTCCTCCTCTTTTTGGTTTTACACTGGCTTATGCTCGATGCGTTTGACAATGCCTAGTCCCGTGCCATAGATAATACAGAATATCAGGCCAAGAGGTTCGTATCTGGACTCAATTATACAACAAAAATCCCTCAGACGCATCGGTCAGGTGGGGGATTTTGCTATTGTACAGATGTCCAATCTTTTTCTTGGTCACGTGACCAATTCTATGTTCAGTCGCTCAACCAGCCGCTCCTCTGGCAATGCAAAAAGCCACTTGTGCGGTTGACGCAGGTGGCTTTTCTCTTCGGTGGTACTTATCGCGGTCAAGGTTGTCTCCTTCTTACCCGCCACCATAACACTGCCAGCCCACCAGCGCCAGCCACGGCCAGATGTTTCAGCAAGCCCAGACAAGTATGGCTGTCTATTCATTTACTTCTACATCCTCAACCATGCATAACGTTAAAGATCAAGAGAGCCATCCCCATTTGCCCAGGAAGCTTGTGCTATAGTTGCTTTAGCCCTGCTTGCTGGACGTGAGGACTTGGGCGCCGGGATTACCAGAGCCTATGGCGTCCTTCTTTCAGTAAGTCGCTGACAGGTCTGCGACTTGGATGGCGGCGAACCATCTATCCCGCAGAAATCGGTGATGACTGAGGAACCATGCCGAGTTTGGCCCCGACCAGGCTTAGGCATCCTTCCAAATTTGATCGGAGCTACTCCAACTACCGCGGCAATACTGCTTCAAAGAGTTCCGCGAGTCCCAACCGTCTACCATCTACTGTCCCAAAACAGCTAGTGTACACGATCTTGAAATGGCGAATCTCTCCTTTTAGGTAGGTTATTAGATCAGAGAAGTCGTGTTCAATGGAGAACTTACCTGCTTCAAGAACAGCGTTATCGATTTCGCCTATGGGAGGTGTGAGTGCTCCAAACCCTACTCGAGCGATTGCTTGCGCAATCATATCAGGTTTCACCTCCTTCACAATACTGAGTAGATCTGCCTTTGTGAAGGCAAGTACAACAGGGGTTCGTTGTGTCGCGCGAACTCCTACAATGTCTACGTAATTCTGCCAAGCGGCCCTTAAAGCCGCTGACATCTCGGCTACATATGTTCTGTCTTTCCAATACACTTGTTCAAGGTACTTTCCTAAATCAACAATAAAAACTAGAGTATCTGCCTCTGACACCCATTTGAAGAACGGTGACGTATGAAGCCATGGGCCGTATTGCAGAACATACTCTTTACTGTCATCACCAGGGAAGTCACCGAATTCCACTTTATAAGTCTGGGGCAAGAACCATCTCACAATTTCTATTTCTGTCCGATAGGCAAATAGGTCTTGATCTGTGGTAGGGCCCAATGCCTCTCCCCTTTCGAGCTTGGCTAGATCAGCGTTTACCCTCTCAATGGTGCTCTGGCCCTTTGGGCTCACTTTGGGGCCAAGCATTCTCCGGGCAAAGATCTCGCCAAATAGTGCTGTTATCAATGTCGTTTTCCCGCATTTTGGAAACCCGACAATTGCCACGCTGTGAGCTATCGCCAAACTTTCCCTTGAGCGAAGGAAGGATAGCCAGAACGTACCCACTGCAAGTAGCAGGACAAGGACTTCAAGTAGTGTGGAAAAATACTCAAGACTGGGAATGAACCTTGAAAACACAGCCTTGAGTAGATTGTCAAAAGCTATCACGACGAGGATCAGAGCGATTGATGTAACCAGCAATACCATCGATCTTGTGATAAGTCTATCTCTGTCTCTCATTGGAACCTCGCTTTCAGCTTGAAACTACGTTGTATTAAGACAAAAATGGACAAGAAGAATGCACTGAGTATAAGTGTCATAACCTGCAATACTGCTAGTGAATCTTGAAGTCCTGCCAGATTTCTGTCGTGAATGAGTGTAGAGAAAGCTTCAATGAGTGTGAATAGAGCAAAAAAGATGGCTACGGGGAACCAACAGAGGGCGGCAGCCCCCGCTACCTCATCTCTTTTTTCAGGGTTCGGGAGCAGGATTTCTTTCTCTGACAAGCTTTGACGGACGAAGAGTGAAGCGAGACTTAACGACAGAGCAAGTTCCTTCAAGTCAAAGGTAACCCAAGACAAACACGGGTTGCTGACGAAACGCACCAAACAGGCTGTAAGGTAAGGTACTAGTGGAAGCCAGACGTGTATTGCCAACCAGGCCCACGTTGACGGGATCTTTGATGAGGGTCGACGTTGTTCATGATTTTCTTGCATGGGATCTTTCGGCCTCCCAAAAGGCAGCCACGGAACTATGCAATAGATTTATGCTTCTGCCCGTTCCAGACTCAATGATTAAGGGGCGTTCCAAGATTTCCTCGTCGCTGAGGGTATGGGGCTAACTGTTTCGAATTATCTCTGCTTGCGTTCAGTCTCCTTACGCTACGGAACCGATGATACTTGTCTATCTATACTGGCCTAGAATAGCTGCCACACCGCTGCCTAACTTCATGTAGTGCCAAATGGCACGAAATCCCCTTTCGTTCGGCTGCTAGACATAGTATATCATGTTTCGGCTCTTTTGGCAATAGCCTAGAAAGCCACCTGTGCGGTTGACGCAGGTGGCTTTCCCTCTTTCATCCCTTTGCAAATCGCGCGCCGAGAACGCGATTCCAGAGCCGAGGTGCTCAGTCGAGCCGATGTCATGATCTTACCACGTTTTACCCGTTCTTGAAACACTGCTAACTTGCCTGAGCGCATACACACCAAAAAACTCTCCGGCGCATCGGGCATCTGGGGGATTTCTATATTGTACAGCGGCATTTCAATCTCCCTGCAGACTACTTTTATTCCCAGCGGAACGTCCGGGTCGCTACGACCACTCCTGCTATCAACATCCCCCCTAGCACGACCACCTCCGTCAGATGGTGGCTCCAGAGATCACCAAACCACAGTCCCTCCAGGAGGGTGACTACGTGGGTCAGAGGGAGGAACTTGCTGAGTGAGCGGATGGTCTCTGGGAACGCTTCCCTAGGAAAACCCGCCCCGGAAAGGAAGAGCATCGGATAGAAGATGACCATCCCCACCACCTGGGCAACGCGGGCCGTGGGGGCCAGGCCTGCGATGACGAAGCCCAGGGAGAAGAAACTCAGACAGGCCAAGACAAAGCCGGCGAGGACAGCTAATGGATTGCCGTCGAAGTGCAGGTTGTAGATCATTTTTGCTGCGATGATCAGCAGGACAATGCCCAGAGCGGTCATGGTAAAGTTGACTAAAACCGTTGCGGTCAGGATAGTCTGTGGTCGTAGAGGTGTAGCTCGGTAGCGGCGTAGAACGCCCCTTTCCCGGTACACAGACAGGGTGATGGCAATTGAGAGCATCCCAACGCTGGCGATGATCATGGCCATGTAGCGCGGCACCGAGACATCTACTGAACCACGGCCATTGAAGAAAGGGGTTGGCTCGTTGCCGTAGATGCTGCCAAAGATGAAGAGCATCATCAACGGGAAGGCCAGGGTAAAGAAGGCCGCAAATGGCTCCCGCAGGAACAGCTTCGCTTCCATCAGGGTCAATTTCCATAAACCACGCATCGTTCACCTCCGTATGGATTAGTCTCTCATTTCTCTTCCAGTTAATGCCAGGAACACATCCTCCAGCGTTGGCTGCTCGGTACGCAGGTCACGGAAGCGGACGCCGCCTGCTTCCAGGGCATTGACCACGCCGCTGACCAGGCCGTCACCTTGCCCATAGACCACCACCCGCTCCCCAATTTGCTCCACCCTGGTGACGCTGGGAATCGCGTGCAATAGCTCTTCGTCCAGACGCCCAGTCAGGCTAAAGACCACCCGATTCTCGGCCCCCAGGGAGCTGATCAGGTTCTCCGGCGTGTCTAGTGCCACGATTTTTCCGTGGTCTATGATCGCCACCCGGTCGCACAACCGCTCCGCCTCTTCCATGAAGTGTGTGGTCAGGAAGACGGTCTTGCCTCGCTGGCGAATGTTGCGTACCAGGTCCCACATCGCCCGGCGGGCCTGGGGGTCCAGGCCGGTGGTCAATTCGTCCAGGAAGACTAGCTCTGGGTCGTTGAGCAGAGCCAGGGCAATGAATAGCCGCTGCTTCTGCCCGCCGGACAGTTTGCCGAAAGAAGAGTTGCGCTTCTCGGCCAGGCCCAGTTGCTCTAGCAGGGGACGCCAGTCCACTGACCGGCGGTAGAAGGCGGCGAAGAGGTCCAGCGCTTCCCAGACCTTGATCCGGTCAGGCAGGGTGGCCTCCTGCAACTGCACGCCGATACGTTCGCGCAGTTCGTAGCCGTCCCGCTGCGGGTTCATCCCCAACACTCGCGCGCCGCCTCCGTCGGGCCGGCGCAGCCCCTCGATGCACTCAATGGTAGTCGTCTTGCCTGCTCCGTTCGGCCCTACCATCCCGAAGATCTCTCCCTCGTGCACTTCGAAGGCTATGCTGTCCACGGCCACCAGGCACCGCCCTGAGCCAGCCGAAGGGTCGCCGTAGACCTTGCGCAGGTTTTCCACTGTGATCGCTGGTGCCATTTTCTCCCTCCTGTCTTTCACTTGAAGACGGCTCCCAGGGTGGGAGACATCTTCACATTATGCGATGGGTGCTGCTTTGGCGCACAGTTCCCGGTAGGTCAGCGTCCAGGTGCTGGACAGGAACACTTCCAGCAGTCCGCTCAGGAACGCTAGCGGCACTGCCATCACCAGGATGAAGACGGGGATGCCCACCACGCCTGCCACAATCCACGGCGTCGGGCCCTCAAAGGCCAGCCCGGTCAGACCACCCGCCAGTAGCGCCAGCGCCCCTCCCAGTGCTGCGCTCACGACCAGTAGCAAGAGCACGACGGGGATCATCACGATTGCCCAGCCGATGCGCAGGCCAACGGTGATCAGCCACATGAGGACCACGTCCTTCAGGTTCTGCCTCACGACGGCGTAGCCCTGGCGGATCGCTGCGGTCACTCCCAGTCCCTCCAGCGCGCATGCTCGCCAGAAGAACTTCATCAATGTCGAGAGCACCACGCCGACGACGATGGCCAGTAAGACGATCAGGATGAACAGGCCAATCGTGATCACTGTGCCGATCACCCCGGCGGCCTCGGCTTTCGTCGTCCACAGCAGCAGGGGGGCAAGTGCCAGCGCGAACAGCAGAATAAACGCCAAAGCCGTTGGCAGGCCGACTACCAGTTGAATCAGGAAGAGGCGAAATGCGCTACGCGACCAGCCCATTCGGAACCCCTGGCGCACGCGGCGTTTCTGGCCCGTTTCCTCATAATCATCCACCATACGGATCAGCGCTGTCTCCGACACGTAGCGCGCTATCGCTCCTACGATGATCAGAATGACGATCAGGCATGCCAGCCCGACGCCAATAGCCAGCAGCGTGCTCACCACCCCTGGTGGAATCCTTTCTATGCGGAGCCCACGCTGTGAAAAGTCTTCGCTTCCCAAGCTGTACTGAACCCAATTGTTGGTGCCTCCGCCTGTAGTCAGCGCCAGGATGATGCCGAAAATCCACAGCGCCCGGTAGTTCCACACCGTATGCCAGGCTCGCCTCAGAATTTTTGTGTAATCCATGGTTCGTGTACTCCTTTCTGTTTTTAGGATCTCTTATTCCTTATTTGCGTTTTACAGACGAAGCGCCAGATGTGTCTATACTGCCCAGGGTGGGATTGCCCAGATAGTAGACATGGGAAGCGCCGCTGGCCTCGGCATCCAGTCTGCCGCTGAGGTTCAGGGTCACACTGCTAGCGCCGCTCGCCCCGACGCTGGCATCAGCCACGGGGAAAGCGGACAGGTCAACCTTGCTAGCCCCCGAGGCATCAATGGTCACGTCTTGCCCAGAACCGCTCAGGGTCGCCTGGCTAGCACCTGAGACCTCAAACCGGGCATCACCGGCTTCGATATCGCCTTGCAGTTGGCTGGCCCCAGACACGTCCACGTCAAGGGCCTTGGTGGACTTGAACCTGGTGATGGTACCGTGGCTGGCGCCGCTCAGCTTCAGCCCGGTCAGTTCGGGCATAGTAACCTCGGCTTCCATGGTGGCCTGGCGGATGTTGTAGATGCGGCCGGGCTTCAGGCCGATCTTCAGCGTTTTACCTTCCTTGACCACCTCGAGGTGCTCGACCAGTTCGTTTTTCCCTTACGCTTTCGCCGTTAATTTCGTCCACCAAGCCAAAATCACGCCACCTTCTCCACGATGAGAAGGAAGTCCACAGAACGGCTACCCATTGGGGAGACCGCCTATCTAACCCAGGAGTCCTGCAAGAATTGACGGCAGCCAATTGCCCAGGTAATGGCACGCCATGCCCGGCCATAGGCTCCGAGTCTTCATGTAGACAACCCCCCAAAGCCACCCGGCCATAGTTTGCAGCAACACGGCGAAAAAGACGAACAGCGCTCCTGTTTCCATCAGCATGGAGATGTCAAACACCACATGCGTCAAACCAAACAGGATGCCACCCCACAGTACCGCCTTGCTCTGCCCAACAGCCCGTTCAAGCTTTGATTGAATCACCCCACGATGATAGAACTCCTTGATGAAGTCATTGTTGTAGAGCAGCAAGAGCAACACTCCCACCGGGAGCGGTTCAATACCTATCACTGCTTGATCGGTCACAAACGCGACGACGCCGCTCACCAGGCCAAAAACCACTGCGAAAGCCGTCACACTTCGCGACTGGCTCTTCCAGGCTAAACCCAGGTCCTTCGTCGTCCACCTGTTCAGCTTGAGCACGACGAACAGCGGTAGCGCGATATAAGGCACGGAGAGCAGTGGTACGTGAACCAACTCACGGAGCGTCCTATCGGGCACAACCTGGCTGAGCCGAGGGGAGATCACGTATATCCTCAGGACAGGAACGATGACGGCTACCCCCCACAAAAGAAGTGCTTCCCAGATCTCTCTCTTGGGATTCTCACTTCTGGGCAATGGTCTTGGGTATCTGCCTATTCTGCTGTGCAAGAGCCAGACGAGTGAACCTATTGCTACGCTGAATATGACTCTCCAGAACAGATCCATCTCGTATCGGCCCCTTGGTCGGCTTCAGCCATCACCTTCTCCGACCTTTTGCCTATTTGGTGCCAACAACCGCTCACTTGTGACCCTGTGACTCAGCCCACCCTCTCTACGATGAGCAGGAAGTCCACATGGGCGTGCAAGCTGAAGAGGACGGGAGCAACGTTCGGGATTATGGCCACCACTTCGCCCTCCAGGCTATTCAGGAATTGCTCCAGTTTGGTCTGGTCCGCTGTCATCCTGATATTGAATCGGTGAACTCTGTATTTCATTTTCTTACCTCCTCGAGTTTAGACAAAGCGTGAAACACTCGGCAAGAGTCGGAAGGAACGAATTGGCGCCCTGGGAAGGAGTGCATCCACCAGATAGATTCTCCTTCTGGCTTGCGTTGCCCAACGCTCCACGTAAGCTGCGGGGCGGTGGGATCAGAACCAATACCCTGGCTGGCCGTCCTTAGCTCAGAATCAACCGCGCTCGTTTGAAACGGGCCATAGCCGCCGCTAGCAGTCCAAGGTCAAGCACAATGAGAACCGCTACGGCAACGAGCACGATTTGTACCACATTGGCTCCCATCACCGCCTGGGCCAAGCGCGCCTTCCATTCGACCGGCAGCGCCTGCACGCCGAAGACGGGCACGAAGAGCAGGAGCATGATAGCGATACTCAACGTCTGAGCGGCCTGCCGCACCGTCGCAGCCCGTAGGGACACCAGGACCCCGGCACCGGCTACAAGTCCTGCCGCCAGCAGACTCAACCCCACGATGCCCAGAAAGACAGCCGCTGGATACAGCAGGAGTTCGCCGCGCCCATGGGCAAGATTCACCGTCACTAACCCCACAAGCAGCCCGACCATTGTTAACCCCCAGCCATAGCCCACGGCTGCGCCGACCTTGCCAAACAAAATCGCCCGGTCTGAAAGGCGGCTGGCCAGCAGCGTTTCCAGGGTGTGCCGCTCGCGCTCCCCGGCAAAGGAGTCAGCGATCACACTGGTCACCAGGAAGAGTGGCACCCATGCCCAGTAAATCAGCCCTATCGGCGATTCTACCCAGGCGCGACCGGTTTGCAACGGCAGGAACACGCCAAAGACGCCAATCATGAGTAACAGGTTCCACGCACCGCCACGCAGGCTACCACGTTGGAGAAAGATCTCCTTCCACTCCTTCCACATCACTGTCCACACATCGGCTATCATCTTTCCTCCTCCATCAACGTCAAAAAGACTTCTTCCAGGCTGGCCTTACCCTTGCGTACCTCTTCCACCTCTACGCCTGCGCTCACCATCAGGCTGACCAGTGGCGCGATGTCCACCTCTCCGCGCAGGTCAATCAACAGACGTTCGTTCTGCAGGTCGGCGGCAGCCACCTCCAGCCGCGCCCGCAGCAAAGCCAGAACCTCTTCATTGAACCCGCGCCCGATGACCTCGGCGCGAGGCGCACCGCTCCGGGCTCGCAACTCGTCGGGGTGGCCCACCGCCAGCAGTTTCCCCTGGCGGATCACACCTACCTTTCCGCACAACTTCTCTGCCTCCGCCAGGTTGTGGGTGGTCAGAAAGACCGTCACGTTCTCGCGTGCGGCCAGAGTAATCAGGTCTTCACGCAAGGCTACGGCGGCCACCGGGTCGAGCCCTGCCGTCGGCTCGTCCATGAAGATCAGGGACGGGCGGTGAAGCAGAGCACGGGCCACGGCTAGTTTCTGCTTCATCCCCCGGCTCCACGTCCCGACGCTTTCTTTGCGCCGCTCCCACAAGTCTAAGTGCGTGAGCAGTTCCTTGATCCGGGCTCGCCGTTCGGCGGACGGCAGGTGCCAGACGCGCCCGTAGAATTCCAGGTTGTCTTCGGCACTCAATCGCTCATAGAGGCCAGGGTGTTCGAGCAATGCTCCTGTCTTGCTGCGAATCTCGTCGGCCTGCGTTCGGGTATCGAAGCCCAGCACCTCGGCCCGCCCAGCGGTGGGCTCCAGCAGGCCCAGCAGCAGGTTGATGGTGGTGGTCTTGCCGGCTCCATTCGGTCCCAGGAAGCCGAAGATGATTCCCGCTGGCACCTCCAGGGAGAGGCCGTCCACGGCCCTCACCGTCTTGAAGTCGCGGGTAAGGTTTTCGATACGAATCGCTGTGTCAGTCATAATGTCCTCCCTTCGCGTTTTGGTTAGATCATCCACCTCAGAGCTATCTGTACCCAATTATACAACAAAAACCCTCCAGACGCATCGGCCATCTGGGGGATTTTGGCATTGGACAGGTGTCCAATCTTTTTCTCGGTCAGGTGACCAATTCGTTTAGGAAATCGTGAAGGGGCAGCGGAAGTACCCCACGTCTTCTTGCTTTAACCCCTTGCTGAAGATGTGGTAGAACTGCACGTCCTTGCCATCCACCACGAGCTTGGGGTGCAGGTTCTGGCCTATCTTGACCACGGGGAAGAGGACAACAGCCCCGCTTTGCATGAGGGTATCACTGGCATCGGAGAAGAGGCGACGCAGAAAGCGGCTGGAATGGCGGTCTTGCATCCGCAGCAGGAGGCGGTCCAGCCCGTCAACCTTCACCTGGCGAGGGGGCGTTTCGCCGTGCTGCAACAGCCGCAGGAAGGCGACGATGCTGATGGTTTCCTCGATGTCCTCGATCTTGTTGCCCAGCAGGTTGCGCTCCACGAAGTTGTATCCAGAACGCAGGCTCTTCTTGTCCATGCCTCTCGTCCTCCTATGGCGGGAGCTTGGTTCTAGGGGGTGGTCAGCCTCTCCATCAGTAGGCTTCTCGACGGTGCCTGATGGCTATGATTTCGACCACTTGAGCAGCGTCGTCCACAACGTACAGGATGCGATAGTCCCCCACGCGCAGGCGGTATTCTTCTGCCCGGCCTTTGAGTTTTCTGACTCCTCGAGGCCGGGGATTCTGTTCCAGCGCCAGGAGACGTTCCACGATTCGATTGTGGACAGGGTCAGGAAGATCATCGAGTTCTTTCTCCGCTGACCGCTTCAGGTGAACCGTATAGTTCATGGACGGTCCCTGTGTTGACGCTCAGCCAGGTATTCACGCAGGGGGCGGGAAGGCTCGGCACGCCGTTTCTGGATGAGCGCGATGTCTATGAGATCTTCCCTGAAATCTCTGTCCTGAAGCAAACGCTCTACGACAGCCCTCTGTTCCGGTGTAGAAAGCGCCTGAAAGGCCATCCAGAAAGCCTCAGCAGTAACTGCTTTAGTTGCCATAATTGCTATCCTTCCTTTCTCAGACAACTTCTTCCAGCCACAACTCAGGTTCTTACAATAGTGGCTTTGTGGTTGGAGCCAGCCCACAGCAGGGCCAGTCGTCACTTTCCTGGCGCTCAATGTCTGCCGACGAGGCCAGCACCAACGGCGGCTCGTAGCTGGCCGCCACTGCCTCTGCCTTCTCAATCTCAGCCTTTAGCCGATCGGCAACCCTGCCAGCGTTAGGGCTGACCACGCGCTGGCCAGCGTAGGGGCCACGTCCAGTGATAAGAGCCTCCAGTTCAGCTAAGGCGTCTCTGGCAGCCTCTAGCAGTTCGGTCATTTCACAAACTCCTTTCTCTGTCCCGTTTCGCTATCCTCTTCAGCCATGTGGCTCGCCACTTGTCGTACTAATCGTGTCCCACCGCCTCACCCTGAGCTAAGGCAAGAGGGGCAAAGGCTTCGCTGCATACGATCTTCGGAACCTCCTCCTCAGCCGCACGTCGAGTGCGTGCTGGCACGTCCTTCAGATTGTGTTGGAAGTAGATGCGCTTCAACTCTTGCAGCAGATCCTCGCCTGTCACCCCGTTTCGTCGCAGCAGGTTCAGTTCTTTCGTCACTGCTGTGGTCAGGACACCACGAAAGGCTTCTTCCAGCAGCGTCATGTCGCCGCGCAGGTCGTCGTCCTTGGTGGCGTTGAACAACACCTGGAGCTCGCGCAACACGTAGCGCTGGCCCCGAGTCAGCGACCTCACGTACTCACGTTGAGCTTTGCGCTGCTTCACCTCGTTGTCAAATCGCTGCTTGGCCCGCATCAGCGCGGCGTTGTACCCTGCGGGTAGAGACTGGGCAGACTCTTCTTCTCCACAAGCAACGCTCCGCAGTGCATCTGACAGATCACCCGAGACGGTATTGCCCTCTCCGTCCAGAAGCAGCAGTTGTTGGTAGCGCCCTGCCGCAAAGAAAGCGAAAATGCCTTTGGTTGCCAATGTTCGTCCAGTTCGAAGGCCGTCGCGCAAGTCGGCGATGCGCTCGAATTCGGCCGGATTCTCCCGCCGCATCAGGCGCAAGCATTCCTCTGCCTCGTTCAGGTCCATTGGCTCCTCTTCGTCACCCTCGAAAAGACTCAACGCCTCTCCCCTCTTCTCGTAGATGGCATACATGGCCTCTTCATTTACTTGCTCAGTGGGGTCGAGGATAGCGGCGTCCTCACCGATGGTCTCGTGGATTTCCCGAATGCGCGCATTCAGCTTCTCCCGCAGGCCCAACTGTCGCTCGATGCCTGTCTCCGGCAAGAAGTTGAAGGCGAAGATGTGATCGTGTTCTGAACCGATGCGGTCAATCCGCCCTAAACGCTGAATCAGGCGCACTGGGTTCCAGTGCAGGTCGTAGTTGATGACCTTGTCACAGTCCTGTAGGTTTAAGCCTTCGGCCAGTACATCGGTGGCGACCACGGTGTTCAGTTCCACCTCGCCTTCGTGGAAGCGATACCACGGGTTGGCACGTGGGGCGAATCGCCCGACGACGCGCTCGCGGCTCTTGTCACCGCTGTAGATCACCTCGATGTCGTCACGCTCGTCATTGGGATTGAGGTTGTCATAGAGATACTGGGCGGTATCGGCATACTGGGTGAAGATGAGCCGCTTGCCTTCAGAAAGCAGTGGACGGCTCAGCCACGCCTCGAGTGTTTGCAATTTGGCGTCCTGGTCGGCCGTTATGGGCTCCACCAAACGCAGCATCTGGTCGAGGATTCGGATGTCCTGCTCGATGTGTCGCTTGAGCAGGTCAACGTGGAAGTCGGCGATGTCGTACCGACCGCTGACCTGGCGCAGAGCATCTAAGAGCTGAGTCTCCTTCAATTGGTCGGATTCGTACAAGATGTCTTGGGCCTCTTCACCCGCCGGGACGATGCCTTGATCCATGGCTTTGAGGAAGTCCCGGTGAATGCGCAGCAGCCGCCGCAAAGTTTCGCGGAAAGCGTACACGCTAGATTCGAACCGCTTGAAGAGCATCACCCGCATAAGCCCCCTCAGGTTCGCCCCCGCCTGGTGGAGTTCCGCATAGCGGCGTTCCTTACGCTTTTCCCGTCTGGCGTAGTGCCACAGCCCGTAGCGGGCATAGGTGAGTTCGCCAGGGGAAGGGGACAACTGATCCTGGCGTGGGCGTCCCAGATAACGGCGCAGTTGGTCGTAGAGCCCTTGATAGGTCTCTTCGATGCTGTAGGTGATGGTCCCCAACTCGCGCCGGGGGAAGAACTGGTGTCTGCCCCCCACGATGATGTAAGCTTGTCGCCTGCCATCTCGATACTCTTGAAAGCGGGCTGGATTCACCTTCTCGTGCGTCTCGGCATCGTAGCCATACCAGCGCAGGACGTGGTTGCGGGTACGGCGGATCAGGACGTGCACCAGCGCGTCCTGCAATCTCTTGTCGCCTGCCTCGACACTCCGGAAGAAATCCCGCAAGTTCGGAGGGGCGATGGGGAGGTCGGTCCGATCATCAGGGTGGAAGAGCTTAATTTGATAGTACAGGTCCCACGCTGTCTTGTTGCGCGGGGTGGCGGTCAGGAACAGGCACTTCCGCCCCGTGGCCAGGAAGCCCTGCAGCAGCCGGTACCGCTGGGTGTCCGAGTAGCGGAAGTTGTGGCTTTCGTCTACCAGCACGAAGTCGCGGTCGCGATATTTCACGTCCTCCAGCAAGAAGTTGCGGCCATCATCCGACTCTCGCAAGAAGCCCATAGAAAGCACGCGGGCGTTGAGTCGGTAGACCTCATTGTAGCGCTCCCACATCTCCACCAGTGACCTGGGGCAAATGATCAGAGGGCGAGCGTGCTCGGTGCGCTCGAAATGCTTGACCACCGCCGCCCCGATGTACGATTTGCCCAGGCCCACCACGTCGGCAGCGAAGCAGCCGCCGTAGTCCCGCACCATCTGCACAGCCTGACGCACGGCGACCTTCTGGAAGTCGGCTAGGTCGCGGGTGATGTCATCTTCCCACAGGATCTCGCGCCGCTCGGCTTCTTCCAGGCGGTCCTTGACCAGTTCGTAGAGGGCCTTCATGTAGATGTCGTAGGGGCGGGCCATGATCTCCACGCCATCCTTTTCGTCCACCACGCCCACGGCCCAGGAACGCTTCAGTTCGTCTATGAGGGCGGCGTCAAAATCGCGCCCCTCTTCCCAGAGTTCCTCGAACCAGTCCCCTAGCGCCTTGTGATTGGCGTTGCCGTGCACCAGCACGTTGAGCTCGGTGTTGTGGCTGATACCGGCCAGGGTCAGGTTGGAAGAGCCGACGACGGCGATGCCCTTCTCCTCGCGAGGGATCTCATTGCCGGAGAGATCGTAGACCGGGCCGTAGTCGAAGACGTAGGCTTTGGCGTGGAGTCGCCCCATGGTATAAACGCGCACCTTGAGCCGCTTTTCCTGGATCAGACGCAACACAGTGCGTACCGTGGCTTCATCCTCGTCCGTCTGATCCATCAATGAGATGGCCATCTTCAGATTAGTGGCCGTCTCCTCGGCGGAACGCTGCATCTCCACCTGCTTGCGATAGCGCCAGTCCTCGGCTGCTTCCCCGAGTATGTCCAGGCGTTTGTACCCTTCGGCCAGGGTCTCCACGGTCTCGCGGTCGGTGGTGTTGCCGATGAGCAGGCGGATTTCGTGGAGCTGCTCCAGGTGGCGGTGGATGGGCTTCAGGCCCGACAGGAACAGATAGCCCACGGCGAAGCGCGCCCGCTCGCTGCCGGGAAGGATGAGTTTGATGTGGTCCAGGAGTTTCTCGCTGCGGTTATCAATGATGTCGTGAGGCATGTTTTCTACTTCCACAGAGGTGTTCCGGCTCGGTAATGGCTCATGCTCAGAATAAATCCGAGATTACCAGGCCGAGCCATTTCCCAATGAGACTGAGCCATTTCTGAAAGGTACATATTGAGAGCCTCGTCCCTTTCCTTGAAGCCTTAATAACCCAGCAGCAACCCACTCTTCTAGGAGACGCTTGGCTCGTGTTCGTGATATCCCTAGGATTCTTCTGACGTCTTCGTTCTTCACATAGCCCTGCTTACCAAGAAAAGGCTCAATTTGGAGAAACTGGTCGGGCAATGGCATTTCAGTCGTTCGGACGTCATGTTCAATCACTCGATACACACGCCCACCCTTTTTGATCAAGCGCACGATGCCTTTGCGGATGAGGTCTTTGATGTCTCGTGATGCTGTGTAGAGATCCACGCCTGCCAACCTCTGATAAGCACGGCTGGTGAAGGTGCCGTCGTGTTCTCGGGCGTAAGCCAGAAGGCGCTTTTGATTCCCGCTCAGATCCAGGGGCTCGAACTGCTTCAGCCAGCGGGCCGTCTCCGGGCCGTACACCGGCGTGTTGCGCAACACAACGGTGAATATGACGCCGGCCTCTAACTTTAGCTCGGGGGGATAGAGTCCCTCACGCTCCATAGCTTCGAACATGCGAGGGATACCTTCCCCCAGTTCACGCATGTACTCCCATGCTGTCAACACCCGGGTGATACGCGGGTTGCGAGCGGCGTGAATCCGCTCGCGTCGGCGCAATCGCTCCAGAGTCACCGGCTCGACCAATTCTCCTGGGCTGCGCACCTCTACGTGGTCGTCGAACATCCAGACCTCGATGCCCACGCCCTCGTATCCGTAGTCGCGATGGGCCACGGCATTAACAATGGCTTCCTGCCAGGCGAAGGTGGGATACTCCAGTCGCTCTTCAAAGAAAAGGTCCACCAGTCTTTGCCGCTCGCGGATGTGAGGTTCGATAGCACGATAAGCCGTCTCGATGAGTCGCACCAGGGGCGCTTCGAGCCACTGGCGCTTGACGATGTTCAGTTGCGCGCCGAAGCGCCGTTCCGTGCCCTCATATTTTACGAAGTCAATCCCACAACGGGGATGCCACCGTCCAGGGTCTTTGCCAAAGAGCAACAGCGTTGCCAGGGAGAGCACAAGCCGTCCATTGCGCGGTTCTGCGAGCCGATAATGCAACAGCAGTTTTTCGGCCGGTAGAGCCAAACCGGCGCGGTCCCTCAGTTCCGCCAGCAGAGATTCGTCCAGGTCGGCAAGGGATGCTTCGGGCACAAAGCGCGCTTCGGTCACCCGGCGGCGCTTGCCCGCCTTGACGGCCTCGATCTGATCAGCCGGGAAGGGCATGTTGCTGTCGCCGATGCGCAGAAGGTAGCGCCCATCGGTCAATTGATGCACTTCAGGGCTCCAGTCGGTCTCGAAAAGCACGATGCTCCTGCCCTGAAGCTCTGCCTGGTGCAGGCGGACCTTGAGGGGTGGGCGGACGTGGGTCCGGGGGGCGCGGCGCAGCACCTCCAGGCGGTCTTCGGGATAGTCCACCCCGGTCACGGTTCCGTCATCTTCGAGGCCCAAGGCGAGAATCCCGCCGTCGGCGTTGGCTATGGCGGCCAGGGTCTCGGTCACATCCCAGGCCACAGCGCGCACGTCCCGCCGTCGCAACCCTTCTGCTGTGTGCTCGTAGCAACTCTTGCGCTCAAAGAACTGGCCTTCGTCTTGGTGCAACACCCAGTCCAGGTTATCCATCACACGCTCTCCGCCTTTTCTAGCCGTTTGCGCACCAGCATCACCCCCACTCCGTACATCACTTCCTGCTCCTCCTCCATCAGGTCATAGCCAGCGCAACCTGCAGGCAGCTCTGCACTTTTCGCCAATCCTGGTCTGACAGATGCCCTATCGTCGTGAGGCTGGCGGTCGGCATGGTGGCCAGGAAAGCGCGGAACGCAGATGGACTACGCAAGCCGGCAACCTGCCAGTCTTGCAGCACGCAATCTGTGGGCCCGGTTGCGGCAGCGACCTGGCTGGTCAACAGGCCCAGGATGGCGTCGGGGCGTGTCCTGTGGTAAGTGTCCGTGGACACCACGATAGCAGGGCGGCGCTTGATGCCTGTCACGCCGGGGAAATCCACCGTCACCACGTCGCCTGGCTTAACCATACTCTTCCTCCCCGGCCCAGATGGTGCGTTCGGCGTGGGCCAGCGAGGCTCGCATCAGGTCATGCAAGTCTTCCTCGCTCCAGGCATCGCTCACGTCCACGGTTGTGCGTTGGCCGTAGCGTTCCTGCAAATACGTGATAAAGTCGTACACTTCGACCACCTTTTCGGTGGGCAAAGTGGATAACGCCTGCAGGATATCTCTAGCTTGTGTGCGTGTCACCATCGGCATCCCTCCTCTCATGATTCATGATCTCTGTGGAAACAGTCATCTTTTTCACACCGACCCCGCCTTCTCGATCCGCGCCCACACCAGCGCCACAGTCGCTTGGTCAGTTCTTTGCACTTGTGCCGTCATCGCCTTCGCACCGACACGGACTTCCTCTCAACGGAATAAGCTGGCCTGCATATCTGCAACTACTTGCTCAATAACCTCCATTCCGAAACGTTCGAAAAACCATAGTGAAGCTTCTACTGCTAGATCACGCACACGGGCAACTAATTCCTCGGAGTTCAAGGTCCACGCTTTTTCCAGTGTGTTCACTTGTGCAATATATAAGTCGTATAAAGCACGATTGAATGTGGAGAAGCTTAGAGCATACCCCTGAATGTTATGCATACCTATGATTATCTGGCAGTCTGGATGTAGAATTTCGCGCTGCGCAAGGTGTCCAGCAAGCTCAAAGATTTCTGTGAAGGTATAGACGGCGGAGACAATACTTACAAACCCGTGAATTGAGCTTAACTGCTGTGGTGTAAGAGGAACCTCTCCTTGTAAGCAGCGACGAAGGGTATCAGCGTAATCGGGGTCGTTCTCACGAAAAGTAAATAGATGGGCAAATTGCCCACTTTGATAAAAGCGCCAATGCTCGGTATGCCGAAGGTATTGGCTCCAGCAGCCTATGTAATCAATCCCTTGTCCCCGCTCCTCCCCCCTATGGCTAATATGTGGATAATACCAGCCCCGAAAGCGCACTTGTGTTTCTTCGACGATTTTCCACAGTTCACTTAACCGGCCAATACGGTCTTTCTTGAATTGCCCTGGATGTAAAACGACTCGCCAGTGGGCGTTCTCTTTTATTCTGGATATAACCTGATCTTCTGAAGATATTTGCTCAGTCACAGTCCCTCCATTTGTTTGTCGAACAACTCTTCATCGCTCGGACTGATGGATGGTAGCCCTACTCGGCGGGCACGTGCCAAGAACTTCTGAATCCCAATATCTATAGCTATATCTAACACTCCACGCATTTCTTCCGCTGTTTGTACTCGCCTGGATTCCACAGTTCCAAGCGGACGCACAAGAAGATCGCCTCGATAGAGATTTTCTCCCGGTAAATCTTTCTTACAGAGAACTGGCACTGTGTCAAACTGCTTAACCCGGATCACTACGAATTGCTTGCCGCTATCCTCTGGGAAGCATATCTCGAGCTGGCCATAGGGTTCCGCATATTTGTTAACATACTGCTGGACGTTGTCTACATCCCAAGTCTGAAGATGCTCTGCTTGCATACCGGTTGCAACATGACGGCCATACTCACTTTCCCGTTTGACGCCAATGACGACATATCCTCCATTCCGCAAGTTTGCCAGTGCCAGGCACGCTTTTACAACTTTGTCCCTTAAATGTTCCCATGTTTCCGAACATTTATATTCCACGGACCGGCTTTCCATTGGATTCTGCACAAGACGAGGCCAATATAAGCCTAGATGGTGGTCAGACATTATCTTACCTCCCGTTAACTCGAATTACACACTCCTCGCCTTCTCCAGCCGCTTGCGCACCAGCTCCACCACCGCTTCGTACACCGCCTCGCGCTCCCCTTGCGTCAGTCCCAGGGCGTCAAAGACCACATCGTCCAGCGCGCGGCGGTCAGGTTGATGGACTTCGTCAAAAATCTCGTAGATCGCTCTTTCACGCAACGAACATCCCGCCTCAAGCAAAATGCTGCGGCTTCTTGGGCTTATACTATCAGGGTTGAGAACTCTGAGGCGGTTCGCTACCTTGACCCCGATGCCTGACGCTCCGGCCCCCGGCTTCCGACTGTGCAACTCGAAGAATAGAAATGAGAAGGTGCAGCTCAAGAGGCTGTAAATGAGCTCCTCGTCGTGAGATGTCGTGAACCCATAAAAGTTCTTGTTGAGTACGCAGCCATCGGGATTCCATACAAGAAAGTATCGGCTGTAAATGATCTCGGATACTGCTATTCGGTCGCGGATGTAGTTGCTGATTTCATACCAGAATTGTTTTCCCCGGAAGAAAGGACGTTGATGAACGCCCGCCTCCTCGGCCATCCTGATGTAATTACGGACACCTGTATCCCTGCAGCCCCTATCCACAATCAGAACGCGGTAGTCAGTGTCAGATGCGCGGAAGGTGAGATGTTCACATTCGCTAGCTGTTCTAAGAACGGGGTGAAGATACTCGTCAGGCAAAGATACTTCCCTTTTTTCGCCGCCCAATGTTGTAAGATACCGGCCCGAGGCAATCCGTTTGACGAAGAGAAACTTGTTTGCCCCTGACGTAACACCGAGCCTCGCGGTAGCCAACTGTGTAACGGGTATCATGCCAGAGTTGGCCATGATCCTGAAGAGGATCTCAGGTGCGCGTAGGTACTTGCCACCCCACTTGTCTCCTTGGTACCGAGCAGCGACTTTGCGCACTTCGTCTTTCTCTCCCGTGGCAAGCCCCTCTTCGTAAAGGTCGCGCTGCTCACAAGCGATGATGCGAAATTCGGGGCGTACGACCC
The DNA here is from genome assembly GCA_049589355.1 of Anaerolineae bacterium. Taxonomy (GTDB): domain Bacteria; phylum Chloroflexota; class Anaerolineae; order VGOG01; family VGOG01; genus JBAWAP01. The sequence continues at coordinate 23,009 of JBAWAP010000360.1, forward strand.
GGTCTGTCGCTTCCTCTATCTCCTGAAACACGACGGGCGAGAGCACTTCCTCAAAAGGCACTTTGAACATCACAAAGTGAGCGGTCTTGTCCAGACCGGCGGAGCGCTGGTCGTCCGGCGGGCCAAGCAGGGCGATGATGGTGTTGACGTCGGCCTGGGCGAAAGACCGCCTGGCCTCGTTGTCCAGGATCATCTTCGCCTGGCTGTGCTTCAGCAAAAACTCCTGCAAGTCCTTCCCGTAGCCCACGTCCAGCCAGGAGTTGGAGGTGATGAAGCAGAAGGAGCCATTCTCGTTCAGGAGTGACAGGCCGTGCAGGTAGAAGTACACGTACAGATCGCTCTTGCCATCGAGTTTGCGGAACTTGCCGGACGTGGGCTTGTAGCTGAAGAAGCGTGGGTAGGTTACAGCGACGGAATGCTGGAGTTTGTCCTTGTACTCCCTTTTGACCTGGCGCCACTCGTCGGGGTCAAAGTCATCCTCGCGCTGGTCGGGCGGGGCGATTCTCTCCTGCCGCACGTAGGGCGGGTTGCCCAGCACGACGTCAAAGCCGCCATTGTCGCCCTCGAAGATCTCCACGAAGGCAATGTCCCAGACGAAGGGCATTTCCTGCGTGCCCTGCAGTGTGCCCAGGGCTTTGCTCACTTGCTCTCGTTCAGCTTCCAGCGTTGCAGCCTCAGCCTCCAGCGCCTGCGCTGTTTCAGCGTCCACGGCCCGGGTCGCCTCGCCCGCAAGGTTCATTTGCGCTGCCGAGAGTTGGTGGCGAATCCCTTTGAGACGGTTGTCCACGGTGTGCTGCCTGGCAGCCAGGATGTCACGGAAAAGCTGCGATTCTTCTTGCTTCAGTGCGGTTTCACTGCGGAACTTGCCCGTAAGGTCGTTGTTGTAGAACTTGAGCTTCTCGCCCTTGAGTTGAGTGAGGCGTCCTTTGAGTTCACGTGGGATGTCCAGATGCGCCCGGTGCAGGCTGAAGTTGATGCCGCCCACTTCCTGCACCAGGCTGTCGCCGGGGCGGACTTTGAAGGAAAGGTTGGGCAGGAGCGGGCGGAATTTGAGCTCAGCCGGATGCATTTCCGTCTCCACCATCAGTTGCAGCCACAGCCTGAGTTCCGCCACGTGCACCGCCCAGGGCATCACGTCCACTCCGTACAAACTCTGCCCGATGATGCGCTTCCGCCGCTCGTAGGGTGTCTCGTCGAAACCGAGTTGGCGGCTTGTGCTTCTCACCCAAGCGGTTCGCCAGCCAATCCACCAGGCTCAGGCGGCACATCAGATCAATCTCAACGCGCGGGGTGTAGAAGATGCCCGCCGTGCCACGCAAATCCTCTTCTTCGATGCCTTCGTAGGTGATGTTGACCAGGCTCTCGTAGACCTTGCCGATCATCTCCGGGTCAACGGCCACCTCCTGGTCGAAGGGCGTATCTTCGCTGATGGTAAAGTTGTAGTGTTCGAGGAAGCCGGGCGTCTGGCCGTTGAAGCGGTCAAAGAGCATTTCAAAGACGGCGTCGGGCACAGTGAAGGGAAACTTTCTGTCTAAGTCATTGTGGGTGAACAAACCGCCATTGAGGTAGGGAGCCAGCGCCAGCGCATCTCGGATCTCTGGCGGGAAATGCCCACGATCCGCACGTCCGGCCTGGAACTTCTCGTTGAACGCCTCGAAGGAGAGCACCGAGAGCCACCGCTCGAAGAAGGTATCGTTGGGTTGCCCAGAATCCTTGTAGGCTTCCCAGAAGGTGCACATGAAATCCGGGTTGTCGCCCAGCCAGCGTTTGCGCTGGATGAAGTAGAGGAACATCAGACGGTTGAGGAATTGGAGCGCATAGTCGTGAGCCCAGACCGGATCGTTCGTCTGTTGGCATAGACGCTTTTGCAACTCTTCAAAGACATGGACGTAGCCCCTTTCGCCAGTGCGTGGGTCTCCCCAGAAGAATTTGCGCGTAACGGCTTCAACATCGAAGGCTTCGTCATGGCGCTGCTGAATCTCCAGCGGCGACACTCCGAATAGCGTGCGGGGAATCATCGCCACATCCAGCATCGAAATCCGCTCGGTGGCGGTGCGCAGACGCTCCTCAGGACCGATGGCGATGCGGCGCAAGAGGCGGCGAACCTTCCGCTCTTCGGCTTCAGGTTTTCTGGCTCCTTCTTTGACGTTGACGAAGTGCCAGCGGGTCTGGCTCTGGTCGGAGAAAATGAAGAGGGCATAGGAGTGCTCCCGTAGTAGACGGTTGACCACCGCCCGCTCGTCGGTCAGGCGCAAGCGGTCGGCGGCAAGGTGACAATACAGGATATGGAAGCCGTTAGCGTCGGCGAAGAGGATGGGATCTTCGGCCAGGGCCAGGCGTGCGCTTTCTGCCCAGTCCTGGCGTGGCAAGGGTTGATTGACGCGGTCGTAGTTGAGGTGCTGCCAGAAGAGCTGTTTGAGAGGCTCCAGCCCTTGCAGGCTCTTGAGGGTGGAGAGGATCGCGGTTTGAATATCCTTGCTCATTTCGGTCCCCCGTTCACAATGGCGCTACAGCACGCCGGTTTAGAGGCTGAATTTCATGCAACCTCTCCAGGCTTTGCGAAGTACATCAGCATTTGGGCAAAGCCGCCAGCATCGCGTTAACGGAAGTAGTCAGAGCCGGTTCCAGAGTCAATACATCTGGAAGATTACTTTCTCCTTGCCACCGACCCGCTCTATGGCGGCCGATCCCAGGCACTCAAAATATCGCTGATAGTCCTTTTCCCTTCTGTACACTCGTACAGACTGGACAAAAGGCTCTAGCGCGGTCCAACATCGGGCAATAATGTGACTATAGCCATCCAATACAAGATCTGCCGGAATCAGTTCCTTGTGTATTACATAGCCGATTCTGTCAAAGGTGCTGCTAACCCGTTCAGCGTTTCTGCGGGCTTCCTCCGGCAACTCGCTCAATGTCGATTCGCCCGTTTTCGCCAATGTCTGGTACATTGCCCTGTTGCAGTATACATATCTACGTGCTTGTCGTGTCTCACTTGAATCGAGCTCCTGGTATATCTGCCATATCGCACCCAGAAGCTGTTCCTGTCTCATTGCTCTTATTTGCTGCCAAGCATACAACAGTGCAGCAACAACTGCGATTGCTTCTACAAATTGGCTAATAGCCGCGAGCGCTTCCCAGTTCATCGTTTTGTCTCTCCTCCAGGGGCTATTTCGGACAGCTCTTTCCCTTTTCTTTTTGGCTGCCAAGCATACTATACCACATTTCGCCTCCTTTGGCAATACAAAAAGCCACCTGCGCGGTTAACGCAGGTGGCTTTTGTTGGCTACCCGACGGCAGCAAAGAAGAAACCTGTGACAGCGATGGAGACCCAAAAGAAGAGCCCGCTCCCCTCATGGGTGACGGCCACCCTGTCCCAGATAAACGCCACCAGTAAGAGGCCTGGAATTGCAGCAAAGAACCAAGCCAGGTGACGTTCTTGCGGTTTACCCTTTAGCGGTTTCCAACAAGGCTCTTATTGCGACCAAAAGCATGGCTGCGGCGATGAAGATCAGGGCGTTCGCCAGGATGTTTGTCAGGACGAAGCCGACCACGGGCAGGGATCGGACCGCCGAGGCAGACAGTGCGAGTGCGACAGCTGGTAATAGAAATCCTTGTGGCTCCTTGGTGGATACATTAAGAAAGCCAACAACCAGGCCAAGAATCGCAAGGAGCCAGGTAACCCAATACACGTCTACGACAAATAATCCAGCCAGAACTGCCAGCACAAGGCCTGCGATGAAAGCCCATCTGCCGACTTTTTCCATACTAGGCATAAGAAACTCTCCTTTCAATCAGAAAAGTGTCGTGGAAACTACAGGTCTTTCAAACATTAAAACACCCTGAACTGATACGCTCGATAGGCACCACCACCCCCCTTACAGAAAAATTAAAAGGCGAAAGCGAAGCCTTGGCTGATGCCAGGCTACCTTCGGCAGCTATCAAGAGAGTTTGTCGTTTTCTTCCGCTACAGTGAACTCATCGGCGCTGTTCTCTTGATTCTATTATACCAAATTACTAAGGCTTTGTCAATAGTTTCAGGGAGCAAAAAGCCACCTGCGCGGTTAACGCAGGTGGCTTTTCCCTCGTTCTTTCATCCCTTTGCAAATCACGCGCCGAAAACACGATTCCAGAGCCGAGGTGCTCAGTCGAGCCGATGTCATCATCTTACCACGTTTTATCCGTTCTTGAAACACTGCTAACTTGCCTGAGCGCATACATACCAAAAAACTCCTCGGCGGATCGGCCAACCGGGGAGTTTTGGGACTGGACAGGTGCTAGTACACGTGGGCGTAAATCCTTCCCCAATTAAGCGTCGAGCCAGAGCGCCGGTCGAGTAGGAGCGACTTGTGTTGAGCTTGTCGAAACAAGCGACGTATCGAGACCAAGCGGCTTGTGCAAGGTGCTTCCGTAGGCGGGAAACGCTTGGTTTCGATACACTTCTCCACTGGCGCTACGAAGTTACTCAACCGGCGCTTGTCCTGCAACTACCGAAGGATTTCCGCCGAGGTGTACTAGCCTTTTCTTAAGGCAGTATTTCCCAATTTGCAGGGAATTCACAGAGATACACTACACGATTGTCGGGCAGGTCAAAGTAGATGCCGGTCAGTCCGTGGCGCCCGACGCGGACCGTTTCTATCAACATGGCGTAGCCGATTTCCTCCGTCGTCGGCCACCCTAGCCTATCACGAACGCCTGGCTGACTTGTCCATAGCTTGCCGAAACCGCGCACAGGCGGCAACAGTCCCTGGGGAGGTGTCTCTTCAATATTGATGGGCTCGCCCTCGTTCCAGGTATCCGGATACGTTTCGTAGCTGCCATCATCGTAGAGCACGTAAACCTCGCGTGTGTCGCCGCGCCAGACCATATGGCCGCCCTCAAATGGCTCATAGGCAGCCGGTACGTAGTCATGGGTAAGGGGGCACTCACTGGCTATATACTCATCGTACCGGCAGATAATGCCGACGGTTGCATAAGTGCCGAGGATTACGCCGTTCGCATCAGAAGCGCCGAGGTAATACGTGACCGCCGTGACATATTCCTCTGGAAGCGAGAGCGCCATAGAGCCGCTCGCTGCGATATTTGGGGCTTCCACATTTTCGAGTAAGAAGATACCCTCAGGGCTCAACCGTGTAATACTCACGCTACTGGCGTTGCGCACGTCCCAGGTCAATGTAACGGTTCCCCCACGCTCGACCGGGTCTGGGCTGGCAGTGAAGGAAGCGATCTTCATATCCGTCCTGAGCGGAACGCTGAGTCTCTTGGCAATTGCCTGGTTATTCTCATCAACCATCAACTGGCCGTTGGCGTCGTTCGCCAAGACGTTAAATCGAACCTGATTACCACCAGAGAACTTGACTCCCGAAAGCGCGACGGGCAAGCTCCCTAACAGCGGGAGTTGAGAATGGGCTACGTCGTTCATGTTCTTGTCAGTCCACTGAACTGTCACACTGCTGGCGCCGCGCACGTTCCAACTTAGCGTTATCGTCCCCGTGGGGTCAGCCGGACTCGGACTGGCAGTAAAGGAGAGGATTTGTGGTGGTCCGCCTAGCGGGGGGATGAGGAGCTTCCAGCCGGGGTGGATCAGATTGGGGTTCTCGATGTAGGCGAAGCTGGAATCTTCCTCATGTTTGGCGTTGGTAGCGCCCAAGATGGCCCAATAGGCCGGGCCGCTGCCCAGGTACTTCTCCGCCAGAGTCCAGAGGTTGTCCCCTAACTTAACCGTGTAAGTCATCTCCTCCTGGGCCGATGGAGCACCGCTGGCCGTACTCACCAGGATCAGCAGCATTGTGAGTGTTAGAACCAGACTAATAAGCGTCTTCCTAGACATTTCTTACCTCCCTCGAAGTATTCACCAAAGTGGCGCGTGTGTTTCGTTTCATGGTTTCAAGTTCGTTCTATTCCCGCCACCCTGTCGCCAGGCGCCGCCAGTTGAATGGGGCATCGGAGAGCAGGTTGCCGGCGCGGAAGAAGCGCCCCGCTAACACTACCATCAGGTAGGTGGTGAGGGCCAATCCTGCCAGACTGACGATGACCTGCCAAAGCGGCACTTCCCCCAGTGCCAGCCGCGTCACCATCGCGCTCGGGGCACTGAACGGGAAGAGGCTCAACACTAAAGTCAGGGGGTGGTTCGGTTCCTCCACGAAGAGCTGGCTGAACATCAGGGTAGGCATGAGCGGGATAACCAACAGCCAGGTCACCTGGCCGCCCTCGCGGGCGGTGGGCGCAATCGCTCCTGCGGCTGCCATCACAGAGGCGAAGAGCAAGAAGCCTAGCACCAAGAAAAGGATGGCCCAAACAATGAAGCCAGGCGGGAACGTAAAACCAGATATGTCTAACAAAGCTGCACCCCGATTGAGTATCAGCATCCCGCCACCGAGCCAGACGCCCAGTTGCACCAACGTGACCACACTCAAGCCCAGGATCTTGCCCATCATCAGTTGGCGGGGGTGTAGGCTGAGCAGCAACACCTCGACGGTGCGGTTTTCTTTCTCGGCGACGACACTGCGCAGGAGGTAACCGCTGCCCACCAACAAAATGAAGTAGAAGATGTACGGCATCACGCGGGCGACAATCTCAGCCAGCGCCCGAACACTCTCGTCGGCTTCCACGGGTGGGTTGATGACGTGTCGGTCCGCGTAGGCAGCGGGGACGGGGTCTCGCAGGGTGCTGGCTAACTGCACGTCGCCGCTGAGGTTGAGGTTGATGAGGTATTGGAGTATCCACTCGTTGGCACTGTTAAAGGCGGCGCCCATGTTTTCGCCGCTGGCGAGTATCTGGAAATCCTTGTCGTAAACGGTGACGTCCCCGCTGGCGATGTAGTCGGCGGGGATGTGAACGTACTGTTCGATTTCATCCGCTTCCAGGGCGGCCCGGGCAGTGGCTTCATCGGGGTAGGGCAGGAACAGGTCGGGGGGAAAGCCTGCTGGCACTTCGGCAATCAGCCCCGCCTCGTCCACCAGGCCAATCGCTGGCATTTCGGTGGTGCTTGTTTCTTTTGCCTTGTCAGCGCCGGCACTTCCCAACCCACTATCTCGAATCTCGCCGTAAGTTACGAACGCGAGGAGCACGGCTGGCATCAGAAAGGTCATGACCCAGAACGAGGGTCTCCTGAGCGTCGTGACGACTTCGTGTCTGATGACTAACCAAATGCTTTGCATGATGGTATCCTCCTAACCTCCCCTTATCACCGCCATTGCCGCCCCTTCGACGTGCTCAGGGCAAGCTTCAGGTTGAGCGGCTGCCCATAGCGCAACATGCCGGCCCGGAAAATCCGCGCCGCTGCCCACAACATGAGAATCGTGGCGGCGACCAACAAGGCCCAACTGACCCCGATTTGCCACAGCGGCACTGTGCCCAGGCCCCAGCGCAGGGAGATGGTCATAAAGGCGGTGGTGGGGAACAGGGTGAAGAAGACGACCACTGGAGCGGCAGGGTTCTCGAAAATGACCATCAGCAGGAAGATCGGGAGCATGAAGAGCAGGTTGAGAAGGCCGGCCACTTGCTGGGCCTCCTGTACCTTTGTCACCGCCCCGCCAATGGCCACCATCACCGCCGCAATCAGGGCATACGAAGGGAAGAAGAAGAGGCCCATGACTCCCAGATATGCCCACGGCACCGTTATCTGCTGTAAAAATTCGACGCGGGGCGCTGCGACGGTCAGCCCGACGACGATAGTGATGACATAAATGGAAAGCTGAGTCAAGGCTGCTGCCAGCAGACCCACCGTCTTGCCGCCGATGAGCTGTCCCGGCGTCACAGAAGTGACCATGATCTCCATCGTTCGGTTTTCCTTTTCAGCAGCCACCACCTGTAGCATATAGCCTGATGCCGACATGGTGGCGATGAAGAAGAAGAAAGTGGCGACGAAAGGCAGGACGACGTTGATCATGCTGCTTTCGCTGAACTCCCGATTGCTGACGATGTCGTGCACGGTGACGTTGGGCCCCTCGAGCAGCCGGTTTCGCACCTCATCCGGGTACGTGGCGACGAGATTGAGGCGCACAAAGTTGTTGAACTCGCCCCAGACGTCGCTGCTGGGTGGCTTTTCCAAATAGTAGAGGTCTGTCTGGAGCGTGTTTGGGTAGTCGGACGGCAAGACGAAGAAGGCCTGGATCTCTTCGCCTTCGAGGGCGGCGAGGGCGGCCTCTTCGTCGGGGAAAGCGCGCACTTCGATGCCTGTCGGTATCGGGGGGAGTGACGGCCGGGTGACATCGAGAACGCCAGCATTGTCCACGTACCCCAGCGGCGATTTGTTCTCGCCCGATACCTCGATCACGATGACAAGCGCGATCAACGCTACCATCCCCAAAGGGATCGCTAACGTGAGGAGGATAAACGCGCGCTTGAACACCGTGCCGCGGTATTCGTGTTTTGCGATCAACCAGAGATTATGCATGGCGGGCCTCCAATTTCGCCGTCCCGTTCTGCACCACATTGATAAAGATGTCGTCCAGCGACGGCTCCTCAAGCTCAAAGCGTTCGATCTTCACGTTCTCGCGGGCGGCCAAGGTGCGGAACACGGCTTGCGGGTCGGTGCCGATTTCCAGCGCCAGGTGCCACGTATCGTTGTGCTTACGGGTCTCCAGCACGCTGGGGATGTGGGTGAAATCGCCTTGTCCTTCGATGACCACCGCGTTGCCGGCAAAGCTCCGCTTGATCTCATCCACTGCGCCATACAGCACCGTTCGCCCCTCGTCAATGAGGACGATTCGGTCGCACAACGCCTCCACCTGATACATCTGGTGCGTAGACATCAGAATGGATTTGCCTGCCTGCCGCTGCTCCTCGAGAATCTGCTTGACCAGGTGGGTGTTCACCGGGTCCAGGGCAGCGAACGGCTCGTCGGCCACGATCAGGTCGGGGTCGTGCAGGAGGGTGGTAATGATCTGCGCCTTTTGTTGCATACCGCTGCTCAATTCCTGCACCTTTTTCTGGCGATGTTCTGCCAGGTCGAACCGTTCCAGCCACTCAGCCAGGCGTTGCTTGGCTGTCTTTTCGTCCAGGCCTTTCAGCGTCGCCAGGTAGAGGAGCGTGGGTTCCAGCTTCAGGTCTTTGTACAACCCCCGCTCTTCGGGCATGTAGCCGATGCGGCGTTTCTTGGCCAGGTCTAGCTTGCCGCCGAAGACGCTGACCGTGCCGGCATCCGGCCTGAAGATGTCCAACATCATGCGGATGGTGGTGGTCTTGCCGGCGCCGTTGGGGCCGAGCAAGCCAAAGATCTCGCCCGGCTCCACGGCAAACGAGACGTCCGCCACTGCTTGGGTGTCGCCGAAGCGTTTGGCAAGATGCGATACTTCTACGGTGTGCATTTGAGATCCTCCTTTGTGCAGACCTTAGGGGGTTGGGTTTTCGCGTTTCTCGGACATGACTTGTTTCTCTTTCATTCTGGCTGATTGTCGTCGCCAAATCCGTTAGCGCCTCTACTCTATCGGAGCCAGCGCATCCACGACAGGCAGGAAGACGGTCTCGTACAGGGCGTCGCGCTCATCTGCGGGGGAGATAAGCAACACAAAGTATGCTTTGTCGTCATCTTCCGCCAGCGCAAGGTCAGCCCGATAGCTCTGATACTCGAATGAATAGAGATCCCACACCAAGCTGTCCGATTCGGCACTGGCGACGCTCTCCAGCTCGGGATCAAGTCCCAGTTGCATGGCCAGCAAGCCAAACAACTCATCAGCAGTCATTGGAATAGCGTCCTGCACGAGCGTGGTCGGATCAAGCGCCGTGAGACCTCGTCGGTAATTGCGGGGCAATAGTTCATCAGTCCAACCGGCAGGCAAGAGGCTACTGAAGCCACTTTCCTCGTAGGTCACTGGCTCCAGCACTACCTCTGGTGCTTCGCGTGGCAGGTCAAAGGCGACGCCCTTCATCTGGGCGATGCAGGAAGCGTCGGGCGCCCGGGTGGGGTCGGCGATGAAGTTGCCAGTGATGCTCCGCGCGCACTCACTGGCGCCCAGGATGTCGTGGCCGATGCCCGGCAGCTCGAAGAAGTAGCTGTTGCTCAGATATCCAGCCACCAGTTGGCCGTACTCCGGCGGCGTGACCGGGTCGAATTCGCCCGACAGCACCAGAGTGGGGATGTCGCTGACCAGCGGCTCCTTGACCCACGGGTCGGCCTCCTCGACCGGCCAGTTCTCACAGATGCCGAAGATGCCGTGCTCGATGACGATCTCTAGGTCTGCACTACCCACCAGTTGCCTGGGCAATGCCGCCACGATGTTCAGAAGGTCCTCTGGCGTCCGACCAATCAGGTCGTCGGTGCACATCACGGAAAGCATCATCCCCCGGCTAAGAAGCTCGAAGAGCGCCAGCTTGGTGCTGCTCAACTGAGTCATCAGCTCATAGTTCTCGTTATGCACATCGTAAATCGCCTGCGGCAGAACAGGGATGATCTGTGTGAAGTAGAGAAAGGTCACCAGGTTGCCGAGCACCTCGTCCCCGGTCAGTATGGAATCGTAGCTCCGGCCGTCCAGGGGGTTGGTGACGGTGACGGGAACCGGCTCCTCATTCAACTGGTCTATGACCTCGAAAAGCACCTTCTGCAGGTTAGGATA
>JBAWAP010000361.1:0-5507 GCA_049589355.1 Anaerolineae bacterium
CTTCAGAGCAGCCTCAATGGCTGTCGGATCAGCGCTCCTTAAGGCGAGAGGGATATCTACTGCTTCCTGCACAGTGTCCACCAGCCATTCCATCAGTTGAAGGGCCTTCCTCTTTTCCGGACCCAGATCAATGCCGACCATCCCGGCCCCCGCCTCCACTTGTTTCGCCGCCAGTTCCTGGATAGCTCTCTCATCTTTGTTTTCCACAGCGGCTTCAACCAAAGCAGACCCAAGTCGAAGATTGTCACCAATCAGCAACATTTCCTACCTCCCCTTTTATCCACTGCTCTCAGATTTTCCTCATAAACTGCTTGACCTGGTAGTCCCACTCGCGAGTTTCCAGGCCTACTTCCGAGCCCCTCCCTTCGACTCCGCTCAGAGCAGGCCCTTTCTCACAGACCTGGACGAAGACGTAACCACCGCCACCTTCGAAGCGGACACAGCCCTCGCCCTGCTCTTTCACTTCAAGGCCCACCCCATCCGGCCCGAAGAGCTGAAGGGCTTTTCCCAGGACCTCTACGAGACTCAGCTTGCTCTATTTTCCAAGGCGTATCATTTTGTCAACTCCTATGGCAAGTTGGATTTGCCCCTCAGTCCAGCTTCAACTCCCCCCACTTGTCATAGTGGACCTTTGTGTGGTCGAAGCGGTCGTGCTTCCCATGGGGCGGTCGCTCCTCGGCGGGATGCCCCACAGCCACCAGCGTGGGAATGCGCACGTCGAACGGAATGGCCAGCGCGTCACAGAGGGCCTCCTCCAACAGATCCCACAGTACGGTGTCTGGAGCGCCGACCCAGGCCGCTCCGAGTCCCAGTGCCGTGGCTGCTAGCAGCATGTTCTCCGTGGCTGCGCTGACGTCCATCACCCAGGTCGGCGAAGCCTGGGGCAAGGCGCACACCGCAATCATGACAGGCGCCGTCTCGAGGTATGGGTGGATGCGCAGAATATCGGCCATTTGCTTTTGTAGCGTCTTGTCGCGGATGACGACGAAGTGCCAGGGTTGGCGGTTGAGCCGGTTGGGAGCGCACATAGCCATCTCCAACAGCGTCTCGACCTGCTCTTCGCTTACGTCCTCGTCGGTGAACTTACGGATAGTCCTTCGTTTCCGTATCACATCAAGTAGATCCTTACCCATATTTCTGGTCCCTCCTTGTTTTAGTTATTTGGATTCCCTTCTCGGAAAATCAATCACGAGCTTCTTTCACGTCCATAGGACTCCCCCCCTGAAGAGATAATGGTTTTTCATCAGACCAGGCAGCTTATCCTCAATGCCTTTCAGCGGAGCTCAGATGCTGAATAAGTCTGTATCCCCCAGACCCTTTGGTCTGGGGGATACAGCAGCGATTCACTCCTTCAGGACGCAGATGGCTCGGGGCTGGCGGATGAGTGGCGTCAGGCTCTCGGAGATCGAGAACTCCAGCTTCTCCTCAGCGGGACCAATGAAGCCGATGGCCATGTCCTGCCCAAGCACAATGGAAGCGAACTGACGGCCCGATGCCAGCAGCACCCCGCCGCTCTCAAGTATCGGCGCCTTGAAGACGCCCTCCGTCACTATCGTCTTTACATGCTCCAGTTCGCTGACGTTACCCTGGGGGTAGCGGCGGAGCAGAAGGTTGTAGCGGCTGGGCGCCAAGGCCAGGCAGTAGGGGCCGTGAAAGCCAGCGTCGTCGAGAGTGGTCACAGCCTTGATCATGTCGTCGGCAGCCATCCCGACCTCGTCCCAGGAGGAGAGTCCCAACGCGCTGGAATCTTCCGCCGTCAGCAGGCCGGGCACAGCTGGCGCCCCGTTAAAGATCAAGGTGTCTTCCAAGCGGGCGCACTCAATGGCGGCCTTGGCCACCTCGGTTGTATCGAGCGACACCCCATCGCGTTCGTAGGCCGCCAGGTCTCGCTTGCCGAGGGTGAAAGTGGTCTGGATCAACGACAGGGGGATGATGGGGCTGGCGATCAGGCCCGATTTCACCTCAGCATCCTGCAAGGGCACCACCTTCAACCCCAGGCCGAAGGGACCTTCGATGTGTAGCAGGCGACGGCCGGTCAATACGCTTTTCGCTGCTTCTATCATCGCAGCGTCCAGCGCCTTCCACGTTTCCGGTCCGAAGGGCACATCCTCTCGAGCTAAGTACTTGTTAGTCATTTAACTTCCTCCTTCTTCTCTCAAGACTTCGGAAGTCTAGTGGAGACTTCCGAAGTCTATACTATATCACTCCTTCAACGACCCGATGGTCGCCTCCTCACTGGCGAACACTGCAGCCTCCTCCTCGGGCTTGCCGAGCTCGGCGGCCATATCCTCCACCTCCTCCGCGCCCTCCGCCAGCCACTTGTCCTCATCCCCGGTCAGGATTTGGAGCAGGTGAGCGAATTCACCGGCATGAACCCGCTCTTCGTTGGCGATGTCAATGAGGACCTCCTTCGCCAGGGGATGGTCGGTGGCATCGGCGTGGGCCATGTAGAGGTGAACCGCCTCGTGCTCGGCGGCGAGGTCCAGGCGGATCGCCCGGATCAGCTCCTCCGTGGTGAGCTTGCGATCTGGCACCTTTCCACTAAATGGGTTGAGAAACTCCGGCATTTTCCTACCTCCTCTGATCCTTTCTTCATTCGAACAAATTCTACCCGATCTCCTTGCTGCTCTCCCACAGCCCGTGGATGTTGCAATAGGCCAGGGCGTGCAGCGTACCGGGCTTGCTGACCTTCAGCGATGTGGTCACCTCGTGGTGCGTGTAGACAGGGCCTTGATTCGGACCGGCGACGGACTCGCCGTGGGCACTGAACTCAAAGTGACCCACATCATAGGTGAACTTCTCGCCTTCCGGGTGGAAGTAGAGGGAGATCCAACGGATGTGGTGCTCGGTGGTATTGGGATGGGCGATTTCCTTACCCAGGCTGACCTTAACCTCGAAGACCTCGCCTGGCTTCACCTGGTCCGGACACTCGATGACCGGCACGTGCTTTTCTTTCTTCCAGTCAGCTTTCTGGATGCGTTCACTCAACTCTGTCATGGTACTCACCTCCTTTCCCCTTTTGTGCGTTCGATCATTGGGCCAGTCGCCCCCGACGTGTGGCATGATTATATCATAACCCCCATAGTTGGTCAACTGAGCCAACAAGACGGGCTTGTAAGTAGTAGAGTTTAGCACAATAGGGGAACAGGAGGTGGACTTCTGGAGTCAGTACTACAGAGGCATTATAGAGGTTCTGGGGAGAGTTGATGAGGACAAAGGCCGGTGGCCATTGTTGAGAGAGGTGTTCTAAACTAAGTCGAGCTGGCGTCGTTTCATCCAGATCACCTTACCCACTGCTAGCGCCGCCAAGCCCACCAGCTTCAGCCACGGCCAGAAGTACAACGCGCCTCGGCTGGCCCCGGCGGTGAAGGAAAACGATACACCCCACGAGCGAGCGGTGAAGGAGGAGAGGGTGACAGCAGTAGGCCCTCCCAGGTTAAGCCTGCCCGCTCCGTACAAGTTATCTTTGCCTGGGTCGCCCAAATCGGAGGTTCGGCCCTCCAAAAAAGCCTGGATCTCAGTTGGCCCATATGAGGGATAGGCGTCTTTCACCAGGGCTGCTGCTCCAGCTACGTGCGGCGTGACCGACGAAGTGCCACCGAATCCTCCCGGCCCGTAAGTCACCGTCGAGACGTTGGCATAGGCCGTGATGTCCGGCTTGATTGGGCTGCCGGAACAACTGCCGCCAGGGCCCAAGGTGGACCCCTGAGAGCTGTAGGGCTCGAGAACATAAGTGGTTACATCCACAGCGCCTACGGCCATGACATCTGGCGAATCGGCCGGGAAGGTCAGACTGCAGCTTGGCACCCACTCGTCTAGGTGAAGAAGAGTGTGCGACGCACACAGGCGGAGGCAGCAGTTACGGGTGGTGCTAGAGTTTCTGACAATCACGCCGTAGGGCGCTGTCGTTGGAGCATTTATGGAGATGTACTCCTCGGGCGTCTGCCCAGCGCCCCCATTTTGAGTATTGTACGAGCCTGCCACGAATCGCCAGGTACTACCGGTCCAGCGGTACAACTCCATATTGTAGTCTTGGGTGACGGCGGTCCAGTCATCCCAGTGCAGACCTACCTGGATCGTGTAGCCGGCTGGTATGATGTAGGCTCTGCCGTTCCCAGGCCCGAAGTAGTTGATGTTTTGGTCACTTGTGGGGTTCCACACGTGGAGACCACTAACAATGTTGGCAATCCCGTGCCAATTGACCTCCTGACCGTTACCCGCGGCTGTGGCGAAGAAGATGCCATTGGAGTGCGCGTTGTTCACGATGTTCGCCAGATTGCCGGTCCCGTCCCCCGGACCATCAAGGAGCCAACTCACCGACATCGAGATAACATCCACGCCCTGACCGATGAGCCAGTTGACCGCGCTGCCCAGATCCACATCGGTGGCGATCTTGACCAAGTACATGTCGGCCCCATAGGCCATGTCATAGACAATTTCGGCGTTGGCCGTCCCGTGGGGAGATGTGCCGGGGAAGGTACCGGTGTAGTCCCGGGTGGTGACCGAGGCAGGAAGATCGGTACCCAACAACGCAGCGTAGCCAGAGAAGCCAACGTCAATGACTGCGACTCGCACTCCCGTGCCAGTGTAGCCCGCCGCGTGCCAGGCCGAGGCGCCTGAGGCCGCTACCCCCTCGCTGGTCTGTCCTCCAACCTGCAAGGGTGCGAGAGGTATGGCCTGCTGCGGCTTACGGATGATCTGTACATCTGGCCGCCCGACCAGCGCTTCCAATTCGCCGATGGGCACCAGGGCCTGCAACAGATTCTGGTAATAGGTCTGATACTCGCCGCCTACGGCTTTAACCGCATCCCGAACATTGGCTATCGCTTCCTCGGTGGTCACTATTTTCACCTGCACACAGTCATCCTGGAGAACCAGGTTATGACTCCCAGCAAAGGCTTGCGCTTCAGCTAGCCCCCCACGATGGTACGCTTCCAGCAACTGGTTCAGTGACGACCCAAGCTTGGGGTTGCCCCCGGGTGACCTCCCAACATCTGACGGAGCAACCACACTCGCTACCATCGTGGTGCCCCATCCTGTAGGCTTCCCCGGTGTCGGCGCAGGGGTGGGGGTGTCCGCTCTAACTATGCTGCCTAGTGAAAGGACCTCCATGCTGAAAAACAGGCTAACCACCAGCAACAACCAAGCTCTCCCCCCAGGCGTTCCTGAATGCTTTCTCTCTGTCATCATAATACTTACTCTCTTCCCTGTTTTCTTGCCTCTAATCTATCATCAGAGCAACGTTGACCTGAATGCCTCATTCCTTTTGTTTGCTAGACAACTATATGTTGAAGAGCGATGCTCTGTTTTTATCGAATAACTCCTGAATTATGCACCATCAGCGGCCTCGTGGGCCCAGGTCCGCATAGATGAGACTCTTTACCTTTGCCTCTGCACTGCTCAGCCGAGCCGCCGTCTCACCCAGAGGCCCCCACCCATCGCTAGCACCAATAAGCCCGCCAGCCCCAGCCAGAAGGAGAAAGCACCTTGATTTGCTGGAACAGTGC
>JBAWAP010000362.1:0-21242 GCA_049589355.1 Anaerolineae bacterium
ACAGTTGGTTCAACCGCTTTCGCAAGCTGTTGATCCGGTGGGAAAAGAAGGCTGAACACTGGTTGGGCCTCATCCAATTCGCTGCCTGCCTCATCGTCTACCGTCGTGCATTTTTAGGATAGGCTCTTAGTATCCAATTCACGATTGGGCTTGGGGCTTTCGGTGGAAGTCTCCACAGGAATACTTGGCAATGCCACAGCAGTGGGTCCTTCAGATGGGATTTGCAAAACACAAGAAATGAGCATCAAGACCCAGCCCAAAGCTATCAATGACAAAAGTGCAATCATAGGAGGCCTTTTGAAAGCTTTGGCCTCTTCACCAACTGTTGCTATCAGAGATCTTATAAACTTCAACATCAAACGGCTCCCGCTTCTCGGACCAAAGGAGAACACCAGCTCAAGATGCGTCAAGCACCCTTAGGCTGGCGTTCGTATGGTTCTCCACCAAACAAGGAGATAATCCAAGGCTATTTTTCTGCGTCGTGCAAACCCGTGAACATAGCATCGTCGCACCTTCAACATCTTTGTCTCGGTGGTGTCCCCTCTATGGGATCACTAGTACCTGCCCAGGGTAAATGATGTAGGAGTAACCCAGGTTATTGGCTGTCGCGATAGCCCAGACAGTGGTGCGATAGCGCAAGGCTATGCGCCACAGGGTGTCACCGCGTTGGACGGTGTAATACCGGCCACATGGAGGAGCAGGGACTCCCGCCGGAATGACCAGCCGCTGCCCCACGTAGATGTAGTTGGGATTCAAAAGGCCATTGGCCCTGGCGATGGCCCGAGCCGTCGTAGAGAATCTGCGGGCAATGGAGTATAGGGTATCGCCCCGGCGAACAATATAGACTGTCTGACCACTGGGTGGCGGTGGGGGTTGAGGTGCCGGCGATGGAGCCCCGGTGGGAATGAGCAAGCGCTGGCCAACCGAAAGGTAATTGGGATTGGCCAAGCTGTTGCAGCGGAGGATGGCCGCAGCCGACACACCGAAACGACGCGCGATGCTGTATAGCCAGTCTCCCCGGCGAACCGTGTAGTAGAATCCCTCGCAAGGAGCAGGAGAAGGTGGAGGTGGAGAAGGGGGCGGAGGGGAAGGTGGAGGCGGTGGGGGTGGAGGGGCAGGGGAGACCGCGCTCAGCTCGATGTGTTTGAGGTCCCCATTGGCAGTCCATACCGCCGCATCCGGGCCCAGTTGGGTGGCTGAGAGCCCATTGATGGTGAAGCTAATGGCATCCCCCGGCTGCGCGCCCTCGTCGGCCGATGTGAGAGGGTCATCTCGATAACAGGGCATCAGTCCGTACGAGCCAGCCTTATGGACAGTGAATTCCCCGCACTTCACCCCGTTTGGGTCGAAGGCTGCCACCACTGCTCCTATCGGCAGCGGTTGACCATCTAAGGTGGAGCTTACGCCATAGAAGTTCACCCACTCGGTGGTGGGTGTCACCGGCTGGGAGTACACAACACATGGCACGAAGGCGAGAAGCGCCATAGCCAGCCCTATGACCAGTGCTTGTGTGAGAAATATCTTCTTCATTTTTCTACCATGACTCCTTTTTATGATGCAACTCGGTTGAGCAGATAGTTGTCTCCTCAACTATATTATACCAGAAAGTTGGATGAAATGTCAATCAGGGAATCCCTGATTTTTGGCCTTCGAAAAACCTTACTCCAGTTTAGGCAAGCAAATTCACCGCTCGGGTGTTGCCAGGCAGAGCTTCGGGTTTCCACATATATCAATTCCTCCCAAAAAGCAGGGCCTCTTGTGCAGGTCGCCAAGAGGCCCTAAACTCTATCTAACCCCGAGTTTCCTAGAGAAAGCAAGTTACATTGAACCAGAACCCGTTGCGAAAAGCAACTTCCGCCTGCTGGCCCGCATGGGGTATGGAAATCCCCATGCTAGGAGCTCAAGTGCGCCAAGGCACACTCAAGAGGAGTCAGCTTTTTAGCCGACTTTGGCGTTTAGCCTGCGAACTTCCATTCGAAGGCTAGGTGAAGCGAAAACTACTTTTCGGCAGTCAGGTCCCGCAAATTCTGGTTTCATGAAGTTAAGGTATTCAGGTTTTCAGAGTAATGTGCCAAGGATCGAAACCACAGGTTAGGCCTACTGGCCCTATCCCTTCTTCTGGACCTCAATCCGATAGGAGTAGATGCCTGGACGGTTCACGGGTACGTTACCCGACCACCAGGACGAGCCGGGCGGCTTGCAGTATTCGTTCCCCAGATCGGTTCGGATATTCTCGATGAGGGGAGTCTCATCATCCCCCACCCAGAGCATGTAGCGGGTAGGCTTGCCCAGGTGATCCCACTCTAAGTATCCGTTCTCGTCAGTCAGGCCCCAGATGTTCATGTGGTCGTAGGCTATGCCCTCGCTAGGCTCGGTCTCGAAGCGCACCTCGACCCCTCGCAGTGGCTCGCCCCTTTCGTCCAAGACCGTGACGTAGATTTTCTTCAGTCCAGGGCGGTTGTCGCAGGGACTCACCCGTTCCTTGGTGTTCACCTTCCAGGTCGGGTTGTTGACATCGACCTTTGGCTCCTCAGAATCCTGGGGTACATCAAAGGCCACCAGCCCATCCGTTAGATCGCCTACAGTCATGGTGAGATCGTCGGTCGGCATGTTCAGACACTCCGTGTATATCCCCTCTGCAACACTGATCGTGTCGCCTGCTGAAGCTGCATAGATCGCGTCTTGAATCTTGCAGAAAGGATCAGATCGAGTGCCTGAGCCAGGTCCTGGGCAGTTGTCGTCATCCACATACCAAACAGTCCACCAAGAAGTCGTCTGTGCCCCCACAGATACCGCTCCAGATGCCGAAAACCCAAGCACTAGGAGCATCAGCGCGGTCAGCGCCAGTCTAAGATTCCTTCTATTTGTCCTCATTGGTTCTTACCTCCCTTGTGGATTTTCGTGCTACTATCCATTATAGCACAATTTGAGGGGTTTGTGTCTGAAAATCGCGTGAGTTTTGCGTGAATTTTGCGTGAAGAAGTAGGGCTTAAATGCGTGACCCCTCCCTCAAAATGCACAAACCGACCGTTTGCAAACATCACGTCAACGGCCGGTTATGCTATTAGCTCTACCTAGCCCAAATATCCGTCTTGAATGTGCCAGGGATCGAAACCATCCGAGCTGAGGCTCTCGAGGCCAAAAGCTTGAGGGCTTCAGCCCGAAGGCCCTACTATCCCTTTCTCTGGATTTCGATTCGATAGGAGTAGATGCCTGGACTGTTGACTGGCCTCCAACCTGACCAAGGAGCCGCGCCTGGAGGATGACAGTATTCGTTCCCCAGATCGGTTCGGATATTCTCGATGAGGGGAGCCTCCTCATCCCCTACCCAGAGCATGTAGCGGGTAGGCTTGCCTAGGTGATCCCACTCTAAGTATCCGTTCTCGTCAGTCAGGCCCCAGATGTTCATGTGGTCGTAGGCTATGCCCTCGCTAGGCTCGGTTTCGAAGCACACCTTGACCCCTCGCAGTGGCTCGCCCTTGTCGTCCAAGATCGTGACGTACATCTTCTTCAGCCCAGGGCGGTTGTCGCAGGCACTCACCCGTTCCTTGGTGTTCACCTTCCAACTCGTATTGGGATTGACCTTCGGTTCTTCGTCGCTCATCGTTTACCTCCCTTTAATGAAGTTTGTTATGATGTCTATCTTTGGATATTATAGCATATTTCTTTATTTCGCGCAAATTCGGGGTTATTCATTACGAATTGTGGCAAATTACCAAGCGTCGGGGAGTTCCTCTAATTTTCGATTCACCTATCGGGGGCAGGCGATGGCTCGTCTTGCGCTATCCATCCCCTCCAAGCTCTAATTGCGCAAGGGGCACGCTGGGACCTAGCTTAGCCAATCGGTCGTCAAGGACACCCAGGGGCTGCATGGTGAAGGCATCGTAGACGATCAAGCTCAGCCTGAGGGTGCCTACCTGGGCGCCGATGGGAACGGGCACAAAATGAACGTCGGCGATAGATGACCCTCGTATCCACTTCAAGGTGGGGATAGCCCCCAGAGCGGGGACAGTATCGTCCTGGGAGAGGAGTCGCCCAACCTCATCGGTCAAGCGCACGGAAACCACGTAGTCGTGGAGGATGGGCTTTTTCGCCACCAGGCGTAGCTCCACTTTAACCGTATCCCCAGGCCGCAACTTTGGCGGCCTCCGGTATTCGACGCCCACAAGCAGCATCTCCCCTCCCAAGTCCACGTAATGGCTTCGTGGGGGTGGGACTGGCAGGGCAAAACGCCCCCTCCTCGGCCAGCCCCAAGGACCTAACTGATTGCTGACTACGTCACTGGCCGAACGCAGCTCCACTTGCAAAGGCATGGCTGTCGGAGGCAAGTCGTGGGCCGTGGTGAGATAGGTGCCCAGGGGCACTTGTGGCAGACGGCTCCTGGCCAACAAACTGTCGCCAACATACAAAAGCACATCGTAGTCACCATCGCCAGCCCTAAAGCGATGCCAGTGGAGGTAGACCCGCCAGGTGCCCTCCAGGCTAGTGTCGAAATCAACCCCAATCAGAGTTAGCCCGGTAGCGAAGGGCTGATGTAGAGGGTGTAGGGTGATAGGTCGTAAGGCCGGTGGCACTACCTCCACCTCGGTCAAGAGCACCGTCTCACCTCCCTCCTCGGTCGTCAGGCGCTGCCATCCCCCTTCGGGGAGGGTGACATACACGCCGGCGATGAGTGTGTAGGACCCCGGCGAAGTCGTGGGCAGAACCCGTATCTCGTAACGATCAATAGAGACCTCCCCTGTTTTGAAGCCGGTCATATCATGGGTGACGTCCATCTGCCCTAGGACCTGCCCCCCATCACCCACCAGGTGGACGAAAAAGGAGTAGTTGCCATCCAGCTCGACTATGGGCTGCCAATACACGTCCAAGTACAGAGAGTGGCCTAAAGAGATACTGTCCTCCGGCAAGCGATAGCCCAGGAGCCGGATCTTGCCCTCGAAAGTCATGTCAAGTCTTGCAATGTCGCCTGGAACATCGAACAGGGGTTCGCTTTGCACCAGAAAAGCCTTGCCCAGAGGGACGAAGCGATACGGCGTGGCACCGAACTCCTGATAGTAATTCGTGACGATCAAGGGTCGGTCACCCACGTTCTTCTCTATGCGCCGTAGCCAAGTGATGGAGATTGGTTCGGCACCCTCTGGATAAACGTATCTCACTTCCACATCGGGTCGCATTCCTTCGCTGTATTGCAGATACCAAAGTGGGGTGGCCCAGTGCCAGTTGGCCAGGATCAGCGCCTCAGAGGGGGCGTTGGACATCACGCTTTCTGCATACTGGCGTGCAGAGCGATCGTCGCTCAGCAAGGCGAAACTGGGATAACGCTGAACAAGTTGAATAACACCGAGCAACATGAAAAGGGACATCAGGCAAGCATTGAGAGCCTGGGATCTGCTCCAGCGGCCCAAAACCCCTGCACCGTAGCCAATGATAATAGCCAGGGGCACATAGGCAGGTATTAGATACTCCACTGTCTCCGGGGCGCGATAGGTAATAGCAATAAGGTCCTGAACAACTATGATCCCTCCACAGAGGAGCAAAAGCCGCCAGTTTTTGGCCAGCATGATCAGAGCCCCCAGGGCAGCAGCGACGAGCAACCCCAGGCCGAACTGGAAGTCCAGGATGTTGGTCAGCACGTTGAATCGTTCGAGCAGGAGGCCGGAGCTGGCAAAGTAGAACATATCGCCGCGGAACCCACGGGCCAGGACGTGGTTCAAGAACCCCGCCGGGGTGGCGATGTCGGGCGGGCCGAAGGGAGAACCCAAGGCTCCCCTGATGGGAAGATAGAGGAGCACACTCAGCGAGAGGAGGAAGACTAAGAGAGGCTTCAGGAGGCGACGCACCCTGGTAAACAGCGAGAGGTCAGTAACTAATAGGAAGGCGATGAAGGGAAGAACCAAGAAAACCAAGGAGCCATGGTGGGTGATCCCCAGCCCAAAAGCTAAAGCGAATAAAATGAGGTAAGCCTCCCTCCGCTTCTTAGCATAATGAATGAGCGCGAACAGCATGAGGGCGGTGAAAAAGGCGGTCAGGCTGCGGGTGTTGGCTGTTGTGGCCTGCGCCCAAAAGGTAGTGGCTGTGCCCAGAGTCACAGCGCTCACCATGCCCCCCCAAACCGAGTCGGTGACACGTCGCACTGTACGGCTCACCACAGCCAGGGTCAGGGCAGCGAAAAAGGCTGACATCAGGTTGACCCTGTAGGCTACGTCGCCGAAGGGGATCAGGGTGAAAAGCTTGCCCAGCATGGTATAAAGCGGATATCCAGGCGGGTGGGCAATGCCTAGAACATCGGACACGAACTGGAACTCACCACTATTCGACGGCAAGACAGTGGGGGCCAAAGTGTGCACATACAGGCCAAGGCCCAGGACAAATGCGATGGAGTCCACCGGAAAGGATCGTTTGCCCTTGACGTTAGCGATGACCAGGCCGGTCACGGCCACGAAGGCCACAGGCCAGGCGAGGGCAGGCTCAATGCGGGGGTACAAGACGTAGGCATATAGTGTCGCCAAGGGGGCGAGCGTCAAACCGTAGTGTTTCCCCAGAGCGGCCAAGCCCACTCCAAGGGCGCTACACGCTATGATCAAAGCCAGCGAGGCCAGCCAGGGCCAGATCGTCGCCGTCGTCTCAGCGATGACCCGGCTCAGATACAGCCCCAAGCCGAGGCCCAGGAGAACGAAGCCCCAACGCCTTATTGTGTCCGAAATCAAGTGATAGTTAAGCATTACTGGCAACCAACTGCCTTCCGATAAACAGTTAGGGTCTCTTGCGCCGTTTGCTTCCAACTGAACTTAGCTGCCTGAGTCAAAGCCCTTTGCTGCAGCTCAGCCCTAAGAACATCATCAACCAAGAGCACCTCCATGGCTTCAGCCAAGGCTTCCGCGTCTGTGGGCTCGACCAATATCCCTCCTTCGCCCACTACCTCCGGCAACGACGAGCGGTTGGAGGCTATGACGGGAGTGCCACAGGCCAGAGCCTCTACGGCCGGCAAACCAAACCCCTCGTAGAGCGAGGGGAAAACGAAAGTCACCGCCCCACTGAGAAGGGCCGGCTTGTCCCCCTCGGGCACCCAGCCCGTGAAGATTACTCTCTCTTCTACCCCTAATTCCCTGACCAAGCGGCGAGGGTCTGGAAACAAAGGGCTTTCCCGCCCAGGCACCTGGCCCGCAATGACAAGCCTGGCCTGCTCGCCGCCTGCTGCCCGCTGCCTATTAACCAGCAGGGCAAAGGCCCTGAGCAAAGTGGAGAGATTTTTACGCTGGTCGAATCCGCCCAGATAGAGAAAATAACGCTTTGGCAGCGCATACTCTCGGCGGATCGCAGTCAGTTGGGCTTCATCCTTCACAGGATGAAATGCCTCTCCTGCAGCCTCGTAGGTGATGTGGACCCGTTCCGGCGGGATGTGCAGGTAACGCACGATGTCCCTCTTGGATGCCTGGGAAACGGTGATGATAGCCTCTGCCCTTCGAGCTGCGGCAGCCACTAGTCGAGTGTATAATCGCACCAGGGGTGAACCACGATAGGCAGGTAGGATGAGGGGGATGAGGTCGTGGACGGTGACGACTGTCGGCACCGTTGGGAAGAGAGGCGAAGCAAAGTAGGGAACGTGGGCCAGATCCAGGCGGCGGCAGGCGTGGGGGAAAGAGATTTGCTCGAACCAGAGCTTGGATAGGTTTTCGCCTAGGTTGCAAGTTGGAAGTCGGAGATTGGAGATTGGAGATTGGAGATTGGAAGTTGGGAGTTGGGATTCGGAAACTGTAGGCGCTGGGCCTGGGCTGAACAGAAGGTATTCGTTCGTTGGATCCACCTTCGCCAGCGCCTCCAGCAAGTGGCGCGTGTACTGCCCACTGCCTGTCTCAGGACGCTCCAAGAAGAGGGCGTTAATCCCTATGCGCATTGAGTTCCTCGTGCTACGGATGCCAGTTGGGATTCTCGATGAAAAGCCCCTCGTTTCCAGCGACAGTAAGCAGATTGTCATCGGCGGAGACAAAGACTAGCGCGGGTAGCTCGCGGGTGAGCAGCGTCCTGTTAAGAATCATAGCACTGGCTAATTGCACCGCATCATAGCCCCGCAGCGTTTGGCGGCGGGTAAGCTCAACGGCTAGGTTAATCATCTCTTGCCCAGTTGTCACCACCTGATACTGCTGTTGAGCGTCGCGGATGAAATCCCTCATCGCTCCTTCATACTCGTCCTCAGAAATTGAGCTATCGCGACGCTTTCTTGCCAGAGCGGCTGCCACTTCGACAACCCCGATCTGAGCTATAGCGATAGTATTGCCGCTTTGGACATCGCACAGGGCCTCAATCCACCTCGTACCGATCTCCTCGGCGTAACGCTTGACTATGCCGCTGTT
Organism: Anaerolineae bacterium; assembly: GCA_049589355.1. Lineage (GTDB taxonomy): Bacteria > Chloroflexota > Anaerolineae > VGOG01 > VGOG01 > JBAWAP01. The sequence goes on from JBAWAP010000362.1 coordinate 8,352, forward strand.
ATCAGTATAGTAAGTGGTCATTACAGCTTTCCCCGCTGCTCGATGATGACTTCGCTGAGGGGCTGGCCCGGAATCTTAAGGGGCTTCTGGCGGGGACTATCGGGATCGGACACGTACTTGTGTACCAACTCAGTGCTAATGGGTTGAATCAAGCCCGTGGAATGTAATGCCTCCAAGACGCGCTCCCGCTTGATGGTGGGCTCAGCCTCTGTCTCCAAGACCTTCTCCAGTTCCTCCAACAACACCTGATCAAGAGGCCGGCCTTTTTCCTCGGCTCGTATCTCCAAGCGCCGATGAAGCTCACCAGGCAGACGAATGGTTAACTCAATGGTCATAGCTATCACCTCCGAAGGTAATTATACCTTAAATTTACCTGAATCGTCAACTATTCACCTTCCTGAAGTACTCCACCGTCATCCTCATGCCCTCGTCCAACCCGATGCCTGGCGCCCATCCTAATTCGCGCCAGGCCTTGCTGGCATCCAGGTAGATTTTAAAGACCTCGCCCAGTTTTGGAGGGCCGTGAACGGCTCCTCTCTCATAGCCAGTGATCTCCTTCAATTTGGCGAAGATCTCGTTGATTGAGGTGCCTACCCCCCAGCCCAGGTTGTAGATCTGATCATCGCCTCTTTCCATAGCCTTGATGTTAGCCTCCACGATGTCTCCCACATAGACAAAGTCCCGCTCTTGCTCACCACTTCCGTTGATCACCGGCTCCTCACCCTTGAGCATCTGGCCCGTGAAGATAGCCACTACCCCTGCCTCGCCGTACGGGTCCTGGCGCGGCCCGTAGACGTTGGGGTAGCGCAGGGTGGTGTAGTGCAGGCCGTAGTTGAGGCCGTAGAGGTGGAGGTAGTGCTCCACGAAGTGCTTGCTGGCCCCGTAGGGATCAAGGGGGTTAATGGGATGAGATTCGTCGGCAGGGAGATACTCCGGCTCGCCGTAGACAGCCCCACCGGTGGAGGCGTAGATGAACCTCTCGACCCCATATTTGCGGCTCAACTCCAAGAGGTTAAGCGAACCGATGACGTTGACCTCGGCGTAAAGGACGGGCTTTCCCATGGATTCCCTCACGTTCGCTCGCGCCGCCTGGTGGTTGACGATCTCAGGGTGCTCGGCGGTGAAGACTTCTTCCAGGCGCTGGGCGTCGCGGATGTCGAGATGATAGAACGTCGCATCGGGGTTCAGGTATTCCCTCTTACCTGTGGAGAGGTCATCCACCACGGCCACCCTGTGGCCCAAGCCAATCAGAGCATCAACAACGTGCGAGCCAATGAAGCCCGCACCTCCAGTAACCAGAATTTTCATCGTCGCTCCCTTTTCAAGTTTTTATCCTGAGGTGGTTCGCTTCCAAATAATCGAATCGTTCTCTCACTTGCGCCGGGGAGGCCGTGCCGGTGGTACCTATCTGCTGGATGGTGATGGAGGCGACGATGTTGCCCAGCAAGGCCGCTTCCTCAGGCTCGGCTCCACTGCACAGCGCTGACACGATGCCAGCCATCACGCTGTCGCCCGCCCCGACAATGTCTACCTCGCCCTCTACCGGCACGGCCGGAACGTGTTGGCAACCCTTTTCAGTGAACAGGAAGATGCCATGAGGTCCAGCGGTGAGGAAGACTGGTTTCTGGTTGCGACGGAACAGCTCTGCGCCGCATTCCCTGGCCACCTCCTGAGTGAACTCGCCTGACCAAGCCGGCCGCACCGCCAGGGTCGCCTCCCGCCGGTTGGGCTTGATGATAACGTGCCGGAAGAGCCCGATATGTTTGCGGGAGTCGGCGGCGAAGATCTTGCCAGGATAGCGGAGCGCCATCTGTCCTATCTCCTCTCGCACCCGATCGGTGATCACACCGCAGTTGCGCTCCTGCACCTGGTCGGCGGCGACCACCGCGTCCACCTTCGGCACCAGTGCCCACAGACAGGCAACAACCTGATCCTCCACATCAACCGGCAGCGGGGAGTGGTTCTTGATGTCGAGCCGCTGGATCTCGTGCTCCCGGCCGTCGGGTTCCCGCACCATGGGCTTGGTGTAAGTCGGCGTGAAGAGATCAAGCCGCTGGATGAGCGGCTCGGTGTCTATCCCCCTCCTCACCAAACCCCGCCTCAACTCGTAGCCCTCCCCATCGTCGCCGATGACGCCCAGTGCCGTGACCCTGACTCCCAAAGCCCGAAGGTTGGAGGTCACCGTCCCGGCCGCGCCGGGACTACATCGGACATCAACCACCTGGTAGGCCTCCAGACCCGTCTCCAGCGAGACCTCACTTAGCCGCCGGTCAATGGCCAGGTATTTGTCGAGAAAGAAATCTCCCACCACCAGGACGTGGAGGTGGGGAAAGCGTTCTAGCAATTCAGAAATGCGCTCTTCGTTCACTTGTTCTTGAGGTAAACCAGGGAATCAGGAAATCGGGGAATCAGGCATTCCCTCATTCCCTGATTCCCTAATCCCTGATTTCCTGATCAAATGATACAGATTTGGAAACGTGACCCGATGGTCACCCTTGATGTAGAAACTCTCGCCGCCGTCCTGGACAATGCGCACCAGGAGGGTCTTGTAGGGCCGGAGGTAGTAGAGCGGGTCGGATTTGGGCGCTTCGCGACTCCAATCGGGGCCCAAGTCCATGAGATCGAAGACGGCGGTGGTGAAGCGGTTAATACGCCGTCCCTCCTGGGGGGCCACATTGCGGGCCATGGAAAGCGCCTTGAGGAAGACCTCCGGGCCCATAATGGCCGTGCCGAAGTTCAGGAGCACCCCGCCTTGGAGCTTGGAGATGCTGTGGGTCAGGGTCAGGAAATCGCGGTAGGAGGTCTCGCCCAATGCTGCCCCATCGCAGTTGGGGTGCTCATAGATAATGTCGTAGCCGATGCCCACGTGGACAGTGACGGGCACCTGCAACCGATAGCCGGCCGCCAGGATGCTCACATCACGATGGGGAAATCGTTCGTCCTCGATCATCCGCCCGACCGCTTCGCCCAGCCCCAGGCCATCGCGTGCTCCCCGCTTGATGGCCTCGTTGATGTACCCGGTCTCCTCCCACAGCCCAAACTGCCCCTCCTGGATGTAGCGGGCCACACTCTCCGTCGTCGCTCCGATGAGAGCCAATTCGAAGTCGTGGATGGGCCCGGCGCCATTCATACCGACGTGGGTGATGATCCCTCGTTCCATCAGATCAATGACGAAGCGAGACAGGCCGCACTTGATGACGTGCGCACCCATCATCAGGATCACCTGTGCGCCGGCCCGATGTGCCCGCGTCACGCGCTCAGCCACCTGAGCCAGGCTGGGGTCGTCGAAGGGCGGCACGGGGGCATCCAAAAACAGCACGTCAGCCAGCGTCATATCGTGCTGGCGCTCGGAGAGGGACTTGAGTTTTAGGCGACTGCGGTCGAAGATAGGATATGGCATGTAAGTACTCCTGGGATCAGGAAATCAGGGAATCGGGAAATCAGGAATCGGGTGTTTCACTCGTTGCTGATGCCTGGTTTCCTCATTCCCTGATCCCTGATTTCCTCGTCAAACAGATAGGCCACCAACTGTTCGTGCTGGCGGAAATCGGGAATGATGATGTCGGCGCCGGCTTGTATCAGGCGCCTCCGTTTCCACTCGTTGACCCCAGAGCGGGTGGCCTCGTTGGAGGCCACCCCCACGGCGATGCCCCCCACCGCTTTGGTGTCCTCGATCTCGACGTAACCATCGCCAAAGGTCACAAATTCGGGGCCACTCAACCGGTTTTCGTTGAGGATGCGCTCAATGACCATCTTCTTGGAGTAGTTTTGGTAATCGTCCAGCGCGCCGTAGATGCCAGCAAAGTACGACGACAGCCCCAGGGCCGCCGCCTCATCCAATACGTAGACTTCATCGGTACCCGACGCCAGATAGCAGGATACCCCACGGGCACGCAAGGCCTCCAGCATCGGCACCGCGCCGGGCACCATCATCTCTTGTGGCTCGATCTCGCCGCTTTGTAGTCCGGCCATACGCCCCTTAATGCGCTCCCAAAGCCGGTCCAGGTACATCCATTTGTACTCCAGAGGATCGAGGGGCTCTCCCCCACGCTGGCGCACCTCCTCGCAGAGCTGGATCATCTGATAGATGGTTTGCTTGCCCGTCAACCGGTCCACGAATTCGGTGACAACGGCAACCAGTTCTTCCTCGGACTCGTGCGTGGGGGTCTCCAGCAGCACCTCGACCATCATGGGAATCATCACCCCCTGCCACCCCTCGCGGATGAGCGATACCGTCCCATCGAAATCGAACAGAGCGTGCCGGATGTGTCCGCGCTCGATGTATGGGTTGATGATTTCAATGCAGGTGCAACGCACTTCGGAAGTGCGTTGCACCTGGCCCTTACCATCGTTCCCAAGCACTCAGATAAGCTTCCAATTCCTTAGGCAGTTCTCTCGTTACGAGATAGTCCAACACGAATTCCTGATAGCTTTGCGGGGATGCGAAGTGTTTCCGGACGAAATCGCGATCCACCAGTGTGCCATTACGTTCACCGATCCATTCCAGGTAGTTGGAATAGGGCCACTCTGCCAAGTCTGTTACCAGTCCGTGTTTGACCGGATTGGCGTGGATGTAGCGACGCAAATGCAATAGATGGGCTTCGTTTTCCACAAGGATGACGCTGTAGTTCCTCTCAAACAGCGTGCCGCTGTGTTCATAACGCTTAACGCACCTCCAAGGTGCGTTGCACCTATGTGATCAGGTCTTCTGCCAAGGCTGCGGCTCCCCATAGTGGAGCGTCGTCGCCCAACGCCGCGGGCACCACATCAAAGTGAACCTCTGACAGGGCTGTCTCGCGGGCGGTATGGCACACTACCTCCCAAAAGCGCTCGCCTGCCTTGGTCACGCCGCCGCCCAGCACGAATCGCTCTGGGTTTACCAGGTTAGCTGCATTGCCAATGCCCACCCCTAGAGCCCAGGCTGTGACTTCCAACGCTTCCCAGGCCAGTTCGTCCCCCTGGGCTGCTGCCTGAGCCACCAGTTCAGCGGTGATGACCTCCAAAGCCTGCCCCGAGTCAACCGAAGGAGCTTGCCCTGAGTGAATCGAGGGGTCGCCCCTGGCCAGGGCTCGCAGGATGCGGCCCCGGTCTGGCTGCACCTTCAACCATTCGCGGGCTCGTTGCGCAATGTACGGCCCCGAGGCCAGTCGCTCGACACAGCCCCGCTTGCCGCACAGGCAGACCGGGCCGTCTGGGTCCACAACCGTGTGACCGATCTCGCCAGCCATCCCGTCTGCGCCGCGCCAGGGCCGCCCATTCAGGATCCAGCCCCCGCCGATGCCGGTGCTGACGGTGATGTACATCAGGCTGTCGTAGCCCTGCCCGGCGCCAAAGCGATGCTCGCCTAAGGCTCCCGCGTTGGCGTCGTTGTCCACAGCGGCGGGCACCCCCATTCGCTCCTCCAACCATTCCTGCAGGGGTATCCTCTCCCAGCCGGGTACGTGGTGGGACAGGAGCACCAGGCCCCGGGCTGCGTTCACTGGTCCGCCGAAACTGACCCCCACAGCGGCCAGAGGTGCCTTGGCTTCCCCCCCAGAATTGGGGGGGACCGAGGGGGGGCTGGCCAGCAGGTCTCGTGCCAGCCCCATCATGATCTCCAGGTCACTCTGGGCATTGCTGCCAGGCGGTGAAGGGACCATCTTATGGGCTCGCCAGCGGCGCTCGCCGGATACAGCCAGGCCTGCCGTCAGCTTAGTGCCGCCGAAATCCAAGGCCAGCAGAAGCCGTTCCCGCTCCACCTTTACTCCATCCCCTGGCGTATGGTAACAAAGATGGTGTGGAGAACCACCCACTGACCGTCCTCAGCGTGCTGCATACCGTTGGGGTGTCGGGAATCAGTGGGCACTATCACACACACGTCCACCTTGTCTTTGAGCCTGCCGCCCGCAAAACCCGTGATGCCGATGGTGTTGAGGCCACACTCGCGCGCCACGTCCATAGCTCGCAGCACGTTGGGCGAGTTGCCGCTGGAACTTATAGCGATGGCCACATCGCCCGCTTCGGCCAGCGAAGCCAGCGGCTCGGCAAAGACCGTCTCGTAGCCAAAGTCGTTGGCGTAGGCGGTCAGCAGGGGGACGTTGTCGTTCAGGGAGATCACCTTGAAGCGCTTTTCCCCCTCCTGCACCGTACTCTTGCCCAAATCAGTGGCAAAATGGGAAGCCATGGCTGCGCTGCCGCCGTTGCCAAAGACAAAGATTCGCCTCCCCTCGGCTCGCGCCTGGGTCAGGATGCCGATGACACGGGCAATCTCGGCCTGGGGCAGGTTTTGCACAATTTGGCCTATCTCATCAAGATACTTCTGGATGTATTCCACTTGCTATAACCTTTCCAGCAGAGAGTTCAGCAGTTGTCAAAGCATGCGTTCCATTCCCAATCCACCGTAGTGTTTCGGTCCTACATTATACCATAGATACTACGCAAAAGAAAAGGGGCATCCGAAGATGTCCCGTTGTTTCCAATTTTCCTCAGGTCCGCTACCTTCCAGGTCACCTGGCTCAGGAACCTGCTCCATCGGCAGGGGCGCGCCAGACAGTGGCGCCACTGTCCCACACCCAGCCGAAGGACTCCAACTCGAGCGGCAGTCGAGCCCAGCCAGCCTCGATGCGGGCCAGTGTCTCTTCCCAGCCCCTTATGCCGCCTAGCGCACCGGCCACCTCCACGCAGCAAGCCCCTGTGGCAACGGCTACGTTCAGGGCGAGAGAAGGCGAAGCATCTCGCAACACGGCCGCCAGGAACCCGGCAATGGCGGCGTCACCTGTACCCACTGTAGACAATACGACGTTAGGTTGAAAGCAGGGCGCCCACAACTGTCGGTTGGCCCAGGCAGTCAGGTCGGTTGGTGCACCGCGGCCTGGCTCAGATAATGTCGTGGCTGTGCGCAGGTATACGCCTCGCATGCCCATCTTTAGAAGGACGATCTTGGCTCCCATCGCCAGCGCCTCGTCGGCCAGAGAGACAATCTCTTCGACCGCTAAGGCCCCCAGCACATTGGCCGCGCCAACTTGGGCCGTCAGTTGATCGAACCGGTCGCGCCGGAGCATGAAGAGCAATTCCTCGACGCTGGGCAGAAAGAGGTCCACATAAGGCAGTGTGTGGGTCAGGATGAGCTGCCAATCGGCCTGCCCGCTTGGCCCGGCCGAGTCAGGCATCGCCAAGTCGAGCGAGGTCGTCACGCCGGTCTCCTTAACACGCTGGCACATCTCGGCCAGCTCGCGTCCTCCGTCGGCGTACATTCGGGTCATCAGTGGTGGGTAGCCAAAATGAAAGAGTCGGGCCTCAGCCACAAGATCGTAGCGTATGTCCTCCGCTCCAAAGGTATGATTGGTCCCTGGGTAGTGCAGAAACAGGCGATCAATGCCTGGTGGTTCAATGACCAGGGTGTAGGAGCTGGCCTCGCCGGGAACAACAACCATTCCCTGAGCCAGGTCTGGACTATAACTGCCCACGATATCCATGATGGTTTGCCCCAGCAAATCGTCGCCGACCTTACCCATCAGTCTGGTGCGAATTCCCAGCCGATGCAGGTTGATTCCGGTGTTGGAGACGGCTCCTCCCGTGCTGAAAGTCGCCAGCCCGACCTCCGTCAGTCGGCCCGGAGCCAGGTAGGCTGCAAGCTCACTTCCCAGGTCGGCCACAAACCGGGGGATGATGTCCAGACAGAGATGCCCTGCTACAATCGCTTCAATCATCGGAGTGTCTACCTGGGTGCTACGCCAGCATCAACACCTTTTCAGAAACGCAAAGATGCAGGGGTACTCTCTGCATCATCTCTGGTTGCCATCCTAACGCCCCTCCTCAAACTCCTTAGTCCATTTGTAATTCTTCCAGCGGCGGCAGGTTCTCTGGATGCAGAGCCCGCATGCGGATCAGATAAGCCTCCAGCCAGCCGCGTGCTTTATCTGGATGCGTGGTCGCCCAGATCACTTTCTCGTGGTCGAGGCTGTTCACCCGGTCGTTGGCTGCTCGCAAGGCATCCATGCAATTGCGAACGGCCTGCTCCACCGGCATCCGTTCGGGGTTGATGTCAATGCCAAAGTAGCCCTGATAGCCATACATCTTCAGAACGTAAAGGGATGCCTCAGTCTGTTCTGGTGAGATGACGCCCACGTTCAGATCCTGGTCATAGTTGCCCAGGGGCTGGCTGTTCCAGTGGGTGTGAGCCAGCCGACCGTACTCCATGATCAGGCTGAAGGCATAGGGTGGATCCTCGTAGCCCATCAGCATGTGCCCCACCTCTGGGTTCAATCCTACCAGGGCGTGCCCTTGGGCCAGCAGCTTCTTGTTCTCCTCGTTCTCGAGCAACCCCTCCACCTTCTGCGCCAGCAGCAACCCCTCGTAAGAGGTGCCGTAGAGGATATGCCCTCGTGGCTCGTACGGTTTGGGCTCCTCGGCCACTCGCACGCCGGGCACGGCGTCCATCGCCTCGGCTAGCCCCTCAGCGAAGCGGTCTCGGGCGGCCACGAGGTCTATACCAAAGGGGTTCTCGTAGCCGTCAATGCCCGGCCAGACGATGGCGAAATCGGTGTCCAGTTCCTTGTTGAGCTGCAACGTGCGTACGGTGCGCTGGATGGCCACTTGGCGGACTTCCGGAATGGGCGATGACAGGGAGCCCCACTCGAACTGCGCATCCCAGAAGAGCAGGGGCACCACGGTCACTATTCGCACCCCGGTATCCCGTGTGAAGCTTTTCCATACCTCCAGGTTGTCCTCGTTGATCTCATTGGGGTAATGGGCCTCCATCCCTTCGAGACCGTAATCAGCCAGCCGGGCCGCTACCTCCAGTCGGGCCTCGATGGATTGCTCTGGCACGTAGCGGTCATGGAAACGGCCTCCTCCTGGCGCAAAATACCAGATGCCGGCCGAGAACTTTAGGTCCAGCTCAAAGCTATTGAGATTCTCAACCAACTCCTCAGGCGTGCGGCGCTTGGCCTGCTCTCGGATGTCAACCAAAGCCATTCCTCTACTCTCCTTTCATTAGTGGCTAAAAGCCACTAGGCGATGCTGACCATCTGTCCCGTGCGAATCGCCTCGTACACTGCCAGGGCAATCCGCTGCACTTGCAACCCCTCCTCGCCGCTGATAGTCGGCTCTCGTCCCTCGGCGATGCAGCGAGCGAAGTGCTCTGTCTCGGCGACGCACATGTTCACCGGTCTCAGCGGCACGTCGGATGTCCCGTCGGCGGAGAGGGCGCGCAGGCTGCCTGTCGGCTCTTGCCCCAGGGTATCCGTGCCCAACAGCGCGCCCTGGCTGCCGTAGAGGGCGAAATCATTGCTGGCGTAGGGCACACCGAAACTGACCTCCACCGTCCCCTGGACGTTCCCCTCGAAGCGCAGCAAGATGACCGTTGTTTCGTCTGACGGGTATGTCGTCGGATTGTGGTCGGCGAAGGCGCTGACCGCTTCCACCTCCGCTCCCAGCAGGAAGCGCAGCAGGTCCACGCAATGCACGCCTACATCCATCACCGCCCCGCCACCAGCGAGCGCCGGCTGCTGCCGCCAGTTGTCCGGTCCTGGTCGGGGCAACTGAAACAGGAAATGGGCTCGCGCCAGCTTGTGCTCTCCCAAGAAACCCGATTCCACCATCTCCCGCACCCGCTGATGCGCAGCATGGAAGCGCATCATGAAGCCGATCATCAGCCGCACGTCGTGCGTCTGGCAAGCGTCAATCATCGCCTGGCACTCGTCCAGCGTGAGGGCCATGGGCTTCTCGCACAGCACGTGCTTGCCATGCTGCGCGGCCAGAATCGTCTGCTCGGCGTGCAGGTAGTTGGGCGAGGCGATGTAGACCGCATCCACTTGCGGGTCGGCTACAAGGGCCTCTACGTCAGTGTAATGGCGAGCAGCGCCGTGCTTCGTGGCGAAGGCCGCTGCCTTGGCCGCATCGTGGGCTTGCACAGCAACCAACTCACACCCTGTCGCTTGTCGGATGGCTGGCGCCATGCGCACGTCTGCGATAATGCCCGCCCCGATGATACCCCATCGCAACACGTTCTCCTCCTGTCAGAAACTTCTGGGCTCAGCCATCAACTTGTAGTCGGCGTGGCGCAGCTTGGCGGCGATGATAGGTAGGTGATAAGGACAACGAGGCTTGCAATATTCCCTTCCTTGCTTCGGCGAATGCGTTGCGCTACCGCCTCCGTTTGCGGAGCTGGTCGAGCATGATGGCTACTACGATCACCAACCCCTGCACTGCCTGCAGCCAGTAAGCAGAGACCCCTACGAGCACCAGGCCGTTGCGCAGCACCTGCATGATGGCCGCGCCGATGAGCACACCAAGGATCGTGCCCTCGCCCCCCGCCAGGCTGCTTCCCCCCACCACCGCAGCGGCGATGACGTCCAGTTCGTAGGCATCCGCAGCAGTCGGAGAAGCCACCCCCAGGCGAGCGGTCATGAGCACGCCACCGATGGCGGTCAGGAGGCCGCAGAGGGAGTAGACCATGATCTTGACCCGAGCGGTGTTGATGCCCGAAAGGGCGGTGGCCGTCTCGTTTCCACCCACGGCATAGATGCGATAACCCCACACCGTGCGCGTGAGGAAAATGGACGTGAGCACGGCGAAGACGAGCATGAAGACGAGCGGCACGGGCACTCCGAAGCCAGCGATGGGGATGTCGTACTGGCCCAGATTGCGGAAAGTCTGCGGCAGCCCACGCACCGGCCATCCGCCAGTCAAACCATAGCAGAGCCCTCGCGCCATGAGCATGCCGCCCAGGGTGGCGATGAAGGGGGGCAGCCTGCCCTTGGTGATCATCAGCCCGTTGAGGAAGCCGGCGACGAGCCCTGTCAACAATCCCCCCGCCACAGCCACGGGCACATTGATCCCCCGCTCCAACAACATGGCGCTAGCCAGCCCGGATAGGCCCATCACCGAACCGACCGAAAGGTCAATGCCCGCGGTGATGATCACCATGCACTCCCCGAAAGCACTGATGGCGATCCACGAGAAGGCTCGCAGGATGTTGAAGATGTTGGTGCTGGTGAGGAAGGTATCGGTGTATAGTGATAGCCCTCCCACCATGACAAGCAAAATCAGGAAAACGCCAAACTCTGGCTTGCCGAACGTCTCCCGCCAGTTGATCCCTCGGGGCCGCGCTAGTGCCACTGCACTACCACTCTGTGTTGAGTCGCTCATGCTTTTGCTCCTCTCGACGTCGCGTTCACGATGTCATTGTTTATCTCACCACTGGCGTAAGCCATGATTTTCTCCTGGGTTGCCTCAGCCTGGTCCAGGATGGCCATCACACGGCCCTCGTGCATTACCAGGACCCGGTCGCTCATACCCAGGATCTCCGGCAATTCCGATGAGATCATGATGATGCCCATCCCAGCCTGCGCCAACTGACTCATTAGGGCGTGTACCTCGGCCTTAGCCCCCACGTCAATTCCCCGCGTCGGCTCGTCCATAATCAGCACTTTGGGCTGCAAGGCCAGCCACTTGGCGAGCACCACCTTTTGCTGATTGCCACCGGAGAGGAACATGGCCTTCTGCTGTAGGTGAGGCGTGCGGATGTTCAGTTTGTCCACGTAGCTTTGGGCCGTGTTGCGGAGACTGCGTTGATCCATCCAGCCTGCACGAGAGTGGTTGTCGAGGGTGGGCAACACAATATTCTCCAATACGGGCAGCTTGAGCACCAGTCCTTGCAGGCTTCGATCCTCGGGTACAAAGCCCAGGCCCGCCACAACCGCGTCAACGGGGGAAGTGATGCGCACTTGCTTCCCATCAACCCAAATCTCGCCAGCGTCCTTGCGGTCTACGCCGAACAGCAAGCGAGCTGTCTCCGTACGGCCAGCGCCCACCAGGCCAGCGAAGCCCAGAATCTCCCCCCGCCGCAGGGTGAAGCTCACATCTTCCACCACGCCCCGGCGGGTGAGTCCCCGCACCTCCATAAGAGGCTCACCTATCTCAGCCTCCTCTTTGTGGAACATCTCCGTCAATTCCCGGCCTACCATCAGGTGAATGACTTTGTCGGGCGTGGCTTCGCTGATGGGCATGCTCCCCACCCGTCGGCCATCTCGCAGCACCACTACCTGGTCGGCAATGCGGAAGACCTCTTCCAGACGATGAGTGATGAAAACGATGGCGATGCCCTGTTCCTTGAGTGTGCCAACGATCTCGAACAAGGTCTCTACCTCGTCCTCGCCCAGTGCTGACGTCGGCTCGTCCATGATGATGATGCGAGCATCCACTGCCAGTGCCTTGGCTACCTCCACCATCTGTTGCTGGGCCACGGAGAGATCACTGATCAGCACCGTGGCAGGCACTCGCGCTCCGACTCGGTTCAGGTGCTCCTGTGCTTCCCGCTCCATGCGGCGACGATCCACAAAGTTAAAAAACCGCCCCAAGCCTTGCTGCTGTGGCTCGCGGGCTATGAAGATGTTCGCCGCTGCGCTTTGGTTCGGGGTGAGATTGAATTCCTGATAGATGATGGCGATGCCCAATCGCTGGGCGTGATAAGGGCTCTCGATCTCTGTTTCTTGGCCGTGCAGAAAGATGCGGCCCACGTCCTTGCGGTATGCGCCGCAGAGAATCTTCATGAGGGTGGATTTGCCAGCGCCGTTTTCGCCGACTAGCGCCACTACCTCACCGGAGGCTGCTTCAAAGTTCACGTTGTCCAGCGCCTGCACGCCAGGGAAGGCTTTGGAGACACCTTCCATGCGCAGTGTGATCTCTTGTTGGCTCAATGATGCCTCCTCTATTGGGGCTATCGGAAAACAATGATACCCTACTTTGCCAGAAAATGCAAGAAGCTCATGATGGCTACCTGGACAATGTTAAGTTAATGTCATTGCGAGCGTAGCGAAGCAATCTCCCGCCTCCAATTGCAGGCAACGGTGGAGATTGCTTCGTCGCTCCGCTCCTCGCAATGACGCCTGGCGCGAAAGTCAACATTGT
>JBAWAP010000363.1:0-5219 GCA_049589355.1 Anaerolineae bacterium
GAGCCTGCACCATGATCGCCCGGGGTTGCTGATCCATCAAGTCAGTCAGATCGGCTTGCCGCCCGCAATCCGTGCAGGTCATCTCGATGGGCTGGATCTCAAAGTGCAGCGTCGCCCCCTCAGCCAGGGTGCCTTTGCTGAGATACTCGAAATAGAACTCGACCGATTCAGGGACAATGAGCGCCATCCTGCCCACCTGCAAGTAGATATCGGTGATGCGGTATCCTCTGGCGTGTTCCAGGGCCATGTCCAACATCGCCTGGGTTACGGACATTTCGTGCATCTGAACTCACGCTTCTCGGTCAATTTCTCCCGTATCCAATCCACCCATCCATCGAGGCCCTGACCGGTGAGGGCAGAAACCTCAAACACCGCCAGGTTTGGGTTGATCCGGAGAGCGTTCTCGCGCAGCACAGACACTTTGGCCGGGAGGTAAGGCTCCAGGTCTATCTTGTTGATGACCACCGCCTGGGCTGTGGCAAAGGCCATCGGGTACTTGAGCGGCTTGTCGTCGCCCTCGGGCAGGCTGGCGACCACGACCTTGGCATCCTCACCCAGGTCCCAGCCGGTGGGACACAGCAGATTGCCAACGTTCTCGATGATGACCACGTCAGCGTCTTCCACTTCGAGTTGTTCCAGAGCCACCTGGATCATGCGCGCCTCCAGGTGGCATCCGCCATCGGTGTTGATCTGCACCACCGGCACCCCAGCGGCAGCGATGCGCTCGGCGTCCAGACTGGTGGTGGGATCGCCCTCGATGACGGACAGGCGCAGCTTGCCATTCAAGCTCTCGATAGTGCGCTCCAATAGCGCGGTCTTGCCAGCCCCCGGCGACGCGATGATGTTCAGCACCAACACGTCTTGCTGGGAAAACCTCTCCCGTAGGGCATCGGCCAACAAAGCGTTGGCTTCGGTGATACTTTTCAACACGGGGATGTTGACCATTTACACCTCGATTTTCGATTGCCGATTGCCGATTTCCGATTCAGAAATCGGCAATCGAAAATCGCAAATCGGAAATCCTTATGAAACGTCAACCAGCAGAGACAGCCGGTCTATAGATTCCTCTACGAACTGGTCATTGACGATGGTGATCTCAATGGCCTGCTCAGGGCAGACGTCCACACAACGACCACAACCCCGACATTCGTCACTTCTGACCGCCCGGCCGTTGACCAGACGGATAGCGTCCACAAAGCATACGCCCTGGGTACAGGTCCCGCAGCCCACGCACCGCTCGTTCACGGTGACCCTCACACCGGGCATTCTGGTGGTTTTAGTGCCGATCTGCGGGGCAATGTGAGGCAGCACCCGCCAGAGACAGCAGCAAGGACAACAGTTGCAAATCGTCAACAGCTTGTCGCCCGGCCCGATGCCCAGCCATACAGTATCGAGCTTGTTGCGGCCAATCAAGTGAACCAGGCCCGCTTCCCGGCAGCGTCTCACGTGCTCCAGCGCTTCCGCTTTCGTTACGGGGCGTCCAAGCTTGGGATTGATCCCCCTGGCTGCCTCGCCCAGAAAGAGGCAGCCCAAATCAATGGGATAATCCTCGCACCCCATGGAATCGCGGCAGATGCAGAAGTTCATGATCCAGTGATAGGAAGCTTTCTCGATGAAATGCTCCACCACCTGAGATGGCAGAACCATCTCGCCCGGATTATCGAGCGCCCGGTTTACAGGAATCATACGATCCTGGGGCAGATAGATGAGATCATCCCCCTCGAAGAGCAGGCGATCCACGATTCTGCCGACGACTGGTATCCGTGTCAGCCTGGCCAGCAGAAAACGGTGCGGAAAGAATCCTTGTATGAGCTTCACGAACCAGACAGGTTGACTCATGGTGACACCAGAATCACTGATCCATTGAGAACACTGAATACACTGAAAACCTCAGTGCCTCAGTGGTTCCAACTCTACCCCAACTCTTCCAACGACCGCCGTATCTCCTTCAACTCCCTGTCCGCGATGCCCTACAACTCCGGTGCTGCTTCGTCCACTTGCGCCTCGACTGCTACGAGTTCGTAAAGTTAGCGAGGGTGAGCAGCCAGAAATGCAATTATCGCGTTGATATGCCTGAAATATGGCACAAGATTATGAAGAAGCCCGCCAACTTCATTCCAGGTGAAGTCACGACCCTTAGGGTGAGCTATGGCGTTTCGGGCATCCCGAATCATCTCAAAGGTCAGCTTCACGATAGTTTGGAATCCATCTTTGAGCTTCTCCTCATCAAGCTCTTTGCCATACTCGCCCATAAGCTTGCTTTCTACCGCTTTGAATCTATCTGAGATGTTTGGGTTCCTCTCATACTTGTCTCGGAACCACGTCGCTCCACCATACGATTTTCCTAGTGCCTCGCGCAGGCTCAAGGCCAAGACTTCAATAAGTCGTTCAGAAGCGATGCCTAGCAATACGACAGTGGCCAGGAGATGACCACTCCTGAATACCCAGACACACTCAACCAGATAGCGCATCATTTCAGGGTCGGGCTCTGGTCTCGCACCCCAGAAATTGGCAAGGTATCCGTCTGGATCGTGAACCTGAATTCGATTCCTGACATCAATGAGTATGCCCACTCCATAGGGGGTAAGCATAACGGAATCGAAATACAACAATTCCTCTCCTGGGTCTTTCCTCGTGGCCGGAGCTAAAACTCCTTGAAGGTAAAGCTCCCAAAAAGTTTGTCGCATAAGATTAGCTATATCTCCAGGTATCCCATAGTCGGGAAACAACTGGGAACGTCCCTCATCAGCTAGTTGAACAAACTTTTGCCCACGAAGGAACTTTGGCTTCTCAATAATGCCTGTCTCTGCAAGCCCATCAGCAGCTCTTAAGAATAAACGTTTGATAGGTATAGGGCCGTGGTTACCACCGGATGCATATTCGGCTAACACACGGAATACTTCAGTTCGAACGCCACTTCTAAGCGATGGGTCAAGCCTCGCTATCCTGTGCATTCCATCCCTCCTGGGGAATTCTTGTGTTCTACCCCAACTCCTCCAACGACCGCTGTATCTCCTTTAACTCCCTGTCCGTGATGCCCCACAACTCTGCCGCTGCCTCGTCCACCTGTGCCTCGACCTCCGCCAGGCCAGCCTCGTCCCCCGCCGCCAACTGGTGCGCCTGCTGTGATAGCGCCGCCAGTCGGGTGTGGATAGGGCTATTGGGATCAAAGTGGGGGATATTAACTTGTTTCAGTAAGTGTGGCGACCCGAAGCTCTTGCCGACTGAGTAAGACTTAGCTGTAAAGTTGGTAATGGACGAGTTGAGCATGGCACACAGGTAGTGTGCTTCTTGTTCCGACTCACAAGCTACATACACCACTGTTTCCTTGCTCATCAGAGGTTTCTTTCCAACAAGAGGATCGTCCACTTCTTGCAAGACAGCAGCTTCCATCTTGGTACCCATACGTTTCCATCCAACTTTCCAAGACGCATACAACCAATTACCAGTGTTGGATAGGATATAGAACGGCTGGCCTTGCCGAAGTTGGACGTACCCCGAACGACGCAATAGAACGGGCTCGAATCGTTTCAGGTAGCTATAGGTGAGTGGATACTTCACTTTCATATCACCCTCATCAATAGCCCTCCAGCCTGATTCGGGCGTATGCGGTAGCAGGATGTAGCAACTGGGATTTGCTCTCCATCGGCTTATGTCGGTCCAGCGAGCGAATGGGTACAGCAAATCAGGTTCCACCGCAGCCTGCACAGTTTCGATCTTCCTTTTGCCGGCCTCACCGAGATTTTCGATGATGAGCGCACCGTCTGGCCTGGTGTCGAGGACTTTCACCCAGTATATCCCATCAGCCCAGGTCACTACTCCAGCCCTGGCCGTATAGTCTGACTCTCCAATAGCTCCTGTTATCGCCTTCAAAGCTTGAGGGTAAGCAGTAATCCAAGGAGATGTTGGCTGGTCATCTCGGACTGGCTTAGCCTTAAAGTTGCTTCGCTTCGTCTTTGTGATCACCTCAGCCAGCGTATCTTCTAGGGCAATGCGTTGCCGTGGCAGAGGCCGCCACAGCGTATAGGGGACAGGATATCGTGTCGGCCTACCTTTCTCGCAGACAAATACAGATGTCCAGTTCGAAGCACCTTCAAAGGGTTGCAAAGCCACCATGTCATCCACGTGAGTGACACGGAACGGTACGTCTGGCCCTACTCGAAAAGCTCGGAAGACTTCTCCGCTCCTGGTCTTGAAGACTGTTTGCGTGATGACGAAGCCAAGCCGTCCCTTTGGGCGAAGGTACTTATCAATGCAGACGAAAGTGAACAGCATTGAGATGTCGCGTTTGACTTTCCCCAATGCAAATTGCTTACCGTCTGCTTGCGCTTGCATCTCGTACTTTTCCCACAGCCGCTTGGTCGCCTCGCGATACTCGGCGCTCAGGCTCTCCCAATTCACCCAGGGCGGATTGCCCACCACAAAATCGAACTCACCAACCAGCACTGGGGCGAAGGCGTTTTTGAGCAGCCGTGCCCACAGGCCATTACGTCCCTCTTCGTCCAGATGGTAGAGCTGGCGGTACAGTCCCTCCAGCACTGATTCGGTCATGGCCTCGCTCACAGTCAGCTCCCGCCGGGCACGGGCCAGGAACTCCTGGGGGGTGTACTGGTCGCGCACGCAACTCTCCAGCAGCGACGAGAGTGGGCCCATCTCGCCAACGGCTACTGTCTCACCGGGGATGTCAAAGTCGCCAACGACGGTGCGCAAACGGTAGCTCTTGCCAAACATGTCGGCCCGCTCGGTGGGGGTCATGATGCTGTCGCACATGTACACCGGCAGGTCGACCGGGCCACGCCGGTAGCGCAGCAGGTCACCCAAAGCCAGCAGGTAGTTGGTGCGGGCGGCGATGACACTGAGGGGATTGAGGTCAAAGCCGACGATGTTGCGCAGCGCCGCGTCGAGCACGTCGGCGGGCGGGATGAGGTGGTCGGCGGCGTACTGGCGCAACCGCCGCAGGGCCAAGATGAGGAAAGTGCCGCTGCCACAGCCGGGGTCTATCAGCCGCTTGTCAGGCTCCCCCTTGTAGCCCACCTGGTTCAGCAGCCGCTCGGCCAACCAGTCGGGGGTGTAATACTCGCCCAGGTCGTGGCGCAGCTTGCGCGGCACCAGGTACTGGTAGAGCTTCTTGAGCAGGTCGCGGGTGTGCTCTGGCTCCAGCGTGGTGGTGGCGGGCTCGAAATCGGCCAGCGTGCGGGCCAGCGCCCGGATGCCGTCGG
>JBAWAP010000364.1:0-14614 GCA_049589355.1 Anaerolineae bacterium
CCCCACGTACCCCCTCACATCGCTCTTCGAGACTATCAGACCCAGGCAATCGACTCTTGGTTTGCCGCCGGTTGCCGAGGTTTGTTTGAGATGGCGACTGGCACTGGAAAGACCATCACGGCGCTGGCAGCGGCAGTCCGTCTGTTCAACGAGCAAAAACGCCTTGTGCTAGTTGTTTCCTGCCCATTCAAACACTTGGTTGAGCAGTGGGCCGGGGAAGCGGAGCAGTTTGGGTTTCGTCCAATTCGGGTTGCAGAATCCCGAGCAAAATGGGAGCCGGAAGTCACGAGGCAACTTCAGGTTTTCCGACGAGGGCGGAGCAAACTGGTAACCATCATAACGACAAACGCGTCGCTACGGAGAGAAGTGCTTCCTGAGGTTCTTGATGAGTTTTGGCCAGAGGCCATGTTAATCGCTGACGAAGCGCACAATGTTGGCGCACCTCAGATGCTGGCTGCCCTTCCCGCTCAGGCACCATGGCGATTGGGCCTAAGTGCAACGCCCATACGGCATTATGATGAATATGGAACTGAAGCCATCCTTGATTATTTTGGTGAAGTCGTCTTCGAGTTCGGGCTTGCAGACGCGATTGGGACATACTTGACACCTTACTACTACTATCCTATCCCTGTGGAGATGACAGAAGATGAGTTCGCCGAGTTCTGTGTCCTAACGCAGAAAATGCAGCGATATATTCGAGACCCAGACGAACCGCTCCCAGAGGTTGTGAAGAGACTGGCGATTAAGCGCGCTAGAGTTATGAACAACTCCACCTCGAAACTGGAATGGCTTCGCGGTAACATCGAAGAATACGCAGAGTTGCGACACACTCTTTTCTATGTGGGGGATAAACTCTTCAACCAAGTTAAAGAGTTGTTGGGAGTCGAGAAACGTATTCGTATTCACGAGTTCACTCAGCGCCAGAACAATATGGAGCGGCAGCAGATACTGGAGCGATTCTCCGAAGGTGATCTACAAGCCCTGGTGGCAATGAAGTGCCTAGATGAAGGCGTAGATGTGCCTCCAACTAGAATCGCGTACTTCCTAGCGAGTTCTGGGAATCCACGTGAGTTTGTACAACGGCGGGGGCTACTTTAGTTCGGGCTGACTGTGAGTGGCCGCCACCGGGGCGGTGCAGTTCGCCACCAATGGCAGCCAGGCACGCTGGATGACCAACCCTATTCTATGCGAGGAAGATGGGCAGGTCAAGATTTAGGGTTGTGATGTACAGCCTGCTTGTGGAATGTTTGAGATGACAACAGACTACTTGAGGCGCTTTGCCAAGCTCCGTACCGACACTAGCCCTGCTCGCTGGCCAGCAGTGACATGCCATCGTGCTCCGCACAAACCTTTCCTACTTCTTGCCCTCATAGATCTAATCGCGCAAGGTGTGATCCAAACTAACTTCATTGAGTTCAAAGCTGACCTGATAGATATCTTCGACTTATACTGGGTCAAGACCATGGGCCGCCAGAAGCCTAGTAACCCCGTGTTGCCTTTCTTCCATATGCATCGAGAAGGCTTCTGGCATCTAGTGCCAGTGCCAGGCAAAGAACAGGTGCTGGCCAACATACCACAAATCCGCTCAATTGGCCCATTGCGCGAGTTTGTGTTAGGCGCTACGCTGGATGACGCTTTATTCGAGATGCTGTTGAACAAGGAAACACGTGACGACTTACGGCGCGTATTGATCGAAACGTACTTTGCGCCTGAAGTGCGTCCAAAGCTGGTTGAGCTAGGACAGATTAGTGCCGAATCTTTCCAGTACAGCCTCGAATTGCTGGGAAGGTCGAAGGGGCGTTTTAGGCTCAAGCTGAGGGAGTTGCCGGATGAGGAAGAACGCTACCAGGCAGTCTCACGTTCTACAGCATTTCGGAGCGTCGTGATGAAAGCCTACGACTACACCTGTGCTATGTGCCGAATTCGTGTGTTCACACCAGAAGGACGCTCACCAGTCGTTGCGGCTCACATTGTACCTTGGAGTGAGAGTCACAATGATGATCCACGGAATGGAATGGCGCTGTGCGGCCTGCACCACTGGACCTTTGATCAAGGATTAGTCAGCGTGACCACAGGCCATCGAATTCAGGTGTCGCCCGCGGTACCATCCGATGAGCCAGGTACCGAGCCAATAGTGTCGCTGGCCGAACGGGAATTACATTTGCCAATCGAACACACTCTATGGCCAGCAAAAACAGCGCTCAAATGGCATCGAGAGAATATCTTCTGTGCTGAAGTGCCGCCACGCTTGTTATGAACTAGACAATTGCTGCTCTGATGCCTATGCTTCGGCTCAGATGCGCTTTGAATTGCCCCCCAGATCAGCCCCTAGGTCCAACCCATCCCGAACCAGTCGCTCGCGCAGCAATGCGAAGAAGAACTGGTCCCACTGGCCGGTGAGCGTGTACCGATTGAACTCGCGGACGTGCCCATAGGCGTAAAGCTGTGGATCGGGAATTCCAGGCTCCTCCAATGACAGGCATAACCCCAGGCGACAAATCAAGTTCGGCGTCAGGCCGGTGCGCGCCCTGAGGTTGCGCAGGCGTAGATCCACCTCTTCACCTACATAGATGCGGTTAAGGGACATCAGTTGTCTCCTGGTATATCACACGTGACTACCGTCGCCTCATCTCGTGAGTCGTAGTCCAGATGATAAACGCGGGCCAAGTAGGGCTTCGCTTGGGCTAGCAGCCCGGGGTCTAGTTCGGCGTCGGTGGCGAACAACAGTACCTGATCGCTCACTGCCGGCACATAGTCGTGCATCAAGCGCCAGCGATGGATCTCGTCCAGGCGGGCCAGGGGCGCGTCCATCACCAGCGGCAGTTGTCGCCCACTTACCTGGCGTAGCGCCCACAACAGCGCCATGGCGTAAAGCTGCCGCTCACCGGCAGAAAAGTCACCCAGTCCCAGCACATGGTCGTTTGTGCCATACAGTTGCACGCGAAAATCGTCAGGGTCGATGAGGGCACCTATCAGTAAGTGTTCCTTGCGGCAGATGGCGTTAAAAGCGGCTACCAGCCTCTCTTCTAAAGTCCCCAGTCGCTGACGGGTTAGGGCATCCTGGTAGGCCTTCAGGATCAGTTTGCTACGCTCGGCTAGTGCCAATTGTCGCTCACTGGCCTGAGCGGCCGCCAACTGGTCGGCCATGCGTTGGAGCTGTCGTGCTTGCTCGTCACGCTGGAACCGCAATGCTCCCATCTGCTCGTTCAATGCCTTCTGGTGCCTTTGCAGATCAGCCAGACCGACCTCCAGGCGCATGATTTCAGCATGGATGGGGGTCAATATCTCGTCATCGGGTACTCGACTCAAATCCTCTTCGATGCGTCGGCGCTCAGACCGGAGCGCCTGCATACGCTGGCCCAAAGCCTGAACCTGTTGGGGGAGGGCATGCAGGGCTTGAGCAATCCAACCCTGCAACTGCTCTTGCTCAGGCTCAGCCAGGTGATGAAGTAGTGGCTGTTCACTAACTCTGTAAAGAGTCTCTCGCTCGCGCAGCATACGGACCAGCCGTTGGGCCAGAGTTTCACGGTCATAGAGAGGCACCTCCACATCGTGCCACAGTTCCTCGCCCTGCAGCGCCGCCTCAAGACGGGCTATCCGCTCCTGCCACAACTGATCCGCCGCCTGGTGACGGCGCATGTCGGCTTCTTGTACCAACCGCTGGCTTAGCGCCTGACACAGTTCGGGCGCTAAGGCAAAAGGCAGCAGACCAGTGCTCAACTCGCGCAGTTGGTTGGCAATAGTTTCAATCTCTTGTTGCACAGCTAAGAGTCGCTCTTGGAGAATAGGCCGGCGAGCCGCGTAACTGCCCCCCTCGGCTGCCAAGCGGCGTTCCTGGCGTGCCAGTTCAGCTTCCAGATTATCCTGCTCAGCAGCCAGGGCTTCAGCCTCGGCATGAAGCTGAGTCAATTCGACATTCAAGGCATCCAGGGCATCTTGATGGCGCAGTATCTCTTCCCGCAGGCGGTCCACGCGCTGCCCGCCGCCTCGGCGCCGGGTGTAGTAGGCCAAGTCAGCCTGTAGCCGCTCTATCAGGTCCAGGCCCAACAGGCGGCACAGGGTCTCACCCAGCAACCCATTGTGCTGCTCCGGGTTGGCGAGTGCTTCTAACCGTTCGGCATCAAAAAAGCAAAGCGGCGTCAGACCGGGCGGCACTAAATCGTTAAGCCAGGTCTGGTAGTCCGCAGGATCTATATCAAGCCGCTGCCCATCCCGTAATACGGTCAGCGTCTCCTGTACGCTGTGGCCGTTGCGTCGCCAGAACCGTTCCACCTGGATGCGCAGTGGCCGGCCCGATTGCACATACTGAAAGCTGAGCGCAACACCTCCTTCGTCGCTGACGAGCGGAGTCCCGGCTTCGCCACAGCGGTGTAGGCGGCTTAGCAAGAAATCATTATAGGCTTGGCGGCTTATCCGGTCGCCCAGGGCTAACGAGCCATGCAAGGCTAGGGCTAATGCCTGGAACAGAGTGGTCTTACCCGCGCCATTGTGGCCGCTGACGACAGCCAGATGACGGCAAGCGCCATCTGGCTGGCGTACCGGTGTCAGATTGAAGTCCTGTCGTCCTCGGAAGACGCCCAAATTGTGGACTGTTAGATTCAGCAATTCCATGAAGCTACACCAATCGTAATTGCACCGGCTCCTCGACCAGGATTTCTTCCTCGCTGCGCCATTCCTCAGCCAGCACAGCGGCCAGTGCCTTTTGAATCCTTGCACGTCGGGCCATGCCATTCGCACGACGTTCTTCTTCCAACATCTTGGCAATCAGGCCAAGCGGCACGTCGTATTCCTCGCAGATACTAGCCAATAATGCCTTCTGATCAGCGTCAAAGCGACCATCGTCATCCATTGGCCAATCCAGGTCATAACCGTTCACCCGGCGGAAGATTTGTGGCACTGAGTCTTCCCAGTCCTGCCGCTCCGTGCACCAGATGCGACGAATCTCGTGCAGTTCCTCTTCGGAGATCAACGTGACATCGGGATCGGGACCATCCCGGCGCACAGCCATTTGCGCCCGTAGCACCTTTTCCAACGTCTGCCTACTGACTTCGAGCTTGTAGGTACGAGCAGCCGGTGTACCATCTTTTTTCAGGATAACTCGCCCATCGCGTCCCTTGATGTCCCGAAACTCGCGCTTGCGTTGCGGATCAGTGGTAATGTATAGCCATTCACGAAACTCTAACAATGGCTCCATCCATTCTGTACCACTGTCAATCAGAGCTTCCATCGAAGAGTCTCGCTTAGCCACGGTACAGACCCAACAGCCGAAGCGGCTGTTACCGCAGGGTGGCGTGGAGGTATCAATGACCAATGGGCACTCACCGGCGTTGGCGTTGCGGTAGAGTGCGGCCAGGTCCCGGTTGTTGCTGCCCCACGGCGAGGGTACCTGCAGCAGATAGGTCCACACGTCGTCGGTGGAAAAGTCGGCGATGGGCGCATAAACGTAGGCGCCACGCAGCGAGGTGTGGCGACGCAACAGTGAGTGGCCTCTTACTTGGTAGGTACTCATCAACTGCATGCGTGTCGAACTTTCCGATTTGCGCACGCCAAGGACAACGATTACCTCACCATACTGCGTCACCTTCGTCTCGATGAAGCGGTTGGCAGGGTTGATTTTCATCCGGTCAGTACACCAACGGAAACGGGTGGTGGGTGCTGGGTACCCTCTGCCGATCAGATTGACCCAGAAGCTGTCGTTGAGGATGGGCATCACCTTCTCAGCCTGGAAGAGCATACCTACCTTGCTGGCTATCTCATTGATGCGATGCAGGGTGTTGTCAAGGTAGTCCACAATGACCGGCGTCTCCACCTTCGTGTCCGAAGCGATCACGAACACCGGCTTCTGACGGTCTTCCGGTGCCAGCCCCTCCAGCGCTTTCCAGACCAGTTGCAGCACGGCAGTCGAGTCCTTGCCGCCGCTGTAACCGATGACCCAGGGCTGTGGGTAGCGCCGGTAGACGTCGCGGATTTCCTCATAGATATCTTGAATCGTGCGCTGCTCGAAGATAGAGCGCTCGTTGGGAAGACCCTCAGCCATGGAGTCGAATCTCCTTGTGAATGTTACGTGATACTCTGCGGTGCATTGAATTATATCCTATCCTCTGTGAATGGTCAAACAGGGAGTCAGCGAGCGTATCGAGTTTGGGACAAGGTCGCTGTGGTCTCCCCAAGATATAGCTGATGCGCATCCCTTATCTTGTGTTATTTGACGTTTCTAGCCACAAGATGTAGTGGGGAAAAGCACAGTTGGCTGCGGCGTTCATTATGGGCAAACGCTGAGCCCATTTTCGGCCTTTTTACGGAACCCGGTGCCCTGTTTTGCCTACGTGGATGTCCCCAGCGTGATACGCTCACGAGAGTCAAGCTTGCGTGGCGATTCATCATCGCGGATAGCGGGCCAGCCGCATTGGCCGTCTTTGCGTCAGCACCGCCTTCCTCACCGTGAGTTGCGAGCACGACCGGCTTACCCCATCTCTGGACGGGACTTGCTTTTTAGCTAGGTAAGGAGAAACTCGCCTTGTCAAAAAGCCCCCTCTGTGTTAAACTTGGGGCGTCTTTCTTGCCTCTATACGATTCATGGTGTATACTTCCCCGTAGGCCAACTCTCGCTGATTTGTCCCATGAAAGCCATCCAACTGATCAAAAGCATCCCGCGCTATCTGCTGACGAAAGCCGTCGGCGCGATCTACCTGCCGGCTTTTTGGAGTCCCCTGGCTATGCTCCAGTACCGTGAGGTGCCTGAGCCTGCGCTCCCTGGTCCCCAGTGGGTGAAGATTAAGACTCGCTATGGCGGCATCTGCGGCAGCGATATGAGCACAGCTTTCTTGAAAGACAGTCCGGCTCTGTCGGCCTTCGTTTCCTTCCCTTTCACTCTGGGCCACGAGAACGTGGGCGTCATCGCCGAGGTCGGCGACCAGGTGAAAGGTTTCGCCCCCGGCGAGCGGGTGGTGGCAGAACCCTTGCTCCCCTGCGCCACACGCGGCATTGAGGAACTGTGTGAGTTCTGTCAGCGGGGTGAGTTCTCCCTATGCCAGAATTTCGCCGAAGGTGGCCTGGCGCCAGGCTTCGGCATTGGGTCTTGCCACGACACAGGCGGTAGCTGGAGTCCCTGCTTCGTGGCTCACCGGTCCCAACTCTTCCCCGTACCCGAGAACGTCAGCGACGAAAATGCGCTGATGGTCGAGCCTTTCTCTGTGGCCCTACATTCGGCGATTCATAACTTCCCGGATGATGACGATACCGTCTTGGTGCTGGGAGCTGGGGTCGTCGGGCTATGTATTGTGGCCGCGCTGCGGGTGTTAGGTAGCGGCGCACGAGTGGTCGTCGTGGCCAAGTACCCTTTCCAGGGGGAGATGGCTCGCAGATCCGGTGCAGATGAGGTTATCTACCTACGGGAAGGCGATTACTTTCAGGCCGTGGCCGAAGTCACGGGCGGCAAAGTGTATAAGCCGGTGCTGGGTAAAAGGGTCTTGGTAGGCGGCGCCGACCTTGTCTACGAGTGCGTGGGCAACGAAAGCAGCATTGACGATAGCCTGCGCCTGGCCCGCAGCAGCGGCACCGTGGTCCTGATGGGCCTGGCCGCCATCCCCAAACGGGTGGACTGGACTCCCATCTGGCTGAACGAGTTGACGGTCAAAGGCAGCTACTGGTGCGGTACGGAGACTCTCCAGGGCCGGCAGGTGCGAACGTTCCAACTGGCTTTGGAGTGGATGGCCGATGGCAAGCTTGACCTGGCCCCGATGGTGACCCATCGGTTCAGGCTGGATGACTATAAGAGGGCTCTGTCTGTCACAGCCAACAAAGGCCGACACCAGGTTGTCAAGTCTGTTTTCGTGTTCGATTGCTACTCAGGCTGTCATTGCGAGCCGAAGCCCTGAGCAGAGCGAAGGGGAAGCGAAGCAATCCCCAAGCCGCAAGGTGGAGATTGCTTCGTCGCAGAAAAACGCTCCTCGCAATGACACGGCCTGAGCAATTACCTCCAATTGAGGAAGGAGGAGTGTGTTGTGAGCATCGCATCTGAAGAATCCATAACCGTCAAACCCACGCATCCGTGGTTGCGCAAAATGCACGCGGCTTTCGTGCCAGGCCCGATGACGCCTTTGCTGGAAGAGGTGATGAATGGGCTGGAGCATCATTTCCGCCGTCTGGGGCATCAAGTCCAGACGACGCCCGACGACCGCACCGACGTCATCCTGACCACCGCTCCCTTTGGTGAACCTTTGCACTGGCGCGAGTCCCTGGCCCTCTTCGCTCGCCGGCGCTTCAACCTAAGCCGCACTCCCACCGTCTACACTCTGGTACAAGTGTCCCCCACGAGGTTTCAGGAGCTGCCGAATCACCTTCAGACCGTGTTGGCAAAGGAGCCACCCAACCCGGCAGACTACGATTTCCCTGGTCTGGCTCCCCAGGCTTATCGCGTCCTCTTTGAGCAAGGCCACCGTGGCGGTCCCATCCTGGCCCTGGAGCGCGTGGTGCAGGCTCAGACCAAAAGCATCCGGGTCCTTCTGGTGATCGGGGACGGCCGTCCGCTGGAGGCGTACCACTTTGACCTGGTCGGAGCCCATCCTCGCAGCGAGGCAGAGGACCTGGAATCTTTTTACGAGGACATCGTTCTGCGCATGGTCACCACCCTCAGCACCCGCGAGGTGAACCAGCACAAAGCGGTGGCAGGCGATCCCATCCCGCGCGCGCTCTGGCACAGCCTCAGCACGCCCGCAGCCATGTGTGTGGCTGGTCAGCAACTGGGCGAACGCAGCTTTTTCACCAAGATGGTGCGCATAGCCGACCTAGTGCAGGTACCTGTTGTGTCAGAGGCGGTGGCCGAGCAATACAGTGAGGGGTGCTTTGCCACCTGGGCCCCGACGCTTAGTGCCCTCATCGCCACCGTGACGGGTAGTGCTCGCCCTGTGGACAAGGGGAGCATCACTAAAGATGACCTGGCGGTGATCGTGGGGGTGCGGTCCGACGGCCAGGGAGCCCTGGTACGTAACGTGGAAGGGAAGCGCAATGATCCTCCTTCCTCCGAAGCAGTGGAGATGATGGGCATGGACAGTGCGCTCCCCACCATTGTTCTGGGGCCAGCGTGGGATACTCCGGCTCGGGTTCCAGTGGTGCGCTCCAAACTGCACGGGCACCGGGGCATTGCTGCCTACGATCCCCACCGGGTGGAGTACGTTTCCCTGGATCCGGCGTACTACCACTACCCGGTCTCCTGTGGCACAGATGCTCAGGCGCGGGGCATCAAAGACGCTTTTGCCCGCTCGGTGGCGTTGCAAAATCCTGAGGATCCGCACCAGGTGGTGTTCACGGTTCTGCCCGGCCACGGCGCCGTCATCGTGGAAAAGTGGGTGTCCGGAACGGCTCCTTTTCAGATTATGTGGGAATACATGGACGCTGGCTACCTGGAGGTGGAAAATCTCATTCCGCAAGGCCCGATGGAGTATGTCCCTGGTTCAGATGGTAGGATACTGCTGCGGACGGCATAAGAGGCAAGGTGCCCGTCACTTCAGAAGTGACGGGCACCTGCGGCCGAGGAAAGAAAAGTGACCAAAAAATCAATCATCATCGGGGCTGGGCTGGCTGGCCTGTCCACCGGCTGCTACGCCCAAATGAACGGCTATCAAAGCCACATCTTTGAGCACCATACCAAACCGGGTGGGGTGGCTGCGGCCTGGAAACGCCAGGGCTACCTCATTGACGGAGGCATCCATTTCCTGATGGGGCACAGGCCCGGCCAACCCATCTACGATCTGTACCGTGAGCTGGGCACCGCCCAGGCCAACCGCGTCCTCGACATGACCAACTATGGCCGCTTCCTTGACGAAGCCAGCGGGCGCAGCGTGGAGGTCACCCCGGACCTCGATCGTCTGGCGAGCGAGTTAAAAGCCTTCTCGCCGGCCGATGCCCGGATCATTGATGACCTCATCGCCGGTGCGCGCGCCATGCAGGGTTCTCACCTGTTGTTTGAGATCGGCATGGGCAAACCACCGGAGTTGATGGGCCCGCTGGATCAGCTCAAGCAGTGGTGGGGCATGCGCCGAATGTTCAAGTACTTCACCGGCAAATATGCCAGGCCCGTCGCCGACTACGTACAGGCCGTTCATGACCCCTGGCTACGGGAGTGTATCAAGAACCTGTTCATGCCAGAGGTGCCGGTCTGGTTCATCTTCATGGTTCTGGCGCTGCTGGCGGATAGACAAATGGGGTTGCTGGAAGGGGGATGCCTCGACTTCGTGCTGCCCATCGAGAAACACTACAAGGACCTGGGTGGGCAGGTGACGTACAAGGCCACCGTCGAGGAGATTCTTGTGGAGAACGACCGGGCTGTGGGTGTGCGCCTGGCCGATGGCAGCGAGCACCGCGCCGACGTCGTGGTCTCCGCCGCCGATGGCTACAGCACCATCTTCAAGATGCTGGGCGGGCGCTACGTGAACAGTAAAACCGAAGAGCGGTACCGCAACTGGAAACTGATCCGTCCCACAATCATGGTCAGTTTTGGGGTGGCTCGTGAATTCACCGGCGAGCCGCCTTTGAGCATTATCATGCTGAAGCGGCCCTTCACCGTGGATAGTGAGGCGATTGGTGGCTTTTCCCTTCGCATCTTCAACTATGGCACGAAGTTTGCCCCGCCGGGCAAAACGGTGGTTCAGGTCATGTTCGAGACGGAGTGGGGCTTCTGGAGCGAGTTGCAAAAGGACCGGCCGCGCTACAACGCCGAGAAAGAGCGGGTGGCGGCGAAGGTGCTGGAGCGGCTGGAGGCGCACTATCCTGGCATCTCGTCCCAGGTAGAGATGGCCGATGTGGCTACGCCTTACACCACCTGGCGCTACACCCGGAAACACCAAGTGGCCTACATGGGCTGGCTGCCGACGCCGGAGGTGATCATGACCCAGATACCCAGGACGCTACCCGGGCTGGCCAATTTCTACATGGCCGGGCAGTGGGTGATGCCCGGCGGTGGTGTTCCTGCCTGCCTCTATTCCGGCCAGCATGTAGTACAGCTCCTCTGCCACAAGGACGGGAGGCCGTTTTCGAAGACCTTGCCATGAGCTGGGCGAAACGACGCTCTGATTCGATTGGCGGATGCAGTCTGCGGCCTCGTGCGAGGTGCTACGGAAGGCCAGGCAGCCATGAGAGCGTTGTTCGAGCGGGGAATACAAACAGGGGTTCTCAAGGACTTGTCTGGGAAATGAAATTCGTGGTATTGCTTGTGCCCTCGCTTTCGTTTGATTGCTGGAAGTCGCTATGACCCTCATCTACCTCGGCTGCGCCTGGCTGGCAGGCATCTTCCTGGGTTCGCTCCTACCCTTGCCATCGGGATTCGTTTGGCTTCTGACCTCATTGCCCCTGGCGAGCCTTCTCCTCTGGCGAAAGGATCAGCGAGTCAGGCTGATCAGCGTCTGCTTCCTCTCCTTGCTCCTTGGCACTCTGCGCTTCAACGCCAGCATCCCTCCTCAAAGCCTCGACGAAGGCCACCTGGCTCACTACAACGGCCAAGGCTGGGTCAAGATCGAAGGCATCGTCAGCGACGAGCCCGATGTACGCGATACCTACACCAATCTACGGG
This sequence comes from Anaerolineae bacterium, assembly GCA_049589355.1. Taxonomy (GTDB): domain Bacteria; phylum Chloroflexota; class Anaerolineae; order VGOG01; family VGOG01; genus JBAWAP01. Next base: position 11,567 of record JBAWAP010000364.1, read on the forward strand.
TAGCGGTCGCTAGGATAGAAGTGAGTGGCCAAGGGCGCGACGTGAGAGGCACCGTGCTGGTGCGCGCTCCCCGCTATCCGGAGTACGATTACGGCGACGAGCTCGAAATCGAGGGATTGCTGGAGGCCCCGCCAGAGTTAGAGGACTTTTCCTATCGAGAGTATCTGGCTCGCCAGGGCGTCTACTCGATCTTATGGCGCTCCCAAATCACCCTCGTGGATCGTGGTCAGGGCAGCACTTCAAGACGAGCCCTCTTAGCTTTCAAGAGACGCGCCCAGAAGGTCATCGCTCTCATCCTGCACGAGCCCCAGGCCGCGTTGCTGACAGGGATACTTTTGGGGATCGAGACCGGTATTCCCGCCGACCTGATGGAAGCCTTCTCGGCCACAGGTACGGCCCACATTATCGTCATCTCAGGTTTCAACATCTCGATCATCGCCGGGCTCTTCAGCGGCCTCAGCACACGCCTTTTCGGCAAGCGGCGGGCCATGCCCCTGGCCTTAGCCGGCATCATCGTTTACACCATCCTGGTGGGAGCTTCGGCAGCAGTGGTGCGGGCAGCGATCATGGGCTGCCTCTACGTCATCGCCACCCATTACGGCCGCCAGACCGAGGCCCTCACCTCGCTGATGGCGGCTGCCATATTGATGACCCTCCTCAATCCCCAGACCCTGTGGGACGTGGGCTTCCAGTTGTCCTTTGCCGCTACGCTGGGCTTGATTCTCTACACCCCTGTTCTGCAAAGCTGGTTTGAGAGGCTGCTATCTAAGATGCTCTCGCCCGGAACTGCCAGGCATGCTGTCGAGCTTCTGAACGAAGCTTTAGTCATCACACTGGCGGCTCAAATCACCACTATGCCCCTCATAGTCTATCACTTCCGCCAACTATCTCTGGTCACCCTGCTCAGCAATTTTCTGGTTTTGCCTGCACAGCCAGGGGTGATGCTCTGGGGCGGCCTGGCGACCATCGCCGGCCTGGTCTGGCTGCCATTAGGCCAGGTCCTGGGCTGGATAGCCTGGCTCTTCCTGACCTACACCGTCCGGGCGGTCGAGATTACGGCCAGTCTCCCTTATGCTTCCCTCAACCTGGGGCACGTCAGCCCCAGCGTCGTTTGGCTCTACTACGGTTTGCTGGCCGGAGCTACTCTGGTGAGCCAACAGGAGCCTTCGCGCCTTAAGTCTCTGTGGCGCCGCCTCACTGACCACCTCTCCACCAAAGTGCTCATCGTCAGCCTGGCCATCGCCGCCGTCCTCATCTGGATCGCAGTGGCCAGCCTGCCCGACGGGAAGCTCCACGTCGTCTTCTTCGACGTCGGAGAGGGCGATGCCATCTTCGTCCAGACCCCGCGAGGCCAACAGATCCTCATTGACGGCGGACCAAGCCCCACGACTTTGATCAGTGCTTTGGGCCATAGAATGCCCTTCTGGGATCGCAGCATTGATTTAGTCATCCTCACCCACGCCGACGACGACCACATCGCCGGGTTGATCCCGGTTTTGGAGCGCTACCGCGTGGGGCAGGTCCTCGACAGCGGCTACGAGCACGATAACCCGACGTACGAGCGCTGGTTGGAGTTGATTAGCGAGAAAGAAATCCCCAGTCACCTGGCGCGTGCGGGGATGCGCATCGGGACAGGGGATGGAGTGGAGCTTATGGTTCTTCACCCTGGACCCGAGTTGATGAAATACACCGAGGCCGATGCCAACAACAATTCCGTCGTCGCTCGTTTAGGCATAGGACAGGTCTCTTTCTTGCTCCCTGGCGACATTGAGGAGGTAGCAGAGGCAATGCTGCTCGCCTCCGGGCAAGAACTAGCCAGCACGGTGCTCAAGGTCCCTCACCACGGCGGCAACATCTCATCGAGCGCGGCCTTCTTGAACGCGGTGAATCCAGAGCTGATAGTCATCTCCGTGGGTGCTGACAACAGATTCGGCCATCCTTCACCCCAGGTGTTGGGTAGGTTAGAGGGATTGGTAGGGGAAGAGCGCATCCTGCGCACCGACGAGGATGGCACCGTCGAAGTGGTAACCGATGGGGAGAGGATTTGGATAATATCAAATTGACCCGTTTGGCACACAGCAAAAAAGCCACCATGCGGTTGACGCAGGTGGCTTTGCTAACGAGGGCGCTCCAGGTGGACAACGACCAGCCCGTGGCCACAGCAGCCCCAGCGAGTTCGCTGAGACTAGGGCAGTGTTGGGTTGACGATCACGGTGAGCCAGCGCTATCGGCTGGCACTCCAGGTGCCGTTGGCGCTACATGTACCACGGGTTACGCTCCAGGTGCCATCAGACGTTGTGGCTGAGGTAAAATCGCCGGCATAGGTAAAGGTGGCGAGCTGCGGGTAATACTGACTGAACTGGCCGAAGAAGTGGCCAGTCGCGTCGATGTCTACACATAGGGCGTGGTGCCACAAGGCGTAGCCACAGGCACCTGGGTAGTCCCAGGTCTTTTCGAAGTGGCACACTTGTCTGCCATCGGCCGAGACCGTGAAGCTAACACCTTCTCCACTCCAAGGCGTACCTGACGTGGGTGTGGGCGTGGGCGTTGGTGTGGGCGTGGGCGTTACTGTCGGTGTCAGCGTCGGTTCCTTTGCAACAAGAGGTAAATAGTTGAAAACCATGGGGGTGATCGTTACCTGCGAGACTGGTTGAGCGTCTATTGGCCCAGAAGCGAACAAAGACAGCATCAGCAGAAACAAGATCACCCCTATGGTTGCTAGTACAGAAACCGTGTGTTTCATTACAATTTGCCTCCTTTTCTTACTGTGGCTGCTATTGCACACCACTTCCAAACTTAACTAGGTGCTTTGTTACAAGCGCAAATTCAAACGCATCTACTAACCTTGATTCTACTCTTCTACAGATGCACCTCCTTTCAACACGAAATTGCCCAGCGGATTGCAACTCCGAGCCTCCGAGCCAAATCCCACTGGGTAACACGAGTCTATGCCCCGTCATCTTTAGAAATACAAAAGCCGCCCCCGACTTGCCCAGGAAGCGGCTTTGTGCTACAATTCTCTTCGCCTTCTCCTGGGCCATTCAGGAG
>JBAWAP010000365.1:0-6486 GCA_049589355.1 Anaerolineae bacterium
CCTCTGGACCCTGGCGGAGAAGTACCTGGGCACCGGCGCGGCCTATCCGGCCATCATTGACGCCACCAACAAGAAGGCCGTCGAAGACGAGACCTTCTCCATGATCACCAACCCCAGTCTCATCCACCCTGGCTGGAAGTTCCTCATCCCCAGCGCCGAGGCGGCCACGGAGTTCATGAAGACCTACACGCGGTGGCTGCCAGGGCCGGATTCGCCCACCGAGATCACCCTGGTGGACACCAACTCGGGGGCCAACTTCCAGTGGTACTTCCAGACGATGGTCCTGCCGCAGGTGGAGCAGGCCATGGGCCTGAAGATCAACTACATGGTGGGCAAGGGCTCGGAGCAGATCGAAAAGATGAAGGCCTGGGAGCCGGGCAAGGGCGATGCCCACGTCCTGTTCATCAAGCCGGCCGACATCGCTAATATGGTCAAGCAGAACATCCCGCTGGAGACCCTGTACCCGGACAAGTTGATCGCCACCCCCAGCCTGGCCAAGTGCCGCAAGGACTATCTGCTGACTGCCCAAGGGCAAGACATCCTGGGCAAGGGAGCATTGTACTGGAGAAGCCAGTACGCCCTGGTCTACGACTCGGCCAAACTCACCAATCCGCCCAAGTCCTGGAAGGAGTTCTACGACCGCCGGGCGGAGTGGAAGGGTCACATCGGCCTGATCCGGCCCGACTCCAAGTCCAGCTCCGGGCGAGCTCAGCCGTATGGCTTCCTGAATGCTTTCCTCGACCTGTCAAAGCCAATGTCCGAGTTGGAGAAGACCCAAGAGTGGACCGATGCCTGGGCCAAGATGGCCGACTTCTACACCTACGCCACCCTGCCTCTGGCGCCTGAGCCGACCAACATGTTCGAGAACTTCAATGCCGGCGACTCCTGGATCAGCGTCTATGCCATGGACTACTCGCTGTGGTCGCGCAGCCAGGGCACCATGCCGCCGACGGTGAAGGCCGCCTTTTTGGAAGAAGGCATCACCGAGGGAGCCGATGGCTACCTGGTCGTGCCCAGCAATATCCCCGAAGCCTACAAGCCCGTGGCCTACCGACTGATTGACTACCTGCTGTCGGACGACCAGCAGATTCAGTTGATCACTACCATGTGGCAGTACACCGGCACCGAGATCTGGGACAAGATCCCCACGGAGGTCTGGAACGTCATCCCGCCCTGGAGCGAGATGGAAAAGGGCCGGGTGCGTATGACCAACAAGGATGTGATCACCTACATCACCGACAAAGGCCCAGAACTGCTGGTGCCCAAGTAGGTCGCCAGGAAGCAGGCAACAAGTGGACAAGTAGACAAGTAGACAAGCGGACAGGTTATGCCTGTCCCTTGTCTACTTGTCCCTTGTCTCCTTCTACACCTTGGAGGCAGTCTTTGAAACGAACCGGTCTAACCACCCTTATTTTGCTCCTCCCTGGCTTCGCTGTTTTCTTCGGGCTTTTTTTCTATCCCATGCTGGTTACGGTATTGCAGAGCCTGAGGCCTGAGGGGCAGGACACAGGATGGACGCTTGAGAATTACATTAGCTTTCTCACTCAGCATGGCGCCCGCCAGGTCATCATCCTGACCTTTGTCCTGGCCATCGCCACCACCTTCTTGTCCATCCTCCTCAGTGTCCCCCTGGCTCTGATCCTGCGGGAGAAGATCCGTGGGCACCGCGTCTTCCGGCTGGCCATCTTGATCCCCATCACCGTGCCCGGCCTGGTCGGCGCCCTGGGACTATTGCTCTTCTGGGGCAGCCGTGGCTGGGTCAATCTTTTTCTGCTGCGGTTCGTCCCCTTTATCAAGGAACCGCTGCGGTTTAACTACACCATCCACGGCTTGATCCTGTTCTACCTCTGGCACTATTTCTCCTACACCTGCGTGACCACCCTGGCCACCCTGGAGGGGCTGGACCGCAGCATCGAAGAAGCAGCATCTGTGGCAGGGGCCAACCGCTGGCAGGTGCTGCGCCACATCGTTTTGCCATTGATTACGCCCGGCATCCTGGCCGGCTCGGTGATCACCTTCATGCTTTCCTTCGGAGCCTTCAGCATCCCGCTGGTCGCGGGAGGGAACTACCGCCCTCTGGCGGTGGAAATCTACACTCAAATTGACGTCCCTATCCCACCCCGGTGGTCACTGGCCAGCGCCATGGCTGTGGTCATGGCTGCCATGCAGATCGCTTTTCTGTCGGTCTACATGAGAGTCTTGAGGAGGCCCATCACATGAGTCTGGCACGCCAGTATCTGCGATCGGTATGGAATGGCCGCACATTGCTGATTTACACCTTTCTGATGAGCTTCCTGTTGTTTATCATCAGCCCCTTCTTCATGATTGGCCTGAAGTCGGTGGGCAAGAACTGGTTTGGCAGGATGTGGTTCCCGCCGACCTTGACCGCGGACTGGTTCCGCTGGGCGGTGGAGGTGACGCGGATTCCCGAGATTGTGAAGAATAGCCTGGTCATCGCCGTGCTGGCGGTCACCATCAGCACCCTCATTGGCATCCCCACCGGTTGGGCTTTTGGCCGTCGGCGCGTGCCTGGCAAGGAACTGCTCATGGCGCTGATCCTCCTGCCGCGCATGATCCCGCCCATCACTTTTGCCCTGGGCGTGGCCCGCATCTTCTATCGCCTCGACCTGGTAGACACCCACCTGGGCGTGGCTCTGGCCCACGTGGCCATCTGCGCTCCGTACGCCGTCCTGGTGCTCTCTTCCACCTTCGAGGGGCTGGATGAGCGGGTTTTGGAGGCCGCCAGCGTGTGTGGAGCCAACGTCGTGCGCACTTTCTTTCACGTCACCCTGCCCATGGTCTTGCCCGGCATCTTGTCGTCCATCATCTTCACCTTCACCACCTCGTACAACGAGTTCACCCTGACCCTGATGACCTACGGGCCGCACACCATTACCTTGCCGGTGAGGACCTACCTGGCTGTGGGGGAGGGCTACTGGGAAGTGAGCAGTGCCATGTCGGTCATCCTGATCATCCCCTCGCTCCTCATCCTGTTTGGCATTCAGCGCCAGGTAGCGCCGGAGAAGCTGGTGGGTGGGTTCAAGGGGGTGTAGGAGATGAACCTATCGGTAGATGGGGTGACCGTTGCACATTGAAGTTGACCAGAGCGTGAAGATCGAGCAAACATCTGACGACACCGTTCTGGCCTATTCAGATAGCAAGCAGTTTGCCATCTCGATCCCTGCTCAGGTCAAGCGCAAAGCCTTAGTCTGTCTGCGAGGTAGAGGTTGGTTCGGCAAGCGGGCCGTTCTATCATGCTTTGCTGTTGGCCTATTCCTGCTCCTGGAAGATATCGCCAGCTAAGTAACATTGATCACCATTGACCAGGAGTATCAAGGTCATGAGGCTGATATCAAGACAATGCTGCTGCGTCACATGAGAAGGGTTGGCCTGGAACTCAATCCTGACGTGATCAGATTTGAACGGCTGGGTAAGAAGTCGAGGGCGCACAAGCGAGCATGGGGGGTACAGCGGGGCAAGATAGCTCCAGACCGCGAGGTCGCGGTTGAGGAGTTTCTGGATGTGTTGGAATAGAAACAGCCCGGGGGGCTTGCGCCGCACTACCTGGATTACACTCACGGGATGGTTACCGTGAGGAGGCCAGGTCACCGAGCTTAGTTATAGAATACCACAAATTACACAACTTGTCAAATCAGCAGGCGATCGGATATTCACTGTCGAGGATATCCTGGCACTGATTCTGTAAAAAACGATCGGGGGGTCCCGCCTGAGCGGGAGCAATCCTTACTTAAGCACCAGGACCATGCCTGGCGGGTCGGTAAGGCACCCGATCTGGTTATATCATACCATAAGTGGAAGCATTTGTCAAACTCAGAGGCGGGTTGCAGTGCCCTATAACACTTTCTTCGAAGTCTGGGCAGCTATCGAGGAGGTAGATGACATCTGAGCCATTCGACACAGCGTTGGATATGATGCAACAAGCGATCTCTGTACCCGGTAGTTGTCCACCGAAAAGCGAGTTGGTTCTAGCACCTAACGGTGTCCCCGTTAGCCTGCGGCCTTGCTTCCAGGAGTACACCCTGGAGAAGCTGGACCCGGAGCGCGACGCCTTCACCATCATCGAGCGCACTCTGGCTCTCGGATGCCAGCCTGAGATCCAGTGGCTGTTTGCCCGCTACGGACTGGAACGGGTGCACGAATGGGTGCGCCAGGCTGGCTCAGCCCTGTTGTCCCGCCGCCGTTTCCGCCTGTGGGTGAACTACCTCGACATCCGTGACTATAGGCAGCGGAGGCGTGGCGCATGGCCTTACTGAGCAACACGCACTGGGGGGTTGTACCTCCCCTGCTGCGAGAACTACTGATCGAGATCGGGCAGGAGCCCTTCTCCCGTCGCTTCTACCTGGCCGGCGGCACAGCGCTGGCCTTGCGCTTGGGCCAGCGCGTTTCGGTGGACTTGGACTTCTTCTCTGAGACCGACGAGTTGCTCGACGAAAGCCGGGCTGAGATCGTGGCTGCGCTGCGCATACGGCGCGTGGTGCATGTGCTTGAGGACGTCGTCGGGAACCTGCTCCTGGAGATCGAAGGCTATCGCGTGGGCTTCTTCGGGTACGGCTACGCTTTGTTGGAGCCCCCCGACGAGATAGCCGGAGTGCGTGTGGCCAGCCTCACCGACGTAGGCCTGATGAAGCTGGATGCTATCTCTGATCGTGGGGCGCGTAAGGACTTTTACGATGCCTATTTCCTCTCCCGGCACATTTCCCTGGACCGCCTCCTGGATCAAAGCCCCATCAAGTATCCCTACGTGCGCGGTTTCGGAATGATGGTGCTGGAAGGGATGGTGGACTTCGATCGCGCCGACCAGCAAGCGCCGGTGGAAACCGTTCCGCCCGTAACGTGGGAGACGATCAAGGAGTTCTTCGTACAGGAATTGCGCCGCATCGGGCGAATGTGGTTCGAGCCGGAGAGCTGAGTAGACAAGTGGTGGGAGTAAAGATGGACATCTGGGCATGGATCGCAGGACTGGCTGTGATCATTGGCATCGCAGCCGGCATAGTTCAGGTCTTGCAGTATGTGCAGGAGCGGCGGGAGAAGAAGCGTCAGCCGACCGCCAAAGAGGCCGGCGCCCCATCTCGGCCTGCCCCCACTTTCCCCAGCAACCTGCCACCGCGGGGCGAATTCATCGGGCGGGAGAAGGAGAAGGCGCGGGTGCGGGAGACGTTGGCCTCCCGTTGGCCGCTGACCTGCATTGACGGCATCGGCGGCATCGGCAAGACGGCGTTGGCCCTGGAGGTAGCTGGCGAGTGCCTGCGGGCCAGCAAAGGCGAAATACCTGCCAACGGCATCCCTACCTTCGACGGCTTCATCTGGACCACGGCCAAGGACCGGGAACTGGCCTTGAACGACGTGCTGGACGCCATCGCCCGCACCCTGGACTACCCCGGCATCGCCCAGCAGCCACTGGAGGATAAGCAGGAGTCAGTGCGGAAACTGCTACAAAGCAAGCGGTATCTCCTCATCGTGGACAACTTTGAGACGGTGACGGACAACACCGTGCGGAACTTCCTGCTGCGGCTGCCGGAGCCGTCTAAAGCGCTGATCACCAGCCGGGAGCAGAAGCTGCGCCAGGCCTGGGCGGTGTCGCTCAAGGGGCTGGAGCAGGCGGAGGCGCTGACCCTCATTCGCAGCGAGGGCCGGCGGCTGGGGCTGAAATCGGTGGAGAAAGGCGAGGAGCGGGTGCTGTTGCGCCTCTATCAGGCCACGGGTGGAGCGCCGCTGGCCATCAAGTGGGCGGTGGGGCAGATCAAACAGAAGGGACAATCGTTGGACACGGTGCTGGCTGCCCTGCACGAGGCCAGGGGCGATATCTTCGAGCAAGTCTTCGCCCGTTCCTGGTCGCTCCTGACTGACGAAACGCAGCGCATCCTGATGGTAATGCCCATCTTCGCTGCCTCTGCGTCTAGGGACGCCATCGAGGCTGCCAGCGACGTGCACCACTTCGCCCTGGACGAGGGTCTGGGGCAGTTAGTGGAGATGTGGCTGGTTGAAGCCACCGACGAGTTGGACGCCGCCAAGCGGCGGTACAGCATCCACCCGCTGACACGGGCATTTGCGAGGGCGAAGTTGGGTGCAAATGAAGGGGTCGAGTTGAGTGCATTGGAGCGAATGAGCGACTATTTCTTGGATTTCGCCAAGACTCACGGTGGCTACCAGAATTGGAAAGGGTTCGATGAGTTGCAGAAGGAACTGGCCAATATCCTTGCTGTCATCGACTGGTGCTATGAGAGAGAGCAATGGCAACGAGTCATCGAATTCTCCAACTACTTACCCAACTTCCTGCGGGTGTGGGGCTATTGGGATCAAAGAATCATCCTGTGCATGCGAGGATTTGAAGCCAGCAAGCAGGCAAAGGCTGTGCGTTGGGCAGGAGTGAATGCCTACTGGGTAGGGAGAACCTATTACTATCGAGATGATCTTGATAAGGCGCAAGCATGGGCGGAAGAGTCGTTAAAGGCAATGGAGCAAGAA
>JBAWAP010000366.1:0-10651 GCA_049589355.1 Anaerolineae bacterium
CTCATACCGTGAGTCATCGACTCTGAGGTCAAGAAAGCCATCTGGATGGCGTTGATAAAGCTGCGAACAAACCGGACAAGTAGCGCCGGTGGAATCAATGGTCAGAGATCCATGGCACTGAGGGCACACCAGTAATCTTTGTGCATTCATGCCTGACATTTTTTCACTTATCTATAGCCAGCGAGATACAGCGCGAGCTTGAGGTACTCCGTCCACGTATCCCGCAGGCCGTCCCGCGTCTGCCACCAGGAATCAGGGTGGTACTCACTCTCGTTCGCCGGCCGGACCATCACCGCGATGCCGGTGTTGCGAAACGCGTCCCGGAAGGCCATCCGCGCCCGGCGGGTGTGGAAGGGGTCGGTGACGACGATGAGGGAGCGTAGGCCGCGCTCCTCGCTCAGTTGGCGGATAGCCAGGGCTTCTTCGTAGGTGGTCTCAGCAATACCTGGCGCCGTCAGGATTTGGTCTTCAGGAACTCCTTGCCACATCGCCTCGGTCTTCATCAATTCGGCGTACTCGGCCCGGATGCCTGGGATGTTGAGCCGGTTGTTGGTGACGATGAACCACGGGGCATAGTCGGACTCGAACAGCTTCGCCCCGGACTCCACCCGCTCCCTGCCACCCCCGCCCAGGACCACGATGGCATCAGCCGGTTGCAGTGGGTCGGCGACGACGAGGAAATCACCGACGAAAGGGAGCCAGAGGGAGCGGCCCAGAAGCACCGCCACCACGGCGCCCACTGCCACGAAGAAAATTATCCATCGTTGCCTGGGCAACCGCTGTGGTTCGTCGTCTGCGGTCTGTGATCGGTGTACGTCGGTCATCCACACACCTCCCGATACACCGCCACCGTTTCCCTGGCGGTCCGTTCCCAGGTGAACTGCTGGGCCCGTTCCAATCCCTTTTCCCGCAGTTGCTCCTGCAGTTCGACGTCCGTCAGCACCCGCTGCATGGCCTCCGCCAGCCCTTCCACGTCGTAGGGGTCTACCGTGATGGCGGCATCCCCCACCACCTCGGGCAGCGAGGCTGCGTTGGAGCAGACCACCGGCGTGCCGCAGGCCATGGCCTCCAGCGGCGGCAGGCCGAAGCCCTCGTAGAGGGAGGGAAAGACGAACAGGTCGGCCAAGTTGTAGAAGAGAGCCAGGTCCTCATCGGGAACGTGGTCGTAGAAGAGAACAACATCAGCGAGGCCCATCTGTCGGACTTGGCGGTGCAGTTGTTCGGCCTGGGGCAGGTACTCCGGCGAGCCGATCTTGATGAGCCTGGCTTCCGGCAGCGCCTCCAGAACCTGGGCAAAGGCACGGATGAGCCGCGGGAGGTTCTTCCTTGGGTTCTCCGAGCCCACATACAAGATATAACGGAAGTGACTGTCTAGATCATAGCGGCTGCGGAAATCCTCCGGCACCGGGAGCGGCCGGAAAAGGTCGTGCTCCACACCAAGAGGCACGACAAGGACCTTCTCCGCCGGGCAGCCCAGCGTCTCGACGACGGTCTTCTTTGTGAAATGGGAGTCGCTGATCAGAACATCCGCCCGTTTCAGACCCAACATCGCCATCCGGTCAAAGAAGAGGTCAAACGGGTGGCGAAAGGTGCTCTGGCCCTTGTCGTGCCGGACCAGGAAGGGCACAACGTCGTGCACCGTGACAAGGCAGGGGTGGCAGCGCGGGTTAACCCACAGGAGCATAGCCATCTGCTGGGCCGTCAGGTGCTTGATACCGTCTTTGCTAAGCGGCGCTGCCAGCGGGTAGGTAGTGAAAAAGGTCTGCACGTCGAAACCGAAGAGACTGAAAAGCTTGTGCGCGGCCCGCAGCGGCAGGGGGTAAGTCGGCCTTGCCAGGGAGTAGGCGATACCAGCCCTTGTCAGGGCCTGGCACAGGCACTCTGTGTAGCGGGCCAGGCCGATCATCTGCTTGTATGGTCGTACCAGGAGTTGAATCCTCAAAACCGTTCTCTCCCAAACTCCCTAAGGTGATATCTACAAGCCCATCGCTTGGCAGAGCCATCGCGCCACGCGATGATTGAGCAAGAACAGGACATTGCAGACTGCGACCGCAGCGCGTCCAACAGCACCTCCCGTCACCATTCTCGGCTCGAGCCGATAGGTGCGCTCTTTCAGGATCGCGGCATCTGGCACCTTTCTCCCTGCCTGTGTCCTCGCGTGGAGCCTGCTAATCTCACGCAGATGGGTGATAACCCAGAAGTTAGCCCGCACCTTAGCTTGCACCCCTCTCCATCCGTACGCCAGCGCGAGCCCCCACTCGATCAGTTCGGCCAGCAAGAGAGCCGGCACCAGGAGAATCAGCGTGGGCCCTCGCCAGTTCTTTAATAACGTGATGTACCTGTTGCACATAGAGTAGTAAAGCCGGGATGGATTTGATCGGCAAGGGCGATAGTCGTGGTAGACCACAGAGTCAGGCACGTAGAAACACTTGTATCCCGCCAGTTGTGCCCGCCACGAGAGGTCCGTCTCTTCGTAGTACATGTAGAACGTCTCATCGAAGCCGCCCAGCTCTTCCCACACCTCTCGCCGCAGGGCGAAAGAGGTACCTGCTACCGCACCGACCTCTTGAGGGGTAGCCATGTCACTGGCAGGGGAAAGAAAGCCCCGGCCAAAGACCAAACCAGTGTAGTGCACGGCCTGGCCACAGAGGTGAATCCGGTCGGGCTGCGACATCAGCAGGACCTTCGACGTGGTCAGGCCGACTGAACCCCCTTCGTTGAGCCTCCGAACCAAGACGAGCAACCAGCCCGGCTCCACGCGGGTATCCTGGTTTAGAAACACCAGCACACGACCGGCTGCCATTTCGGCGCCCTGATTGCATGCCGCAGCAAATCCGCGGTTCTCAGAGTTTCTGACCAGGGTTACCTCGGGAAAGCGTTTCTCAATGAGATCGGGGCTCCCATCGGTAGATCCGTTGTCCACAACAATCACTTCGCAGTCCTGGCCTGCTTCCCTGAACACGGAGTGAAGGCAACCTTCCAGGTAGCGAAGGCCCTCATAGGTTACGATAACAACACTTGTCAGTGGCGGCATAGGAGAGACAACTGCTATTTGTTCCGGCACTACCAGCACAGTCAGCGTTGGTAGGGGGTCTTGGGCCTTGTATGATAGAGTTGTGCCTGCCCACTGTCGTAGACCCTCAGATCCCCCTCAAGGTTGGGAAGCGCAAAGCCCACTCGCGTTCTCCATGCCTCCAACAGGTCGGATACCAGGAAATAGCGCGTAGTGGAACCAACGTCACCCCAATAGCTCTCAACTGCAACCCTATCCCAGTCGTGATACGCCACCACCGGTGCACTGACGCGTCCGTCGGCACCAATCCACATCTGCGCGTAGTGCAAATGCTTTTCGACCCACTGCGCAGCAATGTCTTCACCACTAGAATAGAACAGCCACTTATTGCTCAGTAGCGGTTCGTTGGTGATCTTCACCAGAGATGCGCCCGAGAAGATCAGGATACATACCGCCATAGATGCGGTAGCGACCCGGCCCGCGACCCTGCTACCGTGATAGGCCCGCCGAAGGACCTGGACCAGACCGCCCGCACACAGGGGGATCGCAGCGACCATCAGGTGCGGGAATATCCGGACCTGAAGGTTAGCTGACAGCACGCCAGCAAAGTCGAGGATCACCGAGACTGCAAGCAGAACAGCGAAAGCAGCGTACAGCAGCCACAGGAGCAGGTCTGGGGGGACAAGGCGACCACGGCGGAGTATCAGGGCCTTCGTTTGCCGCACCCACGCCACAAAAGAAAGAAGCAAGACGAGCCAATTGAAGAGGGTGAGGAGTACATACGTGGCCGGGCTCGGCCAGGTGGCTCCAACGTATGCATAGGGACTCTGCGTTATTTCGACGTCAAGTAAGAAAGCAGCAGTCTGGTTTACGATCCCCCGCAGTACCCTGACCGAGTAGAGGGCTGGTGGATATAGGTAAAAGAGAAACAGGAAGAGAAGTATGAAGCAGGAAATGGCAATATACAGAAGACGTTTCAAGTGGGACATACTGCCAGACTCGTTATCTCCCCACCATTGTCTGACGATTTGCCCACCCAAGAAGCCAAAAGCTATGCCAAAGATGTAATTCGAGGCAAAGAAGGAATTGGTCGTGATTAGCCCGAACGCCACCGGGTAGAGCAGAGAGGCCCACTTGACGAACGACCATCCGGCATGGGCGGATCTGAAGCTGCGAGCGAGGACGAAAAGCGCACAAAGGGCGAACATCCAGGTGACCTTGGCATGGCTGCTGCGTACCGCCTCGAAGAAGAACTCCGGCTGCAGGCACAGGAAGAGAGTGGACAGCAAGGCAACGTTCCCATCGCCAGTAAGGGCGCGGAATGCAGCAAAGGAGACCGGAATCAGCAGAGCAACCAAAAACGGTTGGACAGATCGCTGCAAGGTCTCCACCGGAACTCCCCCTAGATGAGCCAGAAACACGTTGAGAGAGGGATAAGCAAAACCATAGGCATAAGCCCCGGACGCCGGCACAAGAGTTGCTTCGTCGTAAGTGCCTTGCGAAATCACAGTTAGTTTGGCAGCATCAAGCTCCAGCCACCCACCTGCAAACCGCGTGGTGATGTACACCGGAACGGCCAGGACATAGAGTGTTAAAAGAAGCAGGATTACCTTGGTTCGTGCTCGCATAGGACAATTATGAGGATTCCGGAAACTCTTGCTGGGCATCGCCTTTCAACTGCAAAGCCCACAAGATGGCCGCGCTGGCAGCCAGCAGAGTGATGCTGACGAAGGGAACCACCACTCCCGGCCAAACTCTGCCTCCCAGGGACAGTAGCCAGCGCAGGGACGGGGTGGGCCTGCGTTCGACTTCAACCCTGGTGGTGGCGAGCACCTGGTGCGGTACGGGATTGTCGGCAGCAGGCCCGCAGCCTGCTTCGACACGCCCTTCCCATGTCCCGGCTGCGCGGGGTAACCAGTCCCAGGCGACCGGTTGGCTGCCCTCGCCAGGCACCAGGGCCACCATCGTCGTCAGCACATCTTGTTGACCCTCTGGGCCGTTGAACGTGGCACAGACCGGTACGTCGTGCACATCCTCCAGCCCATCGTTCCCAATCCCGACCTCCACGGAGGTCCACTCCAGTTCTCGTACTGAACCTTCTGGCGCGCCCACCTGGAACTTGATGGCGCGTAATGAGGCCGGGGTCAGGGGACGTACAGAGAGTCGATCGCCGTCGTAAGCCAGCACGTAGGCCCTGGGCTCTGTCATGAATAGCTGCAAGTTCTCCGGGTCGGAACGCACCTCAAAACCAGGCTGAAGCTCCAGAACGAAGCGAAAGCCCTCCTCTGTGAGCCGGAAGTCACGCATAGAGGCGCCTTCAATCTGTGTGGTTGGGCCGGCGAACTGGGCTAGCATAGCCTCGAAATCGCCCGGCACAAAGCTGCGCCCATGGTTTTTCAGCATTTGGCCCAGGGCCAGCCATTCATCGTGATTGCGGGGAGGGAGAATCTCGAATAGCGAAGGGGGAGTCTGGGTGCGCTTAAGCAAGACGAGTCGATCCACTACGTCAGTAAGGATCAGATGGCCCGGCGCCGCGTTCAACTGGCGGCGTAACTGTCCATCCTCCAGATAGCGCCATTCGTCCAAATAAGGATCATCGTCCCGGTTAGCGTAGCGAATCTCCTTGTTTCCTGCAGCGTTCCAGACCCCCTGGATCGCTCTACGCAAGTGCAGCCTGGCATCTATCGGCGAGAAGTAGAGGTAAGGATGATCTTGCAAATAACCAAACTCCCCCCGCATTCCCTGTCTGATGTCTCGATAGAACTGGTCCGGTGGCGGTGGAAGTATTATCCGCCCCATCAAATAGTTGCGTAAATCCTGCTGAGATCCCTCAATCCAGGTAGTCCGGTCACCTACATCAGACTGAACAACGTTTGTGGCAGCCCACTCATAGATGCCCTCGCTGCTCGGAGAACCGCCGCCCTCATCCGCTACCAACGTACCCCAGGCCCAGGTGTGGTCGCTGACCCAGGCCGGCAGTTCTTGGTAAGGCACCATTTGAATGCCGAAGTCGTTGAACCAGACTGACGAAGTTACTTGGTTCCTCCCGGCCAGAGAGATCTTATAATTCCAGTAGAGACCCGGCCCGTTTGATTGGTTCCATGAATAACGAATATCATTCATAGGAGTCAACGATGTGCCAATATCCAGGTATCCATCATGTGGTCCGAAGTATTCCAAGCGGATATGCAACTCTGGCCAGTTATCATGATCATCAGCAAGATCATAGTAAGCCATCGGATTCTCGAAATTGGCGTAATTTACCCGGCCTTCCTCCCAGCGATTCCATCCCAACATGAAATAGCCTGCTTCGGTCGGATAGCCACTGATGTCCTTGCCAATACTTATCCCTACCACTTTCACCTTTTCCCAGTCCACGGCCACAAAAGGCAGTGAAGCAAACTTGTTGCCCTTCTTGACATCATCGAACCGATCTGCTCGCGACAGAAATGGCCAGAAGATATAGTCCGTGGAAAGTGCAGGCCTGGAGTTTGTCGAGTTTACCCACATTCCAGACTCAGGTCCTCTTGTCCTTTCCTCGCTCCTGGCAGGACCGAAGAGGTTCCAGACTTCGTATTCGGGAACTCCATCATGGTCTCTATCAACGATTTCCGACCAATAGTCAGTGTTGCCAGATAGGAAGAAACGCAGGTTGTGGTTGGGAAAGCCATCCGACAACAGCCAAGAGCCATCAGCCTCTACTCTTAAAGCCCAATCGCCGATCTCGCTTAGGACGACATTCTTGCCGTTGAACTCGTATGAGACTCGACTGTCTCCGTCTTGATCATCGTAAAAAAAAGCCACCATGCGTCCATCATGCTGCTCAAACCGTATCACCAGTTGAGCAGTCCCATCTGCTCCTACATCAAAAATCCAGGTGTCGTTAACGAAGTCAGTCACGCGCATCCATTCATTGCCCACCCGCATGTCATGGCCACCATCATACACGTAAACACAATCATGCTGAGTGGCGTAAGAGCAGTCAATCGTGGTGATATCCGGCACGCCGTCACGATCCAAGTCAGATTGAGTGATCTGAAAGACTTGCACGCCGGCCTGATCGGCCTTAGCTGCGTGCACTGGCCCAATCAAAAATAGCGCCACAATTGTCAATAACCACCACTTTGAATAGCAACCTTTCATGATCTCAACCCCTTGTAAAGTAGCGAATGATATATCTGATCCAGCCTATCAGCGGCAGCGTCCCAACTGAAAAGCTTAGCTCGTTCTCGAGCAGCATTTCCCATCTGGCATCGCAAGTCCGGATTCTCAATAAGGTGACGCAGAGCTAAAGCGAGGGCCCAGTGATCACCTTCTGGAAATAGAATACCGGTTTGTCCATCAATCACCGTTTCCGGGATTCCTCCGACACGCGACGCAACGACAGGTTTGCCCGCCGCCATCGCTTCGCAGACAACCAGTGGATGAGGCTCCTGAAAGATTGAGGGAACAACCACAATATCACAGGCTTGTTGTAAGCGTCGAACCTCATGCAGGGGAAGTAACCCCAGGAAAGCTGTACCGGTTTCCTGACCAACGGATTGCAGTTCGCGTTCATAATTATCCGCCTCTGACTCGTTGCCTCTCATACGCCACAACCTACTGCCACCGACGATTAACGTCCTTATTCGTGCCCTGTAATCAGGCTGAGTCGCCATTAAGTCACGAATTGCTGCAAGCAGGATGTGCGGGCCCTTCTTGGCAACCAGTGCACCCACAAAGAGGACCACAATCTCATCGGAGGATACTCCTAGCATCTGACGGGACAGCGTCACCTCTGACCTGTCCACAGGCGCAGCCACAGCGCCGTTGTACACCACAAACGTCCGATCGGCTGAGTAATCGCAGGCAGCTAAGAATTTCTCGCGTACATACTGGCTACAACATATCACTGCGTCCGCTCGTTTCCACAGAGGGGATTTTCCCATCTGTTCCCCTAAAGGTATGTGCAGATGCACAATGCGAAGCCGAGCCAGGGGTAGATACAGCAAGCCCAGTTCATGCGCATGCAGGACATCCAGAGGAGAACGCCTCATGACCTGAAAGAACACAGGCAGCAGAAACGATACGTCCAGCCGCGACGACAGACGAGCCCATTTGTAGCGATGCATGGCAACGATTTCAAGACCTTGCCAGGTTCCTTTGCCAGATGGCAAGGGGTCACTGAAACCGCAAACCGACACCTGGTATCCTCGTGCCTGTTGTGCAGCCGCGATATGGATTGCGGCATTACCAATGCCGGCCAAGGCATGCCGATCCGGGTCATGCACTAGCCGCCCGACCTGTCCTAACACATGCAGGACTTTCATCTCTTCCCCCTCCCATGGCATAGTTCAACGCGCAAGGATGACTCAATACGCATCAAGGCCTTAGCATAACTCTGAGCAAAGTCGTAGCGTCTGTATGCGCTTAGCGATTGGTCGCGATACTCCTGGTAGTGGTGATGAATCTTAGATAAAGCTTGTGCAATACCAGAACTATCTGCAACAACTACCCCACACCAATTGCCTTCGACAAGTTCTCGCATGCCGGGCAAATCTATGACGACTACAGGAACACCACAACGCATGAAGTCAAAGAGCTTGCCTGCGGCTGCGCCAACATAGCGGTGGTTGTCGTCAACCGGCTTGTAGAATACCACCCCAACATCAGCCGACTGGAATACAAGATACTTGTGTTCATACGGCAACAATGTGGTCGAGACAAAAATGCGGTTCGGTTGACCTTCGGCAATTTGATACACTCTCTTCTCGAAGGCTTCATCGCTGAACCAACCATGAAGCACCAGTACAAACTGGTCTGGCCACGATTTGACCGATGCCGCAATTTCGTCAACCATGTGCCGTTCAATCAGCGAACCTACCCCGAGAACAATGTACTTCGTTTCAGGTATCCCAAAGCGATCCCTCAGCCAGGAACTCCTAGCAGGGAATGGTTCACCAAGTGGTGCATTGTACACCACCGCAACTTGACTGCGGTCCAGGCGATTCTCGCGCGCCAGAACATCGGCACGCAGCTCGTCTTGAGTGATCGTCAGCACCGCTCCCCTACTCAGCCAACGCTCAATCTGTTTGTCTAGTTTTCGCCGCCAGTTAGTTAAAGTGCTTTCAGATACGATCTCTAAAGAGTGATAGATGTAAGGCGTCCTCCGCAGTATACCCAGAACTGCTGCATTCACCAGACCACCCGGATCAAAACCGACAAAAAAGGAATATCGCTTTCTGCCTAACAACATATTGAGACGACAAGGAGTAGCAATAAAAGTTGTTCCAGGCGCGTTTGGATGGGGCAATCTGTAGGGAACATACGTGATATCACCACTGGCAAACCGGGGAACAGGGAACTTATCGCTAGCTAACGCAAATATGTCAACCTTATAGCCACATTCGCTCAGATAGATCGCCGAGTTAATAAGCGGTGCAGAAATGAAATCCAACTTAGAGACGGTGAACATGCCAACTCGATGACTCATGGTTTATTGCTTTGCCTCCGCCACCACTGCCCCATTCCAATCTCGTTCGTTCAAGTCGCTGTCCAACTGGAGAAACGGGCAGAGCCTTCTCGTAAGAAATCCTACTTCCTCAAGATAGTGTGTTAGCTCCTGAGGAAAAAGGAAACGCATCAGGTGCGATTCATCCACCTCATCCAACACACAACCATCCTTGAGCCGCAGCACCTTGTAGTCCACTCGCACGGTGTGCCGCAGTACATCCAGCGTGGGAGTGGCGAAGCGGATGATGCGTTCATCGCTTGCTTCGATGATTTTGAGGCGGTCAACTGGCCGTTGCGTGAGCACGGCGGGACCAAACCAGCAATCGAACACGAACAACCCGCCCGGCCCCAAATGCTGCCGTGCCGTGTGAAAAGCTGCTGCCAGATCTTCGTTGGCCGTCTGGTAGCTGATGACGGCGAACATGGCGATGACAGCGTCGAAGGTGCGGCTCAGGTCGAGGGTGCGGATATCTCCACGTTGGAACGTTGGAGCGTTCAAACGAAGAAGTCTTGGCCTGTGCTGCTGCCAGCATCTCTTCAGAGCGGTCTACACCTGTCACTTCGTACCCCCGCTGGGCCAGGGGCAAAGCGTGGCCGCCGGTGCCGCAGCCCAGGTCCAGGATAGTGCGGATAGGAGCCTGGGCATGGCGGGCGAAGATTTGTTCTAGGAAGTCACATTCGGCTTCGTAGTCTTTGTCCTGGTAGAGGGTGTCGTAGAACTGTGTGTAAGCAACAAAAACGGTCATTGTTCCCTCGTCTTCGCTTCGCTCAACGTCTTATTTCACGCCGTGCCTTCTTGTTTTTCATACTCTGACCCATTCACGGTCAACAACTCTCGCAAGACGGTTGTGCATTGCGTATTGAGCGACAGGGTGTTCAAAACACTTTGAGACAGATATTTCTGGGAAAATATCCTCACTAATTCCTGAACGGACGAAGAAGGCATTGAAGTTATAATTTTGGCAACCTACAAGCCTGTATCCCTTTTCTCTACCGAGTTTTACAAACGCGGGCAGTGAGGCACCGCAGTAATCCGCGCCAAACTGGTTGTATTCTGTTCTGAAGTCTGGCTTATAAGGTACTGTGACAGCATGTTCCGCCCCCCAAAGGTTGTTATACTCGAGAACAACGACGCGTGGTGTAATG
>JBAWAP010000367.1:0-11130 GCA_049589355.1 Anaerolineae bacterium
ACCCGAGGCAGTCATACTTCTAGGAAATCACGATTGGACTCTGGGAGACTACCTGGGGGATTCGAGGCCCCCCGTGCTGAAGAGCTACCACTTTGATATGGATGGGAAGAGCTATTACGCCACACACGGCTGGATTGAATACGACCTGGCCTTATCCCTCCTGGCTCCCATCTACAAATGGCTCTACCCCCTACTGCCCATCCTGGCAAAATGCTGGACACAAAAGAAAAGCCCCAGAACGCTGAAGCTAGAGGCCCAAAAGTCAGAGGCCCAGGCTGCTTTTTACTGGCGTCATGTGAGGGAGATGTCCAACCAGGCCATGTTCCAGGCCATTGATGAGGGCCGTGTGCCGATTTGGGGACATTCCCACCGCAGGCATCTTGATTCCTATGAAAGGTGGCTTACCATCAATTGCGGCGATTTCTGTGAGGATGACATCGGAGGTATAGTCATAGAAGATGGTGTGGCGAGAGCATGGTAATTCGAGTGACCGCTCTGAAAGCAAGGCCACCTGCGTCAACCGCACAGGTGGCTTTTTAGCATTGCCGAACCTTTGACCATAATAGAATAGTCTGAAGTTTCAATGTCTAGCTAGGTGTAGAGAGAGTGATCGCTGAGGCTCGGCGTGTGGCAGGGGACGGCCCCACCTACGTCTCCTTCGATGTAGACAGCCTCGACCCGGCCTTCGCTCCTGGTACCGCGACACCAGAGGTTGGTGGGATCACCACTATCGAGGCGCAGGCGTTGTTGCGGGGCCTACGTGGTCTTGATCTGATCGGCGGCGATGTCGTCGAGGTGTCGCCGCCGTTCGATCCCTCAGGGACCACCGCACTGGTCGCTGCCACGACGATGTATGAGATTCTGTGCACCCTGGCCGAAACCGTCGCCCGACGTAAAAAGGCGAGAGGGAAGACCGCTCAGCGGTAGGCGGAGTTGCCTATGAGCTAGATCCGCGGGCGAACAGTTGCGCCACCTCGTTCTGCATTAGAACCCAGATACTGTAGATCCCCACAATAGTTCCGAGCGGGAAGTTGATCAACTTGATGACGCTAAGTATCAATACCAGAATCCTTGCCCAGGACTGCCGCCTTAGTAGCCCAATGCCGCCGATAATATCAGGCACTGAGATGACGGCGAGGAATCCGGCCGAAATAACGGCGATGAATGTCAGGATGGGCAAGGCCTCCCGATCTCCCGAAAGAACCCCGATTCCCGCCAAAACCACGAAGGCGATGATCGCAAGCACGACCCCCAAGGCGCCAAGTCCGATGCAGAGCGCCCCTACAACGGTGACATGCTCCTTCATGTCCATGTTCTTGCTCTCCTTTCACGATCGAGTTAAAATTCAGCCCTTTCGGCTAATTCAAAAGGCTCTTAAAGACAACCGTATTGTATCACAGAACTCGGCTTTTGTCTAGAGGGTCTTGTCTTATATTGCGCTAGAAGGCCACCTGCGTCAACTGGGGACGTGGCCTTTTGCTATCGCCAGCAAAACCTTACCCAAATCTCAGGTTTTTCGAACCCCCAAATCAGGGATTCCCCTATTGCGGTTTCATCCAATCTCTTGTATAATAGTGGTAGAAAAAGGGATTACAGAGCTACAGCTCTGATAATCCCGGTGCCTGACTTCTGAGGCCCAGGAGCAAGGCAAAGAGGGTTATAGCATAAAGCCGCTTCCTGGGCAAGTGAGGGCGGCTTTTTGTGCTTCAAAAGACGACGGAGATATACGCCCATGTGAACCGGTGGGATTTGGCACAGACCGAGTAGGACAAGGAAAAGAGCTATGCTAACAACCGATGAATTGCTCAAACGCCGTGCGCCAGAGATTGCGCGGGCTATCCAGGGGGCAGCCGAAGGTTCACCCACCGAGGCTGAGTTCCGCCAGCCGGTGGAGCAACTGTTGGACGACTTTGCCGATGAAGTCGGCGTGCCACTGCGCACTCACCACGAATACACGCTGGCTACAGGCCGGGCCGACACGGTCTACAACCGGCTGGTGGTCGAGTACAAGCGGCCGGGCCACCTCAGCGAAGCCCCCAGCAATCGCAACAACCTCACCGCCGTTGAGCAGATCAAGGGCTACATCGAGAGCATTGAGAAGGCACAGCGCATCAAGGAGGGACGCCTGCTCGGGGTGGTGACCGACGGGCGGTGGATGGTCTACTGCCGCCACATCGCTGGTCGATGGCGAGTGGAGAAGCCGGTGCCTGTGGATGCTGACTCGGTGGCGCGGCTCCTCACCCTGCTGGTGCGCCTACAGGCGGGCGCAGCGATGGTGCCCTCCAACCTGATCGAGGACTTCGGCTCCCAGACCCTCACCGCCCAGCGGGCCACGCGGGCGCTCTACACGGCGCTCCAGACTTGTGAAGACCCGTTGGTAGGGGCGCTCTTCGAACAGTGGCAGACCTTCTTCGGCGAGGTCACGGGCTACGAGGAGGGTGCCGTCCGGCTGCGGGGCAAAGCGGAGTTCAAGAGCTTTGCCAAGGGAATGGGGCTGAGGCCAAGGGAGGTTGACCCGCCCTATCTGTTCTTCGCCGTGCACACCTACTTCGCCCTGCTGATCAAGTTCATCGCCTGGCTGACGGTTTCGCGTTACCTGGGTGGTGCCGGTGCGCCTTTTGACGAGTTGGAGGCGTTGCCTTCGGATGAACTGCGGGCCGCGTTGCGGGCGATGGAGCGCGGCGAGACCTTTCAAGAGTACGGCCTGCGCAATCTGCTGGAGGGAGACTTCTTCGCCTGGTACTTGCGGGCATGGGATGGGCAAGTTGAGCGGCAAGTACGGGAGATGCTCAAGACGCTGAGCCGCTACGATCCGGCCACACTGGAGGACGAGCCGGAGCTAACCCGCGACCTGCTCAAGCAACTGTACCAATACCTTGTGCCGCGCCATCTGCGCCACGACCTGGGCGAATACTACACCCCCGACTGGCTGGCGCAGCGGGTGTTGAACATGGTAGACGGCGGCAGATACAAGGGCGACCCTCGCAAGCGTGTGCTGGACCCGGCCTGTGGCAGCGGCACCTTCCTGGTGCTGGCGATCAAGGCCACGCGCGACTATTGCCAGCGACACAACATCGCCGACGCCGACGCCCTGGAGTTGATCCTGAGCAACGTGGTGGGCATTGACCTCAACCCCCTGGCCGTCATCGCGGCGCGCACCAACTATCTGCTGGCGCTGGGCGACCTGTTGGAGGCGCGTGAGGAGCGCGACATTGAGATCCCGGTCTACCTGGCCGATTCCATCATGGCCCCTAGCCGGGGCAGCGATCTCTTCACCCAAGACAAGTACCAGGTGAAAACTACCGTGGGCGTTTTTGAGATTCCCCAGGCGTGCGCCACCCGCGAGCGCATCGCGGCGCTGGCCGATGTGCTGGATGAGTGTTTGGAGGAGGACGCTCCCACGGAGACGTTCATGGCGCGGGCACGGGAGCAGGTGGGGCTGAGCACCGCCGAGTTCTACGCCGCCGACGCCGCGCTGACAGCGCTCTACGAGCGACTGGCCGACCTGCACCGGAAGGGGCTGGATGGCTTGTGGGCGCGCATCATCAAGAACGCCTTTGCGCCCGTCTTCCTCGAGCGGTTTGATTACGTGGTTGGCAACCCACCGTGGGTGAACTGGGAAAGCCTGCCCAACGAATATCGTCAGGAGACGGCGCCTCTATGGGCTGCCCACAAACTGTTCCCTCATAAGGGCTTTGAGGCTATCCTTGGCAAGAGCAAAGACGACATTTCCGTTTTGATGACCTACGTGGCGCTGGACAAGTACGTGCGAGATGGTGGACGCCTGGGTTTTCTAATAACTCAGAGCGTCTTCAAGACTGCCGGAGCAGGACAGGGCTTCCGCCGCTTTCGACTGGGGGATGGCACGCCTCTGGGTGTAGTGCTCGTGGACGATATGGCGGATCTCAAGCCTTTCGAGGGGGCCAGCAACAGGACCGCGATTTTTGTGTTGGAGAGAGGGCGACCTACGACGTATCCGGTGCCGTACTCCCACTGGTACAAGCCGGGCGGGGGCAGTGTGATTCCTGAAGATGTGACCTTGGAGGATGTAACGACAGAGAAGATCGCTACCTACCGCGAATTCTATGCCGAGCCGGTGAATCAGGCCGATCCGACTTCACCTTGGATCACTGGCCGTCGCTGGGCGCTGAATGCAGTAAAGAAAGTGCTGGGTGCATCGGAGTATCAAGCAAGAGCTGGCGTTTGCACGTGGCTCAATGGTGTCTACTGGGTGGAGATTGTAGGAGAGCAACCGCATGGACTGGTGATGGTCAGCAACCTTGCCGCGAGCGGGAAGCGGAAAGTGGAGAACGTGCAGACTGCCATTGAGCCCGACTTGCTTTATCCCTTACTGCGCGGGAGGGACGTGCGCCGCTGGCAGGCTCCACCTTCAGCATATGTCCTCGTTACTCACGAACCAGGGATGAGGCTAAAGGCTATACCAGAAGATGAAATGGAAGCACGCCTACCGGAGACTTACCGTTACCTCAGACGCTTCGAGGACGAGTTACGCAGCCGGTCAGGCTACCGGCGTTACTTCAAGGAAACCGACCCGTTCTATTCCATATTCAATGTAGGCGACTACTCTTTTGCGCCGTACAAGGTGGTGTGGCGGGAGCAAGCTGCTGGTTTAACAGTGGCTGTGGCGGAGTCACTTGAAACTGACATCGTGGTTCCTGACCACAAACTGATGATGGTGGATTTCCAAGATAGAGCCGAAGCCCACTACCTATGCGCAGTTCTGAATTCGTCACCGGCTCGGCTTGTTGTTCTGTCATACGGTGTGACAATCCAGATGGACACGCACGTGCTGGAAAATGTGCGCATCCCTTGTTACGATGCCCTCAAGTCCGCCCACCGCCAACTGGCAGCCCTCTCGCAGCAGGCACACGAAGCCACGGCGGCGGGTGACGTGACGCGGGTGCGGGAGATCGAGGTGGAGATAGACGGGCTGGCGGCAGAGTTGTGGAAGCTCAGTGAGCAGGAGTTGGAGGAGATTCAGAGGTCGCTTGAGGAGTTGGGGTGAGAGGTTTGGATCACCAACTGCGCAACATGCTAAGTGGCAAAACACTGCGGAAAAACCATGCCCAACTCTTTTCGAAAGAACGACCAAAGCAATCTAATATTCCTGGCTGCGCCAGAGTTTGAGGCCAATGAGGGGCTTGGAATTGTGTGAGGAGGAAACACGTGGCACAGAAAAGATATTTAGGAAGCATAGCCATGTACAATCCCAACCGGGGGTTCGGGTTTATTCAATCAGATTCATTCTCTGAACCACTTTGGTTTCACTTCACTTTCATAGACGGCGGAACCAAAAGTGTTTTGTATGCAGACCTCAATGAAAGAGAAGATTTGCATAATATCCGGGTATCTTTCGAGGTGGACAGAGAAGACCTTCGTGGTGGTTTGCGAGCAAGACGTATTTGTCCGTTGGGCCCTCACCCCGACATTGAGGATTTCTTTAGGTCGCTCGTCTCAACGGAAAAAGGAGCCAGGGAGAGGTTTTTGGATTTAGCTTCCATTCCAGCTTTGGCTTACATCGACAGAGACGCAACCTTGACTCAATTGGCCGTGTCAAGAATCGTCCGCTCCGCCAAAACGTGGGATTCACTTACCTCAGTAGCAAGGCAATGGTCGCAAGCTGTCGCACTGTTTCAGAAACCGTTAGCCTGGACTGACAGAGATAGGGAAGATCTGGCTTCTTTTACGGCAGAACTCGCACGTTTGCTGAAGTTCCAACTCCTGCAGGACCTCGATTATGTTCCAGCGCTACCAGCTATCGTGCAACCACTTGTTGGGGGTCATATCCCACTGAGATGCTTCCGTGAAGCCGACGAAGTCTGCTTGGTAATACTCCCAAATGCAACGACCCTTTCTCGAATTATCCAAAGAGACCCTTCGTCTATTGCCACTAGCAAGTCCTGTGTGAAGGTAGTAATTTTGCTTGAAGAGGGCGGTTCATTAACTGATCATTTAGAGGAGGCCTCTCGTTTTGACATAGCACTTATTCGTCAGCGAACTCTTATCGAGACCATTATGAGTTCAGAGGAGGAGCATCCAATAGTTATTGGCCGAAATCTTCGCGCCGTTATACCACTAGACAGATTGCAACCGTATGAAGTCGGCTCAGCCTATGACGAAGTTGTCTTTGCAGGAAGGGCACAAGAACGCAGACGCATATTGGAGAACTTAGATAGCAACCATGCACTATACGGCGGTAGAAAAATCGGCAAAACTTGGTTTCTGAAGGACATTTGCCGGTGGTGTGAGGAAGAACCGTATTCTTCTATGTATGTGCCGGTCTATGTCTCTCTGCAATCAGCGGAAAATATAGACGACGCGGCTGTTTTCATCCAAGATGCAATCAGTTATCGCCTAGATATTCCTCGG
The DNA here is from genome assembly GCA_049589355.1 of Anaerolineae bacterium. GTDB lineage: Bacteria > Chloroflexota > Anaerolineae > VGOG01 > VGOG01 > JBAWAP01. The sequence continues at coordinate 6,391 of JBAWAP010000367.1, forward strand.
TCGGAAGATGCAGATGTTATTTCTAGTCTTGGCTATGATCTTTTTGTAGCGCACAAAATCACAGGAAAGGCAGTGCTGTTGGCGCTGGATGAAGTTGATGATCTATTGAAGGTTGACAATCAATACAGGTTGTTCGCCAGGCTGCGTCAACTCCAGCATACCTATCCACATGCCTTCAAATTCGTCTTTGCAGGATTCAAGGAACTGATAGATACCTTCTCTGATTTAGCAACTAACAACCCCTTCGCCAACTGGATCGGGAACAACCACTTCCCCTTAGGTTGTTTGACCGAAGACGACCTCCATAGTTTGATTGTTCACCCTCTCAGATGGGTTGGCCTTGATTTCGAGCCAGATGAAATCGTGAAGAAAGTTTTCGAACTCACATCTGGCCATCCCTACTATGCGCAGTCCCTATGCCAGGGCATCGTAAGAACAAGATTGAAGCAAAATGCTAAAGTCTTAACCGCACAGAATATTGAAAAGCTTGCATCGGAAGAGTTCTTTGATGAAATATTTGACATCTTCATTGCCAATTTGTCTCCCCTGCAAATGTTGATAGGCAAAGTGTTTGCAGACCGCGAAGAGGCTTTCTCTGAGGCAGATATTGTTGAAGCGCTTCGAAGCCGGTTTGGGATCGAGATCACCCCAAAAAGGCTTCGAAAAGAAATGAAGGTTCTTCAAGCATGTTCAGTGTTTGCTCGGTATGCGGGTGGTTATCGTCCTGTCATGCAAAGAATCAATCAAGAGTTCTTCCTACGTCAGGACGATGTAGAACTTGCTTTGCGCTCTTTGGAGGAATCGAATGGAATTTAGGTTACATCAGAAGCTAAGTGAAAGAATCAAGACCGAGCAACGGGACATTGCACTTATCACCGCGCCCGGAATGGGGTTATCAACCCTGCTGAAGAGCCTTGAAGAGCTTAGCAATTTGCCTGTCGTTTGGCTCGACACTGAAACCATCAAGCGCTATTGGGAAATCGAATACAAAAGTCGCTCCAAGAACAGAAGGTTTGTAATTCACGCGGCTACGATAACCGCTCTGATCGAATCAAGACATTTAGTTGCCAACATTACCGAAGACGAACTCTTCAAGACCAACCTTCCTACAATGCTTCGGGACAAGAGTCATGGTTTAGACGAGCAATCAACCGTATTTGTTGCCATTGACGACTTTGACGAACTTCCAGATGATCTAGCTCTGATTGTTTGCAAAGAATTGAAAGCACTGGATGATATGCGGACCCAAGCCCAGTATAAGTCGCTTAGATCTATTCGCTTTGTAATTGGTGGTGCGATTGATTTCTGCGAACTTTTTGCCGGAGAGACTCCTTCTGGAGTTTCTCCAGCGACGAATTTTTGCAAGTATCGTCCTTATGACTTCCTTCTATCTTCGGAGGAAGCTACGTCACTACTTGATACGACATTTCCGGAATTGGCAAAACTGCCCCCTAGTATCACGCAACTGGTTATTGATGGGGCGGGTGGATATTTGCATTACGTGCTAAAGTTCGCCTATTGGATTTTGAGGGAAAGTCAAGAGCTTGAAGATCCTTCAAGCCAAGCCCTGATTGCTCGTCTAAAGAATGTTGTGGAGGAACAGGATAGGATTCCTCTATTCACTTACTGCTATTCTGCTTGGGATTCAGTGCAAGCCTATCAACCGTTGGTTGACCTCTTGACTACTGCAGTAAGTGCTGGCCATGTTTATGATTTGAGCAACACAGGCCGAAAGTTGGCGCACCTGGGCTTAGTTCTGGAGAAGCCAGGAACGCGGAACCTCTTTCACCCTGCCAACAGGCTTGTAGAGCTATTCTTGAGACAAAGACTCGCTGAACGTGGTGCAGTCTTACCTATAGAAGATAGTGCCATATGGACCATGCCAAGTCTAAATGCTCGCGCTTATAAACTTATCCTAGAAATCGAGACCCGGTTACGCAATTTTATTGGCGACCAAATCTTCGCTAAGTATCAGAATGAATGGATAGAGCTTGGCCTAGAGGGCATAAAATCGCACGATGGACAATCAGTGCGTGATGAGGCCCGCAAGCGCTTGGAACAAGATCAACGGAGTATCTATGCGACACCAACATTGATAGATCCCTTTCTCACCTTCTTAGATTTTGCTGATCTAGGTTCGATTGTTGAACATAGAAGTGATATTTTTCCTTGTGAATTTGCCACAAAACTACCTGCGTTTCTTGAGGAGCTCAACTATCATCGACGACGTATTGCGCATAACCGCCCTATGACCTCAGATCAGATCGAGGCACTTGAACGACGGTGGCAGATCATTCAGAGAATGATGGCCCGTCACTTCAGCTAGGCAGACAAGTTCGGAACTTGCTCGACAGATCGCTTCCTGTAGGCCGCTAAGAATTCTATGTCAATAGCCAATTCAGAGTCTGAGGGCGCTACTATGCCTTTCTAGAATGGGCCACGAGGCCACGGCAATCGGGGCACTGTACAGGGCCGGGGGATCGGGGTGAAAACAAGCCGGTTGGCGGCGGAATTGTGGGGGCTCAGCAGTCAGGAGTTGGAGGATATTCAGCGGTCGTTGGAAGAGTTGGGGTGAGGGGACGTTTGGATCGCGAAGGGCACGAAAAAACGCGAAAGGCGCGAAATGCGATATAACCTGTATTGCGACGAAGCCTCTACGACTGGCGTCCGCTACATGCTCATCGGTGGCCTGTGGGTACCCTGGGACGCCGAACCAGCCGTGAGATTAGCGTTATCTGAGGTCAGAGCGCGCCATAACCTGCTGGCAGAAATGAAGTGGACCAAGGTGTCCCAGACGATGCTGCTGGCCTACAAGGACTTTGTAGATGTGTTCTTCGATAATGCCTCTCTCTCCTTCAAGTGCATCGTGGTTGATACACATATTCTCGACTACAGAACCTTTCACGGAGGGGATAGAGAACTGGGCTTCTACAAATTCTACTTTCAGCTTGTCAGCCGAAATCTAGCCCCTGATAACTTGTACTGGCTGTTCACTGATGAACGCAAAAACCGCAAGCCCTATCGTCTGGCAGTGCTCAAGCTCACGGTAAATCGGTGGTGGAAAAGACAGGCCGATGTTGAACCCTTGCGCAACGTTGAGCCCCGACGTTCCCATGATGAGGACCTGATCCAACTCGCTGACATCCTGCTGGGCGCTGTTGCCTACGCCTGGAATCAGCGACGGGGAAGCCCCGCGAAATTGTCTTTGGTAGCCCACATCGCGCAACGTCTTAGCTGGCCGACTTTGCACCTCGCTACCCGTGCCACGGCTCCCAAAGTGAACATCTGGAAGTGGCAGCCATCTGGCTAACCAGGGGAACAAAAAAACGCCCTGGCTCCTAACTCCCCCCGTTGGGGGGCTCACCGTACACTCGGTACGGGTTTCGGTGGCCAGTGGCGCATTTGCAAGACTTCTTCCCGCCACTATAGACGGGTTCAGACCCGCATTAATATTATACCAAAAAATGATCATTTTGTCAATAGCAAATTGAAAAGAAAACGCCCTCGCGGGCGCTCTCCCGATGGCCCGTGGCCATCCACCTCCACTGAATGGATTACTCATACTATACCATATTTTTGATTCAGTGTCAATAGCCTGTTGCTTGTTCTTCTCGCTTTAGGTTTACTGGGAGGAGTTCGCTAAGGAGTCGTATATGCCAAATCCGTTATCTGGTCTCAGGCCCGCGCTAGAGGTGCTGGCACAGAACTTGGAGATCCTGCCAGCAACAGGGCAGGCGGTGGAAGATTTGATGCGTCCCGATCAGGAAGAGGTTGAGGACGAGATCCTGAACAGCGACACCCTGCGCGCAGATATGCTCATCGAGTCTCCGAGTCGAGATGTCTACCGCCCGACGCCAGCTCTGCCTCGCCGTGAACGCCACTTCTTCCGCTACTTCCTTGACGGCTCCCGCCGTTCCTACTTCATCGGCACCGCTTTGGAGCGCGATCGGAGCACCCCCATCCAGGTAGCCCAGATCGGAGCGGTGGTGATCCATCGGCTGGACGACGGCTGCGTCGAGACGGCACGCTCGGAGCGCAAACTGATGCTACTATTGGCCAAAGACAACGTATCGGACCACGTGTGGGAACAACTGGAAGGCCAGACGGGAGATGAATTGCTACTCGAAGACATAACGGAGGAGGATCAACTCACAGGTCCCATCGCGGGCACCGTGGACCTTCGCACCAGGGGAGGCGGCAAGGTCAACTGGGCCATGCACCGAATGGAGATCGAGTTGGCCAATTCGCTGCCGGAGCGCGGCGAGGACGAGTGGTTCATCGTTGATGGTTCCCTGAACTTTGAGCCGCCCATTGGGACGCCCAACACCATCGGTGTAGCCAAGTCCTTTAGCAAACGCCCGGTCTTCACCATCGGGCGAGGCCCCCGAGGAGAGAGATACCCGCTGTATCGGCTGCTGGCCGGATTGCCGGCTGCCCATCGTACCTGTGCATTCTCTGCCAAGTCGGGGCAAATTGCCTTTTGGTACGTACGAATGAGGGAGCAACGAGAGATGGACTATCCGATGATGGGTGTCATCAAAGTGGAAATGCGCAACCTGTCTGGCGAGGCCATACCTTCAGAAAAGATTGATCTGATATCTAGGGCGCTGGTCGCTGAACGACACGTCACGCCTCATGGACTTGACCGGCGCTGGCACGTGCATTTGTATCCCATTTATCTGGCCAAGCAGGTCATCAAGAACGGTTTCCTGTCGCAAGAGGTCATTCGCAATGCCATAC
>JBAWAP010000368.1:0-4676 GCA_049589355.1 Anaerolineae bacterium
GAGGAAGGGCAGATTGGGGCGGGTGAAGCTCAGGTCTGGGGCTGGGACGCGATGGTGCTTGATGTCGGGAGGAATGTGCTTATGGTGGGGATCCGTGCTAGCCAGCGCTGGGTCATTCGGGTGGGAGAAGGAGTCGTACCAGTATAACTTCTGTTTGTGGGGATATGCTGCTGCGCAATACTTAGCCGACAATTCAACGAGCTGGTCGAGCGTAATCTCGCTGCGGGACACTTCGTAACTGTAGTGTTCAATCACCCCGAGAGGGAGAAAGGTGAGATGTTCCAGGATGCACAGCACGATGTGACCATCGAACAACAAAAACCCCTCAACTCGGCCGAAATACGCACCGGAGGGGACATAAACCAGCGTGGAACGCCTGATGCTGGGATACTGGGCGGTCAACGTGTACAGGAATCGCTCATACGTCTCGCGGGTGCGCAGGGGATTGTCAGGCACAGGCATTACACTGTCGCGAGTTGCAGGCGAATGCGCATGGCGGCCGGCTGGCGGGCACTCAACCGCTGGTACTCTTTTTCCAACTTTTGTTGTGTCTGGCAGAGTGCCGCCCATTCGAGGAAGTCCATCCGGTATTCATCGTAGGCGTCAAACTCGGACAGTTCACCGCTGATGAACGCCCGATAGAACTCGTGGGATAACACGCCATATTTGCTTTCAAAGGGGTACAGTTGCTTTTCGACGGTGCCTATGTCGTGGATCAACTCGCGTAGTTCGACCATCACATCGCTCCTTCCAGAATCTGGGACACAAGTGTAACACCCACAACTATTGCTATTATACCACTGTCCAATGTACCCGTCAAGCTGCTTTGGGCCGGGGCTTCGTGGCAACTCTGATGGAAGGGTGGCGCACTGGGGGGAGACTTGCCCGTGAGAGGGTAGTTTGAACCCCGAATCACGCGAAAGGCCACGAAAATTGCGAAATGCTTTCGTGGCCTTTTGTTTCTCATTGAGGAGTGGCTCAAGGTCGCCATCAGCAACGAGATAATGCACATTGCGGAAAGTCGCCCGTGCTATGGCGATCAACTCGTTGATTTCGGCAAGCTCAACCCAAGGATATACTCTCCAACCGGGCGATCCATTCGCGCATCTCCTCGACGTAGAACTCCCACTGCTGGAAGTCACGCTCCCAGGTGGGATACTTTTGACGGAGATTGGCCACATACTCCTCATCACCAGTAACACGGGCATAGAAGACCTCGTATGTACAATCGTACTTCTCTTCCCAAGGATGGGTCTGGCGACGTAGCTCGGCGATGCGTTGACCGACTCTCTCTACAGCGTAGTGACGCAACGCCTCGTCCACTGCTTGCTGTACGTCACCCAAAGGAGCAAGGATATCAGCGTATTTCTTGCTTACCGTGACTGTTGACATCAAGTACCACCTCCTTCGCCTAAGACATCCCTCGATTGCTTGGCCCTCTTGCCTTGGGCCGGTGCGGGCAGCAGGGCTATTTCTAATACTTCCCTCATTTGGTCTACGAAGATGAACTCCAGGTCCCGCTTGACCTTGTTGGGGATTTCGACCATGTCCTTTTTGTTTCTTTGCGGCAGGATGAGGGTCTTTAGCCCGGCCCGGTGGGCGGACAGAACCTTCTCCTTAAAGCCACCGATGGGCAGTACCCGCCCCCGCAGGGTGATCTCGCCCGTCATGCCCACGTCGTGACGGACGGGACGCCCGGCAAGGGCCGAGATGAGGGCCGTGGACATAGTTATCCCTGCCGAGGGGCCGTCCTTGGGAATGGCTCCCTCCGGCACGTGGATGTGGATGTCCAGCTTGTCGAAGTTTCGTCCCCGGATGCCCAGATCCTTGGCGTGAGAACGAGCATAGGAGAGGGCTGCCTGGGCTGATTCCTGCATCACCTCGCCCAACTGGCCGGTAAGCATCAGACTGCCCTTGCCCTCCATCAAGGTCACTTCCACGGGCATGATGTCTCCCCCGGCCTCTGTCCAGGCGATGCCCATGGCCACCCCGATCTCGTCCTCCTTCTCGGCCATGCCGTAGATGAACTGTGGCGGGCCCAGGTACTTGAGTAGAGACTGGGCAGTGATGCGATAGGGAGCTTGCTTGCCATCAGCCACTCGCCGCGCCACCTTGCGACAGATGTTGGCAACCTCGCGCTCCAGGTTGCGTACCCCGGCTTCATAGGTGTACTCGCGGGTGATCTGGCGCAAAGCTTCGTCTGAGAACCGGAGTTTTGTCTCGTCCAAGCCGTTTTCCGTCAACTGCCGGGGAACGAGAAACCGCCTGGCGATCTCTAGCTTCTCCTCCTCGATGTAGCCAGGGAACTCAATGACCTCCATGCGGTCACGCAGGGCTGGCGGAACGGGGTCGAGGATGTTGGCCGTGGTGATGAACATCACCTTCGATAGGTCATAGGACACGTCCAGGTAGTGATCGGAGAAGGCGTGGTTCTGCTCAGGATCCAACACTTCCAGCAAGGCAGCCGAGGGGTCGCCCCGGAAGTCAATGCCCACCTTGTCTATCTCGTCCAGCATGAAGAGGGGATTGATGGTCTCGGCACGACGCATGGTCTGGATGATGCGGCCTGGCAGAGCCCCCACGTAAGTACGCCGGTGACCCCGTATCTCGGCCTCATCGCGGATGCCGCCCAGGCTCACCCGCACAAACTTTCTCCTCAGCGCCTGGGCAATAGCTTTACCAAGGGAGGTCTTGCCTGTACCCGGCGGCCCCACGAAGCAGAGGATAGGGCTGCGCATCTTCTCGGCGGCCAGCTTGCGCACGGCCATGTATTCCATTATGCGCTCCTTGGCCTTGGTGAGGCCATAATGACTGTCCTCCAACACCTTGGCTGCATCTGAAATGTCCACGTTGTCCTCGGTGGCATTGCTCCAAGGTAATTCGATCAGCCAGTCGAGGTAGGTGCGAATGACACTCACCTCAGGGGAGGCGATGGGCATGGAAGAGAGGCGATCAAGCTCCTTCTCCGCCTTCAGGCGCACCTCCTCTGGCATCTCAGCGGCAACGATCTTTTCCTTCAGTTCGTTGACCTCCTGGAACTGGCCGTCCATCTCGCCTAACTCGGTCTGGATAGCCTTCATCTGTTGACGCAGGAAATACTCGCGCTGGGATTTATCAACCTCTTCCTGCACCTGAGCGTGGATCCGATCCTCCAGCTCCAGGACGTCTAGCTCCTGGGCCAGAAGGATGCTCAATCGCTGCAAGCGGACACCTGGCTGAATGGTCTCCAGGACCTCTTGGCGCTTGGCGACATCTATGTTAAGGGCAGAGGCCACAAGGTCCGCCAGCCAACCCGGCTCATCAATATTCATGGCAATCACATAAGCATCCTCAGGGAGGTTGCGGTCCAATTGCACACACTTTTCAAAGAGAGCCAAAACGGCGCGCATCAGCGCTTGAGTAGAGAGGGTTTTCTCGCTGGGTTCTGCGATGTGCCTGACTCTTACCTTGATATAGGGGTCAACCTGCACAAAATCGAGGATTTCGACCCTTCGCCTGCCCTGCCCCCAGATGTTGGTCGTGCCATCAGGCAAGTGCCACATGCGGGCGATGGACATCTCGGTGCCGACAGTGTAGATGTCATCGGGGTCTGGCTCCTGCACTTCGGCATCTTTCTGGGCCGCCACGACGATAGTGCCCTCAGTGGACATCGCCGCCTCCACGGCCTTCAGCGAGCGATCTCGACCCACAAAGAGAGGGGTAACCATGTGAGGGAAAATGACTGTATCGCGTATCGGAAGCAAGGGGTACTCAGCAATCTCGTCGGTCTGTTCAACAAGCGCATCTCTCGAATCCTGGGAGACCCCTTCGGCTCGCCGACCACTGATGGCCAAGAAGCCTCCCTCTTCAAGAAGTTTGTCCATATCTGTATCCGACATCTAGTTATGCCTCCACTTAGTTGGTAGATTGGTAGACTGGTAAATTGGTAGGTTGGGTGAATCGAGTCCCAATTTACCAGTTTCCCAGTTTACCAATTTACGGATTTGGTGATCAGTGGTAAGAGAACGGGATGGGAAGCTCCTGCCAGAAAGCTGTCTGACCATTCGCTTGTCAGTTCGAGGTACTTAAAACTGTAGTTATCGCTGGGCTCGATGTGAGTATGCTCCCACCACTCGTTGAAGCTGGTGATGACAATCCAATCAGCCTGGGACTGAATGGCCGCTTGGAAAGTATAACTGTAAGTATCACCACCAGCTCGATCAAGATACCAGGAGCCAGGACGACCCAAGAGGTCATCATCGTAGCCGGGCATGGCCGCCGGCGCCCAGATCTTTCTTTCAGCGTTGGGGTCCTGCAGGAATTGATAGGTCCTTACCCGATCTGAAACCGAAGAGTATACTTCGGCCAGATCTGCGGCGTAGAAGCCATAGGCGTGTAGACCATCGAATACCTCAAGATAGCTCGGGTCAAAGGTGTGGCCGATCCACACCGCATCGTAGCCATCGGCACGTATTTGGCCAAGGATGGCCTGCCAGGCCTGGAGAGGGGTTTGGCCGTGGTTTCTAACTATGCTCTCAACGGAATAGAGGAAAATCACTGGCTTGCCCCGATAGCGCAAGAAGTTGGGGTGATCGCTGTAGGACTCCAGGACATACTCCAACTGATTAACGACATCTTGAGTCGTCCTGAAACGCTCGCCGAGGGTCTCGAAGTAGATTGTCGCTTTGAAATCGGTG
>JBAWAP010000369.1:0-6100 GCA_049589355.1 Anaerolineae bacterium
GTCGGTAATAGCATAGCCCTGCCTGGAAGAGGGCAGCCGCAGCACGCGCTCCCTGAGGATACGTTGTCTGCAAATCCAAGTAACCGCGCGCCGCTTCTTCGTAATCCTTATCTGTCTCGGAGAGGGAGGCTGCCCGCCAAAGGGCCTCTTCTGCTAACTCGTGGCTTGGGTAGAGCCGCGCAAACTCGCGGTAGGTGCTCAGAGTCTCGTCATGTCGGTTTTGACTGGCGAAAGCCTTGGCCTTCTCCAGCCAGGCCTGACCAAAATACTGACTCGTGGGGTAAGATTCAAGGATAACGTCAAACGCGCTTTTGGCCGATTCATAAGAACCTACCGCCAGGTAAGCCGAACCGATGTAGTAGTAAGGATCGCCTGTATGATCTGAGTTGTCCTCGATGTAGCGGAAGAAGGCTCGAATAGCAGGCCAATAAGCGCCAGCATAGTAATCCACCAGCCCGCGCTGGTAGTCATCCACCTCGACACCGGCATCCACCAACTCCACCAACGCCAGATATGCATACCAGGCCTGAGGATAGCGATCCACTGCTTCCAAGAAGTGCTCATGGGCCTCCTCCGTCTTTCCCCACTTCAAGTAGGCCTGCCCGATCAGGTACTCAAACTTGGCCCGCTGGGCGTCCTTCTCTGCCTTTCTGAGAAGGGTCTCATACCAGGTGATGGACTCAGCGTACTTGGCCGCGGTTGAATAAGCGTCGGCCACTTTCTCCATGAGCTGAATTTCCCGATCTGAGCTTGGGGATTCTTGAAGAGCCTCCCTATAGGCCACGATAGCCTGAGAGTAATCTTCCAGGTTCACGTAGCAGTCGCCGATGAGCTCGTGTACGTAGCCAGCTATGACGTCTCTCTGAGCCAGGTACTTGCGGTAGGTTTCAATGGCTGTCGTCCAACCCTCCATCCCTTCGTAGCTTCTAGCCAAGAGGAAGAGGGCTTGGGAATAACGCTCATCCTCAGGATAGTCCCGCACGAGTTTCTCGAAGGCTTCCTGGGCCAGTTGATAGTCTCCATTCAACAAGTGACTCTCACCTATGAGGAAACTGGCCTCCCTGGCTTGTTCCTCGGCGGCTTTATCAGATAAGAGGGCCTCGTATTCAGCTATGGCTCGCTCGTAGTCACCATTTTTCTGATACGTCCGCCCTGTCTCCAGGCGCTCGGCAGGAGGAGGCGTCGGGGTAGGGGTGGGCGTAGGTGTAGGAGTGAGCGTAGGGGCGAGGGTTGGTGTGACGGTAGGAGTGCGTGTAGGGGTAGGGGTTGATGTGACGGTAGGAGTGCGTGTAGAGGTAGGGGTAGGCGTAGGTGCGGAAGTAAGGGTGAGGGTGGGATTAAAGGTGGCAGTAGAAGTGGGCCTAGGTGTGGCTGTCGGCACCGGCGTAGTCGTCGGGGATGGCGTGTTTACCTGTCTACGACAACCTGAGATTGTGCAAACTAAAGCTAATGAAACCGCTATGACTCTACGGGCTGATGTTCTCCAACTCATACCCTTATTATCCCCACATTGGCGAGGATTGTCAACTTGATAAACACAGCCTTGCGAAGGTTCGCTGCCATGCCAGGGCAACGTTTTCCGATGGTTATGATGACATCGTTGAGGTAGTGATTTTCAGGACAAACCTTCGCAAGGCTCACCCTGGTTTGACAAAATATCTTACATGTGCTACCATAGCGTCAACGACTTGATAATCTGGACACTCTTATCCAGAGGGGTGGAGGGACCGGCCCTGCGAAACCCCGGCAACCAGTTTGGAAATTAGAGATTAGAAATTAGAAATTAGAAATTAGAGACTAGAAAGCTTCCGGTCTCCAACTTCCAATTTCCAACCTCCAACTTCCAGACATGGTGCCAATTCCGGCAGAGCGCCGATTCGCCGTGATGCCTCGGCGTTCTGAAAGATGAGAGGTGCTTGGTTTTCTCTCTCATCAGAGAGATTTTTTGTTGTATTGTGAGGGATGCCACCATGAGAACCATCGAGTGGGACGATGGCGTGGTGAAGATGATTGACCAGCGCAAACTGCCCCAGGAGTACATGATCGTTCAGTTCACAGACTATCGGGAGGTGGCGCGGGCGATCAAGGAGATGTATATCCGTGGCGCACCAGCCATCGGAGCGGCGGCGGCCTTCGGCCTGGCCGTGTGCGCACGAGGGAGCGAGGCGAAGACCCGAGCCGAGTTGCTGGCCGACCTGGAGAAAGCAGCCGATATCTTACGAAAGACTCGCCCCACGGCCGTGAACCTGTCCTGGGCCCTGGAGCGGATGTTGGAGCAGGCGCGAAAGGCTCAGTATACCCAGGTGGAGCAGATAGCGAACGCCCTGGTGGCCGAGGCCCAGCGCATTGCTGACGAAGACGTGGAGGTCAACAAGCGCATGGCTGCTCTTGGAGCGGAGCTCATCGAGGACGGGTACAACGTCCTGACTCACTGCAACACCGGCTCCCTGGCCACTGTGGACTACGGCACCGCTTTGGGGGTGATCCGCGCGGCCCACGAGCAGGGAAAGCGCATCCACGTCTGGGTAGACGAGACCAGGCCGAGGTTGCAGGGGGCGCGCCTGACGGCCTGGGAGTTGATGCGCTATGGCATCCCCATGACCCTGATCGCCGACAACGCCGCCGGCCACCTCATGCGCATGGGCCGAGTTGACCTCGTCCTGGTGGGAGCCGACCGGGTGGCCGCCAACGGCGACGTGGCTAACAAGGTCGGCACCTACAAGCTGGCTGTACTGGCCAAGGAGAACGGCATCCCCTTCTACTTGGTGTGTCCTACCTCGACTGTTGACCTATCGTTGCCCTCAGGCGACGAGATCACCATTGAGGAGCGGGATCCGGCCGAGGTGACCCACGTGGGCGGAGTAGGCATTGCCCCTGAGGAGGTTCCCGTTTACAACCCCGCCTTCGACGTCACCCCTCACCGCTACATCACGGGCATCGTGACCGAGGAGGGGATCGTCTACCCACCCTTCGCGCCAGGCCTGAGGAGGGTAAAAGGAGTTACCGATGAGGAGATTTGAGCCTAAGCTGTTGCCCCTGCACCTCGGCAGCATACCCCATACCGATCCGCAAGCAGCCTGCGAGCTGGTATTGGAGGATTTCCCCCACATCCCCACCTGGCCACAATTGCCCAAGCGCACCTTTTTGGAGAACATGTACGTTCAGTTCAGCGAGGGCTTCCCTGGCGTGGTGCTGGAGGACGAGCGCATCTACGTGGATCGGGGTAAAGACCTGGACCCCGGTCTGGAACGTCTCTACCTGGCCTACCTGGAGAATGATTTGAGCCACGGGGCCCTCGGCGCTGACTACGCGGCTGGCCTGGCGGCATTTCCCCAAGTGCTATCGGCTAGCGACTTGCAGCCGGCGGTAGTGAAGGGCCAGGTGACTGGCCCCATCAGTTGGGGGCTCACGGTAGTTGACCAGGATCGCCGTCCGGTCCTCTATGACGACATCCTGGCCGACGCCCTGGCCAAGCACCTCCGCCTCAAAGCCGCCTGGCAGGAACAGGAGCTGCGTAAGTTAGCCCCGACCACCATAGTTTTCATTGACGAGCCATACATGAGCGCCTTCGGCTCGGCCTACATCTCCCTGAACAGGGAGCAGGTGATCACGCTCCTGGAAGAAGTCTTCGCCGGCCTTACGGGGATCAAAGGCACTCACTGCTGCGGCAACACCGACTGGTCCGTCCTGCTCTCCACCTCAGCGGAGATAATTAACTTCGACACCTACAATTACGCCCAGGCCTTTTCCCTGTACGCCGGGGAGGTGAGAGACTTCCTCAAGCGCGGCGGCATCATCGCCTGGGGCATCGTCCCTGCGGACGATGAACAGGCTTTGATGAGTGAGACGGTGGAGAGCCTGGTGGCGCGATTGCACGAGGCAATGAACCTTTTGGCGAGGAAGGGCGTCTCCTTTGATGATCTCATCAACTCCTCGCTGATCACCCCTTCCTGTGGCCTGCGTACCCTTTCGGAGGAAGCAGCGGAGCGTGCCTTCGAGCTGACGGCGCAGGTCTCGGAAACTATGAGGGAGAGATATGGGGCCTAAGAAAGTAGTCATACTCTGCGGGGGAAGGGGCACCCGCATGGAGCACGAAACGGAGTTTCGGCCTAAGCCCCTGGTGCCTATCGGCGATAAGCCTATCCTTTGGCACATCATGAAGATCTATGCCCACTACGGCTACAAGGATTTCGTACTGTGTCTGGGCTACAAGGGCGAGATGATCAAACGCTACTTCCTCGACTACGAGTGCATGACCAGGGACTTTACCATCACCCTGGGGGTCGAGCGAGAATTCGCCTTCCACGACACTCACGGTGAGGAGGATTTCACCGTCACCCTGGCCGATACCGGCCTGGAGACCAACACCGGCGGCCGAGTCAAGCGGATCGAGAGGTACATTGAGGAGGACGTCTTCTTCGCCAGCTACGGCGACGGTGTGGCCAACATAGACATCGCTGCCCTGCTGAAGTTTCATAAAAAGTTGGGAAGAATCGCCACCGTGACCGGAGTGCACCCCTTCTCTCGTTTCGGTGTGGTGCAGAGCGACGGCAGGGGCCTGGTCACGGCTTTCAAAGAGAAGCCGCAGGTGAACGGCTTGGTGAGCGGCGGATTCTTTGTCTTCAACCGAGAGGTGTTCGACTACTTTGATGAGAACAGCGTCCTGGAAAAGGAGCCTTTGGAGCAGTTGGCTGCCGATGGGCAACTTGCCGTCTATCGTCACGACGGCTTTTGGCAGTGCATGGACACGCGAACCGATCTACGTATCTTGAATGAGCTGTGGGCCTCGGGTAAGGCGCCGTGGAAGATTTGGGAGTGACAAAGGGGCAGGGGAGCAGAGGAGCAAGGGAGCAGGGGGAATGAAGTTCAAAGCTCAAAGCTCAAAGTTCAAATGGTGGGATAGAAACGTCTTTGTCACAGGTTGCACCGGCATCCTGGGCTCTTGGCTGACCATGGCCCTGGTGGACCGAGGGGCTAATGTGGTCGGGCTGATCTTCGACGAGGACCCTCGGGCGCAGCTTGTCCGCTCAGGCTACAGCAGGCGTATCATCCGCGTGCACGGCTCGGTGACCGACTACGCCCTGATGGAGCGGATCTTCAACGAATACGACGTTGACATCTGCTTCCACCTGGCGGCCCAGGCTCTGGTCACAGTTGCCAACCGTGCTCCGCTATCCACCTTCGAGACCAACATCAAGGGCACGTGGACGGTGCTGGAGGCTGCCCGCCGCTGCCCAACCCTCACGCGGTTGGTCGTCGCCTCCAGCGATAAGGCCTACGGCGAGCACGAGGTTCTACCCTACAGCGAGGACGCGCCGCTCCAAGGGCGGCATCCCTACGACGTCTCCAAGTCTTGCGCTGATCTCATCGCCCTGGCCTATGCCGAGACCTACGGCCTGCCGCTGGGCATCACCCGCTGCGGGAACATCTATGGCGGTGGCGACCTGCACTGGGATCGGGTGGTGCCGGGCACCATACGCTCAGTGCTCCATGGCGAACGGCCCATCGTGCGCAGCGACGGCACACTGACGCGCGATTATCTCTACATTGAGGACATCGTCAGCGCCTACATCCTGCTCGCCGAGTACCTGGACAACCCGGCCATCCAGGGTGAGGCTTTCAACTTTGGCCTCAACGACCCCAGGACGGTGCTGGAGGTAGTCGAGGCCATCCTGGAGGTGGCCGGCCGTCCGGACCTGGAGCCCGTTATTTTAAACGAGCCCCTCCACGAGATACGCCATCAATACCTCAACAGCGACGAGGCCAGACGGCTGCTGGGATGGGAACCGCAATGGACGTTGGAGGCTGGCTTGCGAGAGACACTGGCTTGGTATCGGGAGTTCTTTGCTGAGGAGAACGCGTGATGACTGAAGAGAACCAAGCACCCACTGAGCAACAGCGCCGCCAGGCAGCTTGGGCCAGGTTGAATGCATTGCTTGAGGAGGTGCATAGCCGCCCTACTGACCTGACCCCCGACGAAATTGAGGCCGAGATCACGGCTGCTTTCAACGAGGTGCGAAAAATTCGTTATGGGAATCGTGGCTCTGATTGATACCAACATGTAGCTGTTCAAGTTGGCTCGCTCGGCCATAAAGTGGCC
>JBAWAP010000370.1:0-9044 GCA_049589355.1 Anaerolineae bacterium
TCATCTCACTCCACTCTCCAAGTTGCAACAATGCATCTTGGTGTTGCTGGGTTTCTCACTGGACATCTACACCAGACTTTGCACGGATTTTCTAAAACCGCCCTGAAAATGGGCGAACCATAGGTTATACAACGTGATTTGGCTGAAGTACTGCGTTTTCAACCTGCTTACTGATGAGCAATAACCCTCTGAAGTCGCTTGCCGACTACAGCCGTTTTGTGGCTGAATTGGCTGGCCGTCCATCTGTCGAACGCTCTACCGTAGTTGTCTGGTCTACCAGTCCTTACACAGGAGTTGCTGAGGGAGACATCTTCTTCGCTCAAGGATTTCGGCTACGGATAAGGCAAGAGCTAGATTTTGAGGCGGGCCTCATCACGTCGTATGGATGTACCAGGGCGAGGAACGCTTGTATTGGTACGATGACTTTCCGCATCCCAATGACCCGACATTGGCATCAACCTTCCCCCACCACAAACACGTTCCACCTGACATCAAACGCAATCGTGTGCCCGCGCGAGAGATGAGTTTCATCCATCCCAATTTGCCTGTCATCATTCAGGAGATTGAAGAACTCATAAGGCGAAAGACGGCCTAACACGGGGTGGAGTGGATGCAAAAAACGCGTCGCTCAACCGCATGCCGTTAGGCGACACCCCTCGCCCGGCAGGTTCCGCCCGCTCAGAGTCCCACGATGAGCAGTGCCAACGCTGACAGGGCCAAGGTCTTCCGCATGGGGTTTCTCATGTACGGCAAGCGGCCGTCGGTAAAGGAGACGAGAGCCATGAAAACTTCCCTATCCCAAAGAATCGAGATTAACCCGGACATCTTGATGGGTAAGCCCGTGATCGCTGGCACGCGTATCCCGATCTACCTGATTCTCAATTTGTTGGCTTCGGGTTATGATGAAGAGCGCATCATCCAGGCTTATCCGATCCTGACTGGTGAAGATATCCGGGCTGCCCTATGGTATGCGGAACAGCGCATGCGTTATGAGGAAGTGTACCCCCTCACCGTGGCGGAGGCGCCCGCGTGACCCTTTCATTCCTGGCCGACGAGAACATCCCTTCGACAGGCTCAGGACACCGCTCACCTGAATCGGCTGCACACCTCGAAGCACTGGGCTATCCATGTCGCAGCCTGTGCCGCGAGGGCCCTCGGCGGCTGAGTGATCGGGAAATTGTCGCCTTGGCCAAGCGCGAAGGCAAGTCATCCTCACCCATGATCTCGACTTTGGGCAAATCTACTACTTCGCCGAAGAGGGTCAGGTAGGGATACTCGTGCTGCGATTGCGCCATCAGACCGTGGAAGTGGTGAACGACGTCCTCCAGCGTTTCCTGCTGTCCAAAGCCTGGACCGAGCAGCAACTGCGAAAAAGCCTGGTGATTCTCTCCGAGACCACCTACCGAGTCTACCAAGGTCCACGCGGCGAATTCTAATCCCCCATCTGATCCTGGGCATCGGCGGGGCCCCGTGGGCCGGGGCCAAGGTTTTCCGGATGGGGCTCCTCATGTACGGCAAGCGGCCATCAGTATCGGAGATCCTGTGCGCCTTGCGGCAGGCGTGATGGGCGTTCGGAACACCCCTACTTGACAATTTCGCAAAATGATGTACAGTATTACTGTACATTTTCTGGCTTGGAGGTGTTATGGCCATTCAAACAACTTATACCCAGGCGCGTGGCAATCTTGCGTCGCTTTGGGATGAGGTCACTCTCAATCGTGAGATCGTAATCATCGAACGTCGCGGAGCGGAGCCGGTGGCCCTAATCTCGGCCGACGAACTGGAAGGGTTGATGGAGACCGCCTATCTGTTAAGGTCGCCCAAGAATGTAGAACGCCTGTTGACAGCACTGGGGCGAGCCCAACGGAAGGAAGGAACTCCACAGACCGTAGGCGAACTGAAAAGAGAGGCCGGCCTTGACGGAGTCACGGAAGAAGGGTAGAGGCGAAAGGAAACAACGCGACGCTGTCTTCCATCCCGAGTTTATAGAGGACCTGCGGTACTGGGTACAAACGGATCGGAAGATGGCATTACGGGTGCTAAGGATAGTAGAGGACATTCTCCGAGACCCGTTCAAGGGGATGGGAAAGCCAGAGCCATTGAAGTATCTGGCGGAGGGAGCCTGGTCTAGGCGATTGACGCAAGAACACCGCATCGTATACCTGGTAAGTGAGGACCGGATAGACTTCTTGCAAGCGCGCTACCACTACTGAAGGTATTGCCTGCGGGCACTCTATGTATAATTGACACAACTCAACGAAACTTGGCCGATGGGTGCGAGGGTGCCCTTGATGGTTGCTCAGGCCAACGAAGCAAACGAGGAGGTACAACTAATGGCCATTATCGAGAAAGAGATCAAACTGGTGGGTTCCAAAGGGGAGCACGAACTGACGGGCCTGTTCGACAGCGGAGCCACCTACTCCTGCATTGACCGGGACTTAGCCAAGAAATTGGAGATGCTCACCCCCCTCCCCATTCCCATCTCTTTGGAGACGGCGGAGAAGGGGAGCGCGGTGAAAGTGACAGAAAGGGTCACTCTGGACTTTCACCTGGACGGATACCGTTTCTCAGATGAGTTCATGGTCATCCCTGGTCTCTCAAGTCAGCTCATCATTGGGGCCAAGACGATGCAAGCCTGGCGCTTTAAGCTCGACTTCGAGGCGGATGAAGTGATCATTGATCCCCGGGTGACCAGGCTGCGGCTGTTGTGAGGCAACGGATGGGCAGCGGATAAAACGGGGTGACTACTCAGGCTGTCATTGCGAGCGAAGCGAAGCAATCCCCAAGCCGCAAGGAGGAGATTGCTTCGTCGCAAAAAACGCTCCTCGCAATGACATGGGCTGAGCAGTTACAAAACGGATAAGTTACGGGGCTTCTAATGTAAGGCAAGCGGCCATGGGTATCGGAGATCCTGCGCGCCTTGCGGCAGGCGTGATATGTGTGCGGGCATTGTAGTTGCATCTTTCGGCTTGTTGGTGTATACTAAACCTAGCTTGAATTGGGCGCGGAGGTGAATGATGAGTCTACACGAGATCTTGACCGATATTCATGTGCTTGAGACCGAACTCCTAGACTTCGAGCGCAAATACGATGTTCGCTCCGAGACTTTCTATGCTGCTTACGTGAATGGTGAAGAGCCAGAAGATGACAGTTGGGTGTTAGATTTTGGTGAGTGGGCCAGTGTGTATCGGACCTGGCTTGCCCGCCAAGCTGAATACCGCAACGAAGTTCAACGCCTTCAGCCACAAGCGCCTAGTCTGGCCGGCCTGATTCGAGTAGCGGTATGAACAACCCACTGCGTACACCAGAAGACTACGAATTGTTTCTATACACGCTCACTATGTCAAACACAATCGTATTCCTGCACCGGAAATGAGTTTTACTCGTCCCAATCTTCTTGTACTGATTCGGGAGATTGAAGCACTGTCGAAGCAAAGCGCCGCCTAACCCGCGCGTACAGGCGACACCCCTCGCCCGGCAGGCTACACCCGCTCAGAGCCCTGCGATGAGCGACGCCAACGCTGACGATGGAAATAGCCGAGTTGATAAACCTAACTCGGCTATTCTCTTGCCCCGAAACTCTAACAAAACTCTAATACTCTTCTAGCGTTATTCTAACACAGATAGGGTAAAATATAGGCGTAAACCATCAGGGGAAGGAGCGGCAAGATGAAGATGGTCTGCGCCAACTGCGGCATCGAGTTCAACTGGCAACCGACTATCGTGGATGGGGTGGTCTATTGCTGCATCGGCTGCAGCCAGGGTGGCCCCTGTGACTGCGACTACAACAACTTGCCGCAGCCAGGCGACCACACGGCACTGGCATCCCTTCCCCAAGATGATGAATTCGTAGAGAGGAGTGTAAAATATGAGCAAGATTGTTGGTATTGACCTGGGAACGACATTCTCGGTCATCGCTGTGCTGGAAGGCGGCGATGCGACAGTTATCCCCACCGCTGAGGGCGGACGGCTCTGCCCCTCGGTGGTGGCCTTCACCAAGACGGGCGAGCGCCTGGTAGGCCAGGTGGCCAAACGCCAGGCCGTTGTCAACTCCGATAACACCATCTTCTCTATCAAGCGTCTGATGGGGCGGCGCTACGATGACCCAGAGGTGGAAAAAGCCAAGAAGATTCTGCCCTACCAGATCGTGGAAGGGCCAGCGGGCGACGCTCGCGTCCACATTCCGGCCACGGGCAAGACTTATACCCCCCAGGAGATCTCAGCCATGATCCTGCAGAAGCTGAAGACGGACGCTGAGGCCTACCTGGGCGAGCCGGTCAGGCAGGCGGTGATCACGGTGCCCGCCTACTTCAACGACTCCCAGCGCCAGGCCACCAAGGACGCCGGCAAGATAGCCGGGCTGGAGGTGCTGCGCATCGTCAACGAGCCCACGGCCTCGTCTCTGGCCTATGGGCTAGACAAGAAGGAGCTGGAGACCATCCTGGTCTTCGACCTGGGCGGCGGCACCTTCGACGTCTCCATCCTGGAGGTGGGCGAGGGGGTGGTGGAGGTCAAGTCCACCAGCGGCGATACCTTCTTAGGCGGCGATGACTGGGACCAGCGAGTAGTGGATTACGTCGCCGGCGAGTTCAGGAGGGATCAGGGCATAGACATGCGCCAGGATCGCCAGGCCCTGCAGCGGCTGAAAGAAGCAGCGGAAAAAGCCAAGATCGAGCTCTCCACGGTGACGGAGACGGAGATCAACCTGCCCTTCATCACCGCCGATGCCTCTGGGCCTAAACACCTGACCACGAAGCTGACCCGGGCCAAGCTGGAGCAGCTCACCGAGGACCTGGTGCAGCGCTGCCGTGGCCCCTTCGAGCAAGCTCTGTCCGACGCTGGCCTACGAGCCAGTGGCTTAGCAGAGGTTGTGTTAGTGGGTGGCGCTACGCGCATGCCCATGATCCAGGACCTGGTGAGAGAGCTTACCAGCGGCAAGGAACCTCACAAGGGGGTCAACCCTGACGAGGTGGTGGCTGTAGGGGCTGCTTTGCAGGCGGGTGTGCTGGGCGGTGAGGTCAAGGACGTGTTGCTGCTGGACGTGACGCCGTTGACCTTGGGCCTGGAGACCCTGGGCGGCGTGGCCACGGCCCTCATCGAGCGCAACACCACCATCCCCGTGCGGAAGGGTGAGATCTTCTCCACCGCCGAGGATGGTCAAACCGTCGTGGACATCCACGTACTGCAGGGCGAACGGCCTATGGCCGCTGACAACATCACCCTGGGCCGCTTCCGGCTGGAGGGTATCCCTCCTGCGCCACGGGGCATCCCGCAGATCGAGGTGACCTTCGATATTGATGCCAACGGCATCCTGAACGTCACCGCTCAGGACAAGGCCACGGGAAGAGAGCAGAAGATAACCATCACCGCATCCACCAACCTTTCCAAGAACGATGTAGGTCGCATGGTGGAGGAGGGCCGCAAGCACGAAGCTGAGGACCGGCGACGACGCGAGTTGGCCGATACCCGCAACATGGCCGATAGCCTGGCTTACCAGATAGAAAAGACCCTGCGAGAGGTCGGCGACAAGGTCTCAGATGTTGACCGCCGGGCCATTGAGGGCAAGATCGAAGAGGTGCGTCAGGCCATGAAGACCGATGACGTAGCTCGCATCCGTAGGGCCATGGAAGAGCTGAAGCAAGCCAGCTATGCCATGTCCCAGCAGATGTACGGCCAGCCCCAGGCTCAGTATCAGCCGGGAGGCGGTCCGGGCTCGGGCACGACTGGTCCTGCGGACGAAGGCGTGGTGGAAGGCGAGTTTCGCGAGATGTAGTTGGATGTTGGATATTGGAAGTTGGAGGTTGGAAGTTGGAGGTAGTGCCTGAGGAGAAAGGTGAGCTGTCGACGGAGGACGAGATGGAAGCCATCCGTCAGGAAGCGGCCGAGTATAAGGACAGGTACCTTCGGGCAGCAGCCGAACTGGAGAACACCAGAAAGCGGCTGGAGCACCGCTATGCTGACCAAGCTGAGGAGGAGAAAAAGCGCCTTCTGCGCACTTTCCTGGCCGTGGCCGATAATTTGAAACGGGCCTTGGCTCATTCTGATCGCCCCCTCTCAGACTTCGACGAGCTCAGTCGAGCCGTCCCCCCCGCTTCGCAGGGGAGAAGTCTCCACGATGGAGTAAAGCTCACCTATCAAGAGCTGCAACGCCTGCTGAGCCAGGAGGGTGTGGAACCGCTGGAAGCGATAGGCCAGCCCTTCGATCCCTACTATCACGAGGCAGTGGATACAGTAGCTGGTGATCACGATCAAGAGACAGTGGTAGGAGAAAGGCAAAAAGGCTACCTCTATCGCGGAGAGCTCCTTCGTCCAGCGAAGGTGGAGGTAGCTATCCCAGCATCGAAGGAGAAATGAAAATGAGTAAGAGAAATCTACGTTGCATCTTGCTATCGGCACTGGTAGTTTTGAGCCTGACTCTCCCAAGTTGTAATATCTTCACCTGGCCCAGCAGATTAGTGGATGAGGTCGAAGAACTGGCAACAAGGGTGGCCCCAGAAGTCGTCGAAATCAAGAAGCCAGCGGTCAAGACCGTGGTGGTCGAGAAAGAGGTGCCCGTCGAGGTCACCAGGATCGTGGAAGTGGAAAAGGAAGTGTTGGTCACGCCCACCCTCGTACCCCCATCCACACTGAGCCAGTTGGACGTCGAGTCCCAGATCCTGACGGAGGTGTACCGCAAGGTGAACCCCTCGGTGGTCAATATCCGCACTGACCAGGCAGAGGGTTCCGGCTTCGTGTGGGACACCGAGGGCCACATCGTCACCAACGACCACGTGGTGCAAGGTGCGCGTGACGTGCTGGTAACCTTCGCCGACGGCGTGAGCCTGCCCGCAACGGTGATCGGCGAGGATCCGGACAGCGACCTGGCCGTGGTCGAAGTGGACCCTAGACTCCACGAACTACGCCCGGTGGAGTTGGGCGACGTTGACGAGGTAGACGTGGGGGACCGGGCCATTGCCATCGGTAATCCCTTCGGCCTGGAGGGCACACTCACCCAGGGCATCATCAGCGCCAAGGGGCGCAGCATCCCCGCGCTGACCAGTTTCGCCATTCCTGAGGCGCTGCAGACCGACGCGGCCATCAATCCTGGCAACTCCGGTGGACCGCTGCTCGATTCCCAGGGGCAGGTCATCGGTGTCAATGCCCAGATCGAGACCGGCTCCTCCCTCGTGCAGGCCAACACAGGCATCGGCTTCGCCATCCCCGTGAACATCGCCAAACGGGTGGTGCCAGCACTGATCGCCGAAGGGTATTACGACCACGCCTGGCTGGGCATTTCCGGGCAGACCTACAGCCCAGCCTGGGCTGATGCGCTCGGCTTTCCCGAGGAGGCGCGAGGGGCCTACGTCATGTACGTCGAGCCTGGAGGGCCATCAGACGAGGCTGGGCTGCAAGCTGGGACCAGGCAAACCGATGTTCTGCTGGGATTCGACTTCGGGCAGCAGGTCTACCTGGCGGCTGGTGGTGATCTGATCGTGGCCGTTGACGATCAGCCAGTCGAGAAGTTCGACGATCTCCTGGTGTACCTGGAACGTTACGCCTCGCCTGGCGACCCGGTTGAGCTGACGGTACTGCGCGGCGATGGGCGGCAGCAGGTCATCCCCGTGACGTTGGGAAAGAGATCGCAGCATACGCGCTGATAATTGACGGCGACAAACTCTAACAAAACTCTAATGTCTCTCTAGCGTTGTTCTAACACAATTGAGTTACAATTAGGCTGAAAGTCTACACCAGGAGGTGAACAGTAATGGCTAACTTAGTACGTTGGGAACCCTTCCGGGATTTGATCTCCCTGAGGGAAGCGATGGATCGGCTCTTTGAGGAGAGCTTCATACGTCCTCGCATCGGCTGGCTGGCTCCCTTGGGCGCCGAAGCCTTAGCGGTGGACATGTATGAAACCGACCAGGATGTCGTGATCAAGAGCTCGGTGCCTGGGGTTAAGGCCGAGGATATTGACATCACCATCACCGGCGATACGCTGACCATCAAGGGCGAGACCAAGGCCGAGGAGAAAGTCGAGAAAGCCAACTACATCCGCCAAGAGTGTCGCTATGGAGCTTTCTCCCGCTCCTTGACCTTGCCAACCACCATCGTGGCAGAGAAGGCCAAGGCCGAGTTTGAGAACGGCGTGTTGACCTTGACTCTCCCCAAGGCCGAGGAGGTCAAGCCCAAGACCATCGAAGTTAAGGCTAAATAACAATGACCAATGAACCAATGACCAAATCCCAACTTGCTTTATCATTGGGATTTGGTCATTGAGATTAGAGGAAGGAGGTCTTAACATGGCAGCAAAGGTGAACCTGAAGCCCCTGGGCGACCGATTGATCGTAGAGCCTATCGAGAGGGAGGAAGTGACGGCCAGTGGCATTGTCCTTCCCGAGACGGCCAAGGAGAAGCCCCAGGAGGGCAAGGTCCTGGCCGTTGGCCCAGGCCAGCGAGACGAAGAGGGCAAGCGCATCCCCATGGACGTCAAGGAGGGAGACCGCGTCCTCTTCGCCAAGTACGCCGGCAGCGAGGTCAAGCTGGAGGCCAACCGCAAGGTCCTGGTCCTCAAGGAAAGCGACATATTGGCAATCGTGGAATCGTAGCCAGTAGATTGGGAAACTGGTACATTGGTAAATTGGGAAACTGGTAAATTGGTCCCAATCTACCAGTGTACCAATCTACCAATCTACCAATATACCAACACCAAGGAGGTTAGATTATGCCTGCAAAGCAACTTATTTTCGGAGAGGAAGCTAGAAGGGCCCTGAAGAAGGGCATTGACGTCATGGCCAACGCCGTGGGCACTACCCTGGGGCCCAAGGGGCGCAACGTGGCCCTGGACAAGAAGTGGGGCGCCCCCACCATCACCCACGATGGGGTCACCGTGGCCAAGGAGATTGAGCTCGAAGACCCCTACGAGAACATGGGCGCCCAGCTCCTGGAAGAAGCCGCCACCAAGACCAACGACGTGGCTGGCGATGGCACCACCACCGCCACCGTCCTGGCCCACATGATCGTTAACGAGGGGCTGAAGAATGTGGCCGCTGGAGCCAACCCCATGC